>NZ_JBLKDA010000017.1:0-114095 GCF_047530215.1 Enterobacter sp. 01-M-03-SI-ECC
CCCCCTCACCCCAACCCTCTCCCTCAATGGAGAGGGGGCCGACTGTGCTGGCATTATTTTGTGGGGATCCCTCAGCCCACAGGGAGAGGGAAAAGTCATTAACGGCTCACCACTTTTAATAAAATCTCACCGTACACCGGCATCAGCGGATGGCGAATCAGCGCGACCAGCGCCACCACCGCCACACCCAGCGTCAGCGGGGCCAGCCACAAAAGACGAGTGCGCGGAAGATAGCGCGTCAGGCGATCGACGCTGGCTTTCGCGCTGCGCCACAGCCGCCAGCACAGCCACGCGGCCAGCCACAGCAGCAGCGCGGTGCCCAGCAGCAGCCACTTAAACTCACCGCTTTGCATGCCGTCAGGAATATCGATAGCCGCACCGGCCAGGATCCCCGGCAGGAAGTAGAACGGCGGCCAGAAGACGCAGCCGATGATGTTCGGCACCACAAACTTTGCGACGGGCAGATCCAGCATCCCCGCCACCATCGGCACCAGCGGACGCGTTGGCCCGACAAAGCGGCCCACGAGAATAGTAAACATGCTGTGCTGGTGCAGCGCATGCTCGGTTTTATCCAGCAAGGCTTTGTTCTTTTTCATGAACGACCAGCGGTGCAGCGGCTTCTTAAAGCGCCAGCCCAGCCAGAAGGAGATCCAGTCGCCCAGCAGGCAGCCGATAATCCCGGCCAGCCACGCCTGCCAGAAATTAACCTCGCCGCTGCCAATCAGCGCGCCAAGCCCCGCCATCATCACGGTGCCGGGCAGGATTAACCCCACGAGCGCCAGCGATTCCAGAAACGCCACCAGCGCCACGGCGATGAGCGAGTACATAACGGACTGGGTAATAAAGTGTTCCAGCAATGCCTGCATAACTATTCCGGTCAGAAAACGAATCAGCGATTCTGCTTAGCGCCCCGCACCGCGTCAAGGCAACAATTGTCTGAATAGTTTACAGGTTGCTTTCCGGGTTCACCTGTTTGTTTAGCTTTTTTTACCGTTTATTCACACCCGGCGCGGAATTCACTCGGGCTGGCGCCGGTGCATTTTTTAAATACGCGAGAAAAATAGAGCTGATCCTCAAAGCCCACGTTGCGCCCTACGGTGGCAATCGGCATTCGGGTGGTGCTGAGCAGCAGCTTCGCCTGGCTGATGCGCTGATCCTCGCGCCAGCTCAACACGCTGACGCCCAACTGCTGGCGAAACAGATGCGACAGCCGCGACGGCGACAGGCAGACGTGCTGGGCAACGCTGGCAATATCAAACTGGCTGTCGGCCAGGTGGTCGCTGATGTACTGGCAGGCGTCGCGCACGCGGTTATCCAGCGGCGGGTTAAGCGACGCGTTAATCGCCTCCATCCGTCGCAGCAGCAGCTGTTCAAGCAGGTTTATTGCCAGCAGCTCAGCGTAGCGACCACCGGCCTGCCCCGCCTCAATAATCTGCGCGAACAGCTCACGGAACTGCGCCAGATGTACCTCATCCGGGCGATAAAAACCGGTGTGCGCAAAAATAGCGGGCCACGTAAGCCACTCCTGCCAGTAGGCGCGCGGACGGAAGTAGACCCACTGGTGATACCACTCTTTGGCATCCGGATGACGGCCATAGTGATGGATCTCCCCCGGCGGGAACAGCAGGATATCGCCGGGGCGGCAGACGAACTGCTGGTCGCCATTCTTGATGATCCCCTCTCCGCGCACGGTCAGGTTGAGGATATACCCCTTCATGCCGAGCGGTCGGTCGACGTAAAAGTCGAGATATCCCTCAGCCTCAATAGGCGTCAGCCCCGCCACAAGGTGCGCGTTAAACGAGTATCCCGGCAGCAGGGGATCGTTTTGCGTTTCGGCCATAGATTCAGTTCTCCCAAGGGTCATGAAGGAAACCAATTGTCCATATCACTAAAAGCAGCTTAAAAATGGCCCGCGAAACGATCCAAAAAGCATCACGCCGCTTTTACGTCCGCCATGTTTCAGCCTTTACCCCTGATTTCTCCGCCAGAGCGGGCGGATGAGCAGTAACAAAAGTGTCTATAAGTGCGGCAGAAATGTCCACATTGAATATTTGCACGGCGTCACACTTTCCGTTGTAACAGCAATTTAATCCATAAGATTAGCGGATCCTGCCTGACGACTTTTGCCCCCAGTCTCTAATGTTCTTCCATACCTGTTTTTTCGATGGAGCAACACCATGGCAATTGCGATTGGCCTCGATTTTGGCAGCGATTCGGTTCGCGCGCTGGCAGTGGACTGTACCACTGGCCGGGAAATAGCAACCAGCGTTGAGTGGTACCCGCGCTGGCAAGAGGGGCGCTACTGCGATGCGCCAAACAACCAGTTCCGCCACCACCCGCGTGACTACATTGAGTCGATGGAAGCGGCGATCAAAACCGTTCTGGCAGAACTGACTGACGCCCAGCGGGCGGAAATTGTCGGGATTGGCGTCGACAGCACCGGCTCCACGCCTGCTCCGGTAGATGCCGAAGGCCACGTGCTGGCGCTGCGCCCGGAGTTTGCCGACAACCCGAACGCCATGTTCGTGCTGTGGAAAGACCATACCGCCGTGGAAGAGGCCGAAGCCATTACGCGCCTGTGCCATCAGCCGGGCAAAACCGACTACTCGCGCTACATCGGCGGAATTTACTCCAGCGAGTGGTTCTGGGCCAAGATTCTCCACGTCACCCGTGCCGACGCCGCCGTCGCGCAGGCTGCGGCATCGTGGATTGAGCTGTGCGACTGGGTGCCCGCCCTGCTCTCCGGCACGACCCGTCCGCAGGACATCCGCCGCGGTCGCTGCAGCGCCGGGCATAAATCCCTGTGGCATGAAAGCTGGGGCGGCCTGCCTCCGTCCGCGTTCTTCGATGAGCTCGACCCGATTATCAACAAGAGCCTGACCTATCCGCTGTTTACCGACACCTTCACCGCCGATATTCCGGTGGGCACGCTCTGCGAAGAGTGGGCAAAACGCCTCGGCCTGCCGCAGAACGTGGCCATCTCCGGCGGCGCGTTTGACTGCCATATGGGCGCCGTGGGCGCGGGCGCGCAGCCCAACACGCTGGTCAAAGTCATCGGAACGTCAACCTGCGACATCCTGACGGCGGATAAAGCCACCGTTGGCGAGCGCGCGGTAAAAGGCATCTGCGGCCAGGTTGACGGCAGCGTGGTGCCGGACTTCATCGGGCTGGAAGCCGGTCAGTCCGCATTTGGCGATATCTACGCCTGGTTTGGTCGCGTGCTGGGCTGGCCGCTGGATCGGCTGGCGGCAGCGCATCCTGAGCTGAAAACTCAGATCGCAGAGAGCAAAAAGCAGCTTCTGCCGCAGCTCACGGAAGCCTGGGCAAAAAACCCGTCTCTCGATCACCTGCCGGTGGTGCTGGACTGGTTCAACGGTCGCCGCACGCCGTTTGCCAACCAGCGCCTGAAAGGGGTTATTACTGATCTCAACCTGGCGACCGACGCCCCTGCGCTGTTCGGCGGCCTGATTGCCGCCACGGCCTTCGGCGCGCGCGCCATTATGGAGTGCTTCATCGAACAGGGTATCGACGTCAACAGCGTGATGGCGCTGGGCGGCATCGCCCGTAAAAACCCGGTGATCATGCAGGCCTGCTGCGATGTGCTGAACCGTCCGCTGCAGATTGTGGCCTCCGATCAGTGCTGCGCGCTGGGCGCGGCGATTTTCGCCGCCGTGGCCGCAGGCGTCCATGCGGATATCCCGACCGCGCAGCAGCATATGGCGAGCGCCGTCGAAAACACGCTCCAGCCGCGCGCCCAGCAGGCGCAACGCTTTGAACAGCTTTATCAGCGCTACCAGCAGTGGGCAAAAAGCGCTGAACTTCACTATCTCCCTGTCGCCGCCCCGGCCAAAAGCACCGCGGACACTACGGCAACCCTGACCCATTAAGGACACGATGATGACCATTTTTAATAACTATGAAGTGTGGTTTGTGATTGGCAGCCAGCATCTGTACGGACCGGAAGCGCTACAGCAGGTGACGAAACACGCGGAGCACGTCGTCAACGCGCTGAACGCGGAGGCCAAGCTGCCGTGCAAGCTGGTGCTGAAACCGCTGGGCACGACGCCGGACGAAATCACCCACATCTGCCGCGACGCCAGCTACGACGATAAATGCGCCGGTCTGGTGGTGTGGCTGCACACCTTCTCACCGGCCAAAATGTGGATCAACGGCCTGTCTATCCTCAACAAACCGCTGCTGCAGTTCCATACCCAGTTCAACGCCTCCCTGCCGTGGGACAGCATCGACATGGACTTTATGAACCTGAACCAGACCGCGCACGGCGGCCGCGAGTTCGGCTTCATAGGCGCGCGCATGCGTCAGCAGCACGCGGTGGTCACCGGCCACTGGCAGGATGGCAAGGCGCAACAGCGTATCGGCTCGTGGATGCGCCAGGCGGTATCAAAACAGGATACCCGCCACCTGAAGGTCGTGCGTTTCGGCGATAACATGCGTGAGGTGGCGGTCACCGACGGCGACAAAGTGGCCGCGCAGATTAAGTTCGGCTTCTCCGTCAATACCTGGGCGGTGGGCGATCTGGTGCAGGTGGTCAATGAAATCAGCGACGGCGACGTAAGCGCGCTGGTGGACGAGTACGAAAGCAGCTACCGCCTGACGCCTGCGGCGCAAATCAACGGAGACAAGCGCCAGAACGTGCTGGACGCGGCGCGTATCGAGCTGGGCATGAAGCGCTTCCTGCAACAGGGCGGCTTCCACGCCTTTACCACCACCTTTGAAGACCTCCACGGTCTGAAACAGCTGCCGGGTCTGGCGGTACAACGTCTGATGCAGCAGGGCTACGGCTTTGCGGGCGAAGGCGACTGGAAAACTGCCGCTCTGCTTCGCATCATGAAGGTGATGTCGACCGGTCTGCAGGGCGGCACCTCCTTTATGGAGGACTACACCTACCACTTCGAAAACGGCAATGACCTTGTGCTCGGCTCGCACATGCTGGAAGTGTGCCCGTCGATCGCCGTCGAAGAGAAGCCGATCCTTGACGTGCAGTACCTCGGCATCGGCGGTAAAGCCGATCCGGCGCGTCTGATCTTCAACACCCGCACGGGCCCGGCCATCAACGCCAGCCTGATCGATCTGGGCGATCGTTTCCGCCTGCTGGTGAACTGCGTCGATGCGGTTGAAACGCCGCACTCCCTGCCGAAACTGCCGGTCGCCAACGCCCTGTGGAAAGCACAGCCGGACCTGCCAACCGCGTCAGAAGCCTGGATCCTGGCCGGTGGCGCGCACCATACCGTCTTCAGCCACGCGCTGGATCTGAACGACATGCGCCAGTTCGCCGAGCTGCACGATATCGAACTGACCGTGATTGATAACGATACCCGCCTGCCCGCCTTCAAAGACGCGCTGCGCTGGAACGAAGTCTATTACGGTTCAAAACGCTAAGTACGAAATTCCCGGTGGCACTGCGTTTACCGGGCCTACAAAACCGTAGGCCGGATAAGCGAAGCGCCACCCGGCAAGGAGAACGTAATGCTCGAAGTTTTGAAGCAGCAGGTGCTTGACGCCAACCTGGCCCTGCCTAAACACAACCTCGTTACACTTACCTGGGGCAACGTCAGCGCCGTCGACCGCGAAAAAGGCGTGTTCGTGATTAAGCCTTCAGGCGTGGATTACGCGGTGATGACGGCGGACGATATGGTGGTGGTCAGCATCGAAACGGGTGAAGTGGTGGAAGGGAACAAAAAGCCGTCGTCCGATACGCCGACTCACCGCCTGCTGTATCAGGCATTCCCGACCATCGGCGGCATTGTGCATACCCATTCCCGCCATGCCACCATCTGGGCGCAGGCGGGCCAGCCCATTCCGGCCACGGGTACCACCCACGCGGATTACTTTTACGGCACCATTCCCTGCACGCGCCTGATGACCGATGCGGAAATCAACGGCGAGTATGAGTGGGAAACCGGCAACGTGATTGTCGAAACCTTCGAAAAACAGGGTATCGACGCGGCGCAAATGCCCGGCGTGCTGGTACACTCCCACGGCCCGTTTGCCTGGGGGAAAAACGCGGAGGATGCGGTACATAACGCCATCGTGCTGGAAGAGGTTGCCTATATGGGGATCTTCTGTCGCCAGCTCGCGCCGCAGCTGCCGGATATGCAGCGAACCCTGCTGGATAAGCATTACCTGCGCAAGCACGGTGCAAAGGCATATTACGGGCAGTAAATCATTGCCCGGTGGCGCTGCGCTTACCGGGCCTACGATCGCTGTAGGCCGGATAAGCGCAGCGCCACCGGCAAAACAGGCACTGTATAAAACCCCAGCAAACCCACCTCAACCAGGCTATAATCAGGCCTGGTTTTGTTTTATGGGATAACGGCGTGACGCAGGCGCAAGAAGGTTTTTTACTGACCCGACACTGGCGGGATACGCCTCAGGGCACCGAGGTTGCGTTCTGGCTGGCGACGGACAACGGTCCGCTGCACGTCACGCTGCCGCCGCAGGAGTCCGTGGCGTTTATCCCTGAAGCGCACGTCGAAAAAGTCAGACAGCTGCTGCGCGGCGAAAACGGCTGGCGCATAACGCCCCTTGAGCTGAAAGATTTCCACCGACAGCCGGTTTACGGCCTCTACTGCCGCGCCCATCGTCAGCTGATGCGCTATGAAAAACTGCTGCGCGAGGCGGGCGTGACGCTCTACGAAGCCGATATCCGCCCACCGGAGCGCTTTCTGATGGAGCGTTTTATCACCGCGCCCGTCTGGGTTGATGGCACAGGGCATAGCGGCAGCCTCGTTAACGCGCGCCTGAAGCCGAATCCGCACTATCGTCCACCGCTGAAGTGGGTCTCCCTGGATATTGAAACCACCCGCCATGGCGAGCTGTACTGCATTGGTCTGGAAGGCTGCGGCGATCGGGTTGTCTATATGCTCGGCCCGCCGAACGGCGATGCCACCGCGCTGGATTTCCGGCTTGAGTACGTCAACAGCCGCCCGCAGCTGCTGGAGAAGCTTAACCAGTGGTTTGCCGACTACGATCCCGACGTCCTGATTGGCTGGAACGTGGTGCAGTTTGACCTGCGCGTGCTGCAAAAGCACGCCGAGCGCTACCGCATTCCGCTGATGCTCGGGCGCGGAAACAGCGAGCTGGAATGGCGCGAACACGGCTTCAAGAACGGCGTCTTCTTCGCCCAGGCCAATGGCCGCCTGATTATCGACGGCATCGAGGCGCTGAAGTCCGCCTTCTGGAACTTCTCGTCATTCTCCCTCGAAGCGGTCGCCCAGGAGCTGCTTGGCGAAGGCAAATCCATCGACAATCCCTGGGACCGAATGGACGAGATCGACCGGCGCTTTAACCAGGATAAGCCCGCGCTCGCCACCTATAACCTGAAAGACTGCGAGCTGGTCACGCAGATATTCCACAAAACCGAGATCATGCCGTTCCTGCTGGAGCGCGCGACGGTGAACGGCCTCGCGGTCGACAGGCACGGCGGCTCGGTTGCCGCATTTAGCCACCTCTATTTTCCGCGAATGCACCGGGCAGGCTACGTCGCACCCAACCTCGGGGACGTGCCGCCGCAGGCGAGCCCCGGCGGTTACGTCATGGATTCGCGTCCAGGGTTGTACGACTCGGTACTGGTCCTGGACTACAAAAGCCTGTACCCGTCGATTATCCGCACCTTCCTGATCGATCCCGTCGGGCTGGTTGAGGGCATGGCCCAGCCGGATGATGAGCACAGCACCGAAGGCTTCCTCGGCGCACGCTTCTCGCGGGAAAAACACTGCCTGCCTGACATTGTGGGCAGCATCTGGCACGGCCGCGACGAGGCCAAACGCCACGGCAACAAGCCGCTCTCGCAGGCGCTGAAAATCATCATGAACGCCTTCTACGGCGTGCTGGGCACCAGCGCCTGCCGCTTCTTTGACCCCCGTCTCGCCTCCTCGATCACCATGCGCGGGCACGAGATCATGCGCCAGACCAAAGCGCTGATTGAATCCCGGGGCTATGACGTCATCTACGGCGACACCGACTCCACCTTTGTGTGGCTTAAGGGCGCGCATTCAGAAGACGACGCCGCGCAAATCGGCAAAGCGCTGGTCGCCTTCGTAAACGACTGGTGGCAGGCACATTTGCAAAAAGAGCGGTTAACCAGCGCGCTGGAGCTGGAATTTGAAACCCATTTCGCCCGCTTTTTAATGCCCACCATTCGCGGTACCGATCAGGGCAGCAAGAAGCGCTACGCCGGGCTGATTCAGGAAGGCGACGCGCAGCGGATGGTTTTTAAAGGGCTGGAGACGGTGCGCACCGACTGGACCCCGCTGGCGCAGCAGTTCCAGCAGACGCTCTATCTGCGGGTGTTCCGCAATGAGCCCTATCAGGACTACGTGCGCGAGACGATAGCCAGCCTGATGGCGGGCGAACTGGATAACCAGCTGGTCTACCGCAAGCGCCTGCGCCGCCCGCTGGCGGAATATCAGCGCAACGTACCTCCCCACGTGCGCGCCGCGCGCCTGGCGGATGAAGAGAACGTGAAGCGCGGCCGCGCGCCGCAGTACCAGAACCGGGGAACCATCAAATACGTCTGGACAACTAACGGCCCTGAACCTGTGGATTATCAGCACTCACCGCTCGATTACGAACACTATCTGACGCGTCAGCTTCAGCCGGTCGCCGACGGAATTTTGCCCTTCATCGACGACGACTTTGCTACACTGGTTACAGGGCAACTTGGCCTATTTTGACGCGTGACGAAATGGCTGCCATCCAGTACCATAGCGCCCTTTCCATTCCCGGACCCATTTTTCGATGACCGTCTTTATTTGACGGGGGTCGAACTATTGCCTGCAATTTAAGATTAGAGCCGAACAACTATGCCTTTTACACTTGGTCAACGCTGGATCAGCGATACAGAAAGCGAACTTGGATTAGGAACCGTCGTTGCCGTCGATGCGCGCATGGTTACCCTCCTCTTCCCTGCCACCGGTGAAAACCGCCTGTACGCTCGCAATGACTCCCCTGTAACCCGCGTGATGTTTAATCCGGGTGACACCGTGACCAGCCATGACGGCTGGCAGCTCAAGATTGAAGACGTAAAAGAAGAGAATGGACTGCTCGCCTATATCGGCACTCGTCTGGACACCGACGAGGCCAATGTCATCCTGCGTGAGGTGCTGCTCGACAGCAAGCTGGTGTTCAGCAAGCCGCAGGACCGCCTGTTTGCCGGGCAAATCGACCGTATGGATCGTTTCTCCCTGCGCTATCGCGCGCGCAAGTTCCAGAGTGAACAGTACCGCATGCCGTGGAGCGGCCTGCGCGGCCAGCGCACCAGCCTGATCCCCCACCAGCTGAACATCGCCCATGACGTGGGCCGCCGCCACGCGCCGCGCGTGCTGCTGGCCGATGAAGTCGGCCTGGGTAAAACCATCGAAGCGGGCATGATCCTGCATCAACAGCTGCTTTCCGGCGCCGCCGAGCGCGTGCTGATCGTGGTGCCAGAAACCCTGCAGCACCAGTGGCTGGTTGAGATGCTGCGCCGCTTCAACCTGCGTTTCTCTCTCTTCGACGACGAACGCTACGCCGAAGCGCAGCACGATGCGGACAACCCGTTTGAAACCGAACAGCTGGTCATTTGCTCCCTGGACTTCGTGCGCCGCAGCAAGCAGCGTCTTGAGCACCTGTGCGATGCCGAGTGGGACATTATGGTCGTTGACGAAGCGCACCACCTGGTCTGGAGCGAAGACGCGCCAAGCCGCGAATACCTGGCGATCGAGCAGCTTGCCGAGCACGTCCCGGGCGTCCTGCTGCTGACCGCAACGCCGGAGCAGCTGGGCCTCGAAAGCCACTTCGCCCGCCTGCGCCTGCTCGATCCAAACCGTTTCCACGACTTTGCGCAGTTTGTGGAAGAACAGAATAACTACCGTCCGGTCGCGGACGCCGTCGCCATGCTGCTGGCGGGCAAGCGTCTCTCTAATGACGAACTCAACACCCTGAGCGAGCTGATCGGCGAGCAGGATATCGAGCCGCTTTTACAGGCCGCGAACAGCGACAGCGACAACGCGGGATCCGCGCGTAAAGAGCTGATCGACATGCTGATGGATCGCCACGGCACCAGCCGCGTGCTGTTCCGTAACACCCGCAACGGCGTGAAAGGTTTCCCGAAACGCGAGCTGCACACCATCAAGCTGCCGCTGCCGACGCAGTATCAGACGGCAATCAAGGTCTCCGGCATTATGGGCGCGCGCAAAACCCAGGAAGAGCGCGCCCGCGACATGCTCTACCCGGAACAAATCTACCAGGAATTTGAAGGCGATACCGGCACCTGGTGGAACTTTGACCCGCGCGTGGAGTGGCTGATGGGCTACCTGACCGCGCACCGCTCCCAGAAGGTGCTGGTGATCTGCGCCAAAGCGGCCACCGCGCTGCAGTTGGAGCAGGTTCTGCGCGAGCGTGAAGGCATTCGCGCCGCCGTGTTCCACGAGGGCATGTCCATCGTGGAACGCGACCGCGCCGCGGCGTGGTTTGCGGAAGAGGACAGCGGCGCACAGGTGCTGCTGTGTTCGGAAATCGGCTCTGAAGGCCGTAACTTCCAGTTCGCCAGCAACCTGGTGATGTTCGACCTGCCGTTTAACCCGGATCTGCTGGAGCAGCGTATCGGCCGTCTGGACCGTATCGGCCAGGCGCATGATATTCAGATCCACGTGCCATATCTGGAAAAAACCGCCCAGTCCGTGCTGGTGCGCTGGTTCCACGAAGGTCTGGACGCGTTTGAACATACCTGCCCGACGGGCCGCACCATTTACGACCAGGTGCATGGGGATCTGATCGGCTACCTGGCCGCGCCGGAAAACACCGACGGCTTTGACGATCTGATCAAGTCCTGCCGCGAGAAGCACGACGCGCTGAAAGCGCAGCTGGAGCAGGGCCGCGACCGCCTGCTGGAAATTCACTCCAACGGCGGTGAAAAAGCGCAGGCGCTGGCTGAAAGCATTGAAGAGCAGGACGATGACACCAGCCTGATTAGCTTCTCCATGAACCTGTTCGACATCGTCGGCATCAATCAGGACGACCGCGGCGAGAACCTGATTGTTCTGACCCCGTCCGATCACATGCTGGTGCCGGATTTCCCGGGCCTGCCGGAAGATGGCTGCACCATCACCTTCGAGCGTGACGTGGCGCTGTCCCGCGAAGATGCGCAGTTCATCACCTGGGAACACCCGCTGATCCGCAACGGCCTGGACCTGATCCTCTCCGGCGATACCGGCAGCAGCACCATCTCCCTGCTGAAGAACAAGGCGCTGCCGGTGGGCACGCTGCTGGTGGAGCTGATTTACGTGGTGGAAGCGCAGGCGCCGAAACAGCTGCAGCTTACCCGCTTCCTGCCGCCAACGCCGGTGCGTCTGCTGCTGGATAAAAACGGTACCAACCTGGCAGGACAGGTTGAATTCGAAAGCTTCAACCGACAGCTGAGCGCGGTAAACCGCCACACGGGCAGCAAGCTGGTGAACGCCGTACAGCAGGACGTGCACGCCATTCTGCAGCTGGGCGAAACCCAGATTGAGAAAGCGGCCAGAGCGCTGATTGACGCCGCACGCGCGGAAGCCGACGAGAAACTGTCTGCCGAGCAGTCCCGTCTGGAAGCGTTAAAAGCCGTCAACCCGAACATCCGTGACGACGAGCTGACGGCGATTGAAAGCAACCGTCAGCAGGTGCTGGAAAGCCTGAATCAGGCAAGCTGGCGTCTGGATGCCCTGCGTCTTATCGTTGTGACGCATCAGTAAACGGAGCGCAAGATGGTGATGGAGCCTTACAATCCGCCGCAGGATCCCTGGCTGGTCATTCTGTACCAGGATGAACACATTATGGTGGTCAACAAGCCGAGCGGCCTGCTGTCCGTGCCGGGGCGTCTGGACGAGCACAAAGACAGCGTGATGACGCGCATTCAGCGCGATTATCCGCAGGCGGAGTCCGTCCATCGCCTGGATATGGCCACCAGCGGCGTGATTGTGGTGGCGCTGAATAAGGCCGCGGAACGCGAGTTAAAGCGCCAGTTCCGCGAGCGCGAGCCGAAAAAACAGTACGTCGCCCGCGTCTGGGGTCACCCGGCGCAGGCGGAAGGGCTGGTGGATTTACCGCTGATCTGCGACTGGCCGAACCGGCCAAAGCAGAAGGTGTGTTATGAAACCGGCAAGGCCGCGCAGACCGAATATGAAGTGCTGGAGTACGCGCCGGATAACACCGCCCGCGTCCTGCTTAAGCCGATTACCGGACGTTCACACCAGCTGCGCGTGCATATGCTTGCCTTAGGTCACCCGATTCTGGGCGACCGGTTTTACGCGCCGCCGGAAGCGCTGGCGCTAGCGCCACGTCTGCAGCTGCACGCCCAGACGCTCACCATCACCCATCCGGCCTTCGGCAACGCGATGACGTTTAAAGCCCCGGTGGACTTCTAAAAAAGCCCGAAAAAAAGCCCGACGTCGTCGGGCTTTTTCTTATTTGAAACCTTTCTTCTCTTTAATCAGCTCGTACGCCTTCTGGATTTCCTGCGCTTTTTGCTTCGCCATCTCCATCATTTCCGGCGGTAAGCCTTTCGCGACCAGCTTATCCGGATGGTGCTCGCTCATCAGCTTACGATAGGCGCGTTTGATGGTGGTCTGATCGTCAGACGGCTTAACGCCAAGCACGTTGCAGGCATCCTCCAGCGTCGGGCCACGCTGCGCCTGCTGCCAGGCGCCGCCGGACGACTGCTGGTGGTACCCGCCGCCAAACTGTGCCCCGCCCTGCATCATGCGCAGGAACTGGTCGAACTGCATGCGGGAGATGCCCAGCTCTTCCGCAATCACGTACAGGACATCACGTTCATTCGGATGCAGTGAACCGTCGGCAAACGCCGCCTGGATTTGAATTTCCAGAAACATCCGAATTAAATCAAAACGCCCGAAGCAGATGCTGCGGAACTGACGCATTTTTTCGCGAAGCGGATAGTTATCCGCTTTACCGATGCGAAACGCATTTTGCGCTGCCAGACGGGAGTCGCCGTGCAGGTTCATGCGATCCATAAAGACGCTGGCAATCTGAATATCGGCTTCCGTGACGCGCCCTTTGGATTTGGTTAAGTGCCCCATGACCTCAAAGGTGGTGGAGAAAAAGAGTGACTGACGCTCGCGCTGATTGGCAAACCAGGCCATTTTGCGGCTGCGCGCCTTGTCAAACATATGGCCGATAATAAGCCCAAGCACAATTCCCCAGAACCCGGCACCCATGATGATGGCGAACGCAACGCCGATTATTTTACCCCAATACTGCATATACTCCCCGGATAGTCATATTCCTGGCCGACGCAACGTCATCATCACTGTGTTCAAGTCACGGTCAATTGAAGGACATCGCCTATAATTTGCTTTATCATACTCGTCATTCGATAGCGAGCCTAACACTCTGGCACGCAAACGGGCAGGATTAACGCTGGTACTGCGCAGATGAGTAAGATAGTCTCTGAGCGTTTGTAAGCCGTAGCCACTGATGACGGAACAATAAAATACAACGTATGAAAAAACGTATCCCCACCCTCCTGGCCACAATGATTGGCACCGCCCTGTACAGTCAACAGGGGCTGGCGGCCGATCTCGCCTCGCAATGTATGCTTGGCGTCCCAAGTTATAATCGCCCACTGGTGAGTGGCGATACAAATAGCTTGCCGGTAACCATTACTGCCGACAGTTCCAAAGGGACTTACCCTGACAATGCCACGTTTACGGGCAATGTGGATATTAACCAGGGCAATAGCCGTCTGCAGGCAGATGAAGTGCAGTTGCACCAGAAGCAGCCGGAAGGCGCGGCCGAGCCGGTACGCACGGTGGATGCGCTGGGTAATGTGCACTATGACGACAATCAGGTCATCCTGAAAGGTCCGAAAGCGTGGTCAAACCTGAATACGAAAGATACTAACGTCTGGGAAGGTGATTACCAGATGGTGGGTCGCCAGGGTCGCGGTGACGCAGACCTGATGAAACAGCGCGGCGAAAACCGCTATACGATCCTGGAAAACGGTACGTTCACGTCATGTCTGCCGGGTTCAAATACCTGGAGCGTGGTCGGGAGCGAGGTTATCCATGACCGCGAAGAACAGGTCGCGGAGATCTGGAACGCCCGCTTCAAGCTGGGTCCGGTTCCCATTTTCTACAGCCCTTATCTGCAGCTTCCCGTGGGTGACAAACGTCGCTCGGGCTTCCTGATCCCTAACGCCAAATACAGCACCACGAACTACTTTGAGTTCTACCTGCCGTATTACTGGAACATCGCGCCCAACATGGATGCGACGATCACGCCGCACTATATCCACAAGCGCGGCAACGTCATGTGGGAGAACGAGTTCCGCTATCTGACCCACGCCGGTGCTGGCCTGATGGAGCTGGATTATCTGCCGTCGGATAAAGTCTTCCAGGACGAACATCCGACCGAAGGCGATAAGCACCGCTGGCTATTCTACTGGCAGCATGCCGGGGTGATGGATCAGGTGTGGCGCTTTAACGTTGACTATACCAAGGTTAGCGATTCGTCTTATTTTAATGACTTCTCGTCGAAATACGGCTCGAGTACGGATGGCTATGCCACGCAGAAATTCAGCGTAGGCTATGCGTTACAAAACTTTGATGCAACGGTCTCGACCAAGCAATTCCAGGTGTTTTCTGACCAAACGGCGAGTACCTATGGCGCCGAGCCGCAGCTGGACGTTAACTGGTACCAGAATGATGTGGGTCCATTCGACACCCATGTGTACGCTCAGGCGGTGCATTTCGTTAACACAGATTCGGACATGCCTGAAGCCACGCGTGTTCACCTCGAGCCGACGATCAATCTACCGTGGTCCAACGATTGGGCAAGTCTGGATACCGAAGCCAAGCTGATGGCGACTCACTATCAGCAAAAAAATATCGATAATTACAACGCAACTAACAATGCTCATCTGGAAGAGTCGGTCAACCGGACGCTCCCTCAGTTTAAAATGGATGGCAAGCTGATCTTTGAGCGTGATATGGCCTTGTTGGCCGATGGCTATACCCAGACGCTGGAGCCACGTATGCAGTACCTGTACGTGCCTTATCGCGATCAGAGCAACATCAATAACTACGACTCCTCATTACTGCAGTCTGACTACAGCGGCCTGTTCCGCGACCGTACCTACGGTGGCCTTGACCGCATCGCTTCAGCGAACCAGGTAACGACCGGGGTCACAACACGCGTATATGATGATGCCGCCGTTGAACGTTTTAACGTTTCTGTTGGTCAAATCTACTATTTCACCGAGTCTCGCACGGGCGATGACAATATCAAGTGGGAGAAAGATAACAAGACAGGTTCGCTGATTTGGGCTGGCGACACCTACTGGCGTATGACCGATCGTTGGGGCCTGCGCGGCGGCGTGCAATATGATACCCGTCTCGACAATATCGCCAACAGCACGGCAGCCATTGAGTACCGCCGGGATGAAGATCGTATGGTGCAGTTGACCTATCGTTATGCCAGCCCGGAATATATTCAGGCGACGTTACCGAACTACGGTACTGCAGAGCAGTATAAAGACGGTATTTCGCAGGTGGGTGGTGCAGCAAGCTGGCCAATCGCCGACAGGTGGTCAATCGTGGGCGCGTACTACTTCGACACCAACGCCAATAAAGCTGCTGACCAGATGGTAGGTCTGCAATATAACTCCTGCTGTTACGCGCTGCGTGTCGGTTACGAACGTAAGCTTAACGGCTGGAACACTGAAAACAATCAGAGCAAATACGATAACGTGATTGGCTTTAACTTCGAGCTACGCGGCCTGAGTTCCAACTACGGTCTGGGTACCCAGAAAATGCTGCGCTCGAATATTCTGCCGTACAGTAGCGCCTTGTAATGTGCTTGATTTGCAACGTAATCCGCTTTGCGGTTAATTGAAATGGAAAAAGTATGAAGAACTGGAAAACGCTGCTGCTCGGTGTCGCTATGGTTGCGAATACCAGCTTCGCGGCCCCCCAGGTTGTTGATAAAGTCGCTGCTGTGGTTAACAACGGCGTCGTGCTTGAAAGTGACGTTGACGGTCTGATGAAATCGGTGAAGCTTAATTCGGGCGAAGCCGGTCAACAGCTTCCGGATGACGCCACGCTGCGCCACCAGATCCTGGAGCGCCTGATCATGGATCAGATCGTTCTGCAGATGGGGCAGAAAATGGGTGTGAAGGTCACTGACGAGCAGCTCGATCAGGCGATCGCTAACATCGCGAAGCAGAACAATATGTCTTTAGATCAGATGCGCAGCCGTCTGGCCTATGACGGCATCAGCTACGCCACCTACCGTAACCAGATCCGTAAAGAGATGCTGATTTCGGAAGTGCGTAACAACGAAGTACGTCGCCGCGTCACCATCCTGCCTCAGGAGGTGGACGCGCTGGCAAAACAGGTGGGTAACCAGAACGATGCGAGCACAGAGCTGAACCTGAGCCACATTCTGATCCCACTGCCAGAGAACCCAACGTCCGATCAGGCTGCGGAAGCAGAAAGCCAGGCGCGTTCGATTGTCGAACAGGCGCGTAACGGCGGCGACTTTGGCAAGCTGGCCATCACCTACTCCGCAGACCAACAGGCGCTGAAAGGCGGTCAGATGGGCTGGGGACGTATTCAGGAGCTGCCATCCATCTTTGCCCAGGCGCTGAGCACGGCGAAGAAAGGGGATATCGTCGGCCCTATCCGTTCAGGCGTGGGCTTCCACATTCTGAAGGTGAACGACCTGCGTGGCCAGAGCCAAAATATTTCCGTCACTGAGGTTCACGCTCGCCACATTCTTCTGAAACCGTCACCGATCATGACTGACGATCAGGCACGTGCGAAGCTGGAACAGATTGCTGCGGACATTAAGAGCGGTAAAACCTCCTTTGCGAAGGCGGCAAAAGAGTTCTCTCAGGATCCAGGCTCTGCTAACCAGGGCGGCGATCTGGGCTGGGCCGCTGCGGATATTTACGATCCTGCCTTCCGCGACGCGTTGATGAAGCTGAACAAAGGCCAGATCAGCACGCCGGTTCACTCTTCATTTGGCTGGCACCTGATCGAGCTGATGGACACCCGTAACGTGGATAAAACGGATGCGGCTCAGAAAGACAGAGCCTACCGTATGCTGTTCAACCGTAAGTTCTCTGAAGAAGCAGCTACCTGGATGCAGGAACAACGCGCCAGTGCTTACGTGAAAATTCTGAGCAACTAATGAAACAGCATCGTGTTGTTATCACGCCCGGCGAACCCGCCGGGATTGGGCCTGACCTCGTTGTCCAGCTCGCCCAGCGCAGCTGGCCGGTGGAACTGGTGGTCTGCGCCGATGCAACACTGTTACAGGACCGGGCAGCATTGCTCGGTCTGCCTTTAACGCTCATCCCTTACGTTGAAGGTCAACAGCCTGCACCGCAGCAAGCCGGTACGCTTACTCTTCTCTCCGTTCCCCTTCGCAGGCCGGTTATTCCGGGCCAGCTCAGCACGGAAAACGGTCACTATGTCGTTGAAACCCTTGCGCGCGCCTGCGACGGTTGCCTGAAGGGCGAATTTGCCGCCCTGATCACCGGCCCGGTCCACAAAGGCGTTATCAACGAAGCGGGCATACCGTTTACCGGGCATACGGAGTTCTTCGAGGAGCGCTCGCACAGCCCGAAAGTGGTGATGATGCTGGCGACGGAGGCGATGCGCGTTGCGCTGGTGACTACCCATCTGCCGATCAAAGCCATTCCTGATGCGATTACTCCTGAACTCCTGCGTGAGATCATCGGGATCTTGCATCACGACCTGCAGACAAAATTTGGCATCCCGCAGCCGCACGTGCTGGTGTGTGGCCTCAATCCGCACGCCGGTGAGGGTGGGCACATGGGCACCGAAGAGATCGACACCATCATTCCGGTGCTCAACGAAATGCGGGCGAAGGGGATGAACCTCAGCGGGCCGCTGCCTGCGGATACCCTTTTCCAGCCAAAATACCTGGATAATGCCGACGCCGTGCTCGCGATGTACCACGATCAGGGCCTGCCCGTGCTAAAATACCAGGGCTTTGGCCGCGGGGTGAATATCACCCTCGGTTTACCCTTTATTCGAACGTCCGTTGACCACGGAACTGCGCTGGATCTGGCAGGCCTGGGGAAAGCGGATGTCGGCAGTTTTATTACGGCGCTTAATCTCGCCATCAAAATGATTGTTAATACTCAATGACTAATCGAGTCCATCAGGGCCACTTAGCCCGTAAACGTTTCGGGCAAAACTTCCTTAACGATCAGTTCGTGATCGAAAGCATTGTCTCGGCTATTAATCCGCAAAAAGGTCAGGCGATGGTCGAGATCGGCCCGGGCCTTGCCGCGCTGACCGAGCCGGTCGGCGAACGCCTCGACCAGCTGACCGTCATCGAACTGGACCGCGATCTGGCCGCACGCCTGCAAACGCATCCGTTCCTCGGGCCGAAGCTGACCATCTATCAGCAGGATGCCATGACCATGAACTTTGGCGAACTGTCGGAAAAAATGGGTCAGCCGCTGCGCGTCTTCGGCAACCTGCCGTACAACATCTCCACGCCGCTCATGTTCCACCTGTTTAGCTATACTGATGCCATTGCCGACATGCACTTCATGTTGCAAAAAGAGGTGGTTAACCGTCTGGTTGCAGGCCCGAACAGTAAAGCGTATGGTCGTTTAAGCGTGATGGCGCAGTATTACTGCAACGTGATCCCGGTACTCGAAGTTCCGCCATCCGCCTTTACACCGCCACCGAAAGTGGATTCAGCGGTTGTGCGCCTTGTGCCGCACAAAACGAAACCGTACCCGGTTAAAGACCTGCGCGTGCTCAGCCGCATCACCACGGAGGCCTTTAACCAGCGCCGTAAAACGATCCGTAACAGCCTGAGCAATTCGTTTACCGTTGAGGTGTTAGCCGAGCTGGGGATCGACCCGGCAATGCGTGCGGAGAACATTTCCGTAGAGCAGTACTGCAAGCTGGCTAATTATATCAGCGATAATGCGCCGCCGAAGGAGAGTTAAGCCATGATTGATTCGCCCCGCGTCTGTGTCCATGTACAAAGCGTCTATGTTGAATCCCAGTCCTCCCCGGACGAAGAACGTTTTGTTTTCGCTTACACCGTGACCATTCGCAATCTGGGGCGGACGCCGGTGCAGCTGCGCGGGCGCTACTGGCTTATCACCAACGGCAATGGCCGCGAAATCGAAGTACAGGGCGAAGGTGTGGTCGGTGAACAGCCCCACATCGCCCCTGGTGAAGAGTATCAGTACACCAGCGGCGCGGTGATTGAAACGCCGATGGGTACCATGCAAGGCCATTATGAAATGGTCGACGTCGATGGCAATGGCTTCCGCGTTGCCATTCCCGTGTTCCGTCTCGCCGTAACCACACTTATTCATTAATCTAATGTCTACATATCTGATTGGCGACGTTCACGGCTGCTACGATGAACTGATCGCATTGTTAAAACAGGTCGACTTTACGCCAGGACAGGACACGCTCTGGCTGACGGGCGATTTAGTCGCGCGTGGCCCCGGCTCTCTTGAAGTATTACGTTTCGTCAAATCGCTGGGCGACAGCGTGCGCATGGTGCTGGGTAATCACGATCTGCATCTGCTGGCGGTATTCGCCGGGATCAGCCGCAACAAACCTAAAGATCGCCTCACCCCACTGCTGGATGCGCCGGACGCGGACGATCTGATTAACTGGCTGCGCCGTCAGCCCCTGCTGCAGGTCGACGAAGAGAAAAAGCTGGTCATGGCGCATGCCGGGATCACCCCACAATGGGATCTTGAGACGGCGAAAACCTGCGCGCGTGACGTTGAGGCGGTGCTGGCGAGCGACTCGTATCCTTTCTTCCTGGATGCCATGTACGGCGATATGCCAAACCACTGGAGCGAGGAGCTTAGCGGTCTGGCTCGTCTGCGCTTTATCACCAACGCCTTCACCCGCATGCGTTTCTGCTTCCCGAACGGACAGCTGGACATGTATTCCAAAGAGACGCCGGAAAGCGCGCCCGCTCCGCTGAAGCCGTGGTTTGCCATTCCGGGACCGGTGACCAGCGAGTACAGCGTGGTATTTGGCCACTGGGCGGCACTGGAAGGAAAAGGAACGCCGGAAGGGATTTACGGTCTGGATACCGGATGCTGCTGGGGCGGAGAGTTAACCTGCTTACGCTGGGAAGATAAAGCGTACTTTGTGCAGCCATCCAACCGACAGCTGAACTCAGGAGAAAACGAGGCCGTTGCCTCCTGACTATTGCCCCTCCCCCCGACCGCACCGAATAGTCCCCTCTCCCCTCTGGGGAGAGGGTTAGGGTGAGGGGGATATCACTTAACGACGTTCCAGAATCTCGAAGCAGTAGCTGTGGGAGTTTTGTGCATCCGCGTCGTGGAACTCGCTGAATACCGATTCCCACTCGTCCGGATCGTAGTCCGGGAAATGGGTATCCCCTTCAACTTCGGCATCAATGTGGGTCAGATACAGCTTCTGCGCTTTTGGCAGGAACTGCTCGTACACGCGGCCACCGCCAATCACCATGATCTCTTCGGCATTGCCGCATGCAGCAATCGCTTCGTCGACCGATTTCACCCATTCGACGCGATCGTCAGTGCCCGGCTGGCTACTGATAACGATATTCTTACGGCCCGGCAATGGACGACCAATCGACTCCCAGGTCAGGCGGCCCATCACTACCGGCTTGTTTAACGTAGTACGTTTAAACCATGCGAGATCGGCAGGCAGGTTCCACGGCATGGCATTTTCCATACCGATAACGCGGTCCACCGCCAGCGCTGCAATCAGACTGATCATTGAAAATTTCCCGGATGCAAAAAATTGCCGCCACTATACGGAAAGCTTAATCTTTCGTCGACTGGCGGCAGAGTAAAGATAAAGAAATTTTTTAATATTGCTGGCAACTCCGCTTCACGCGGAAGGTTTACTCTCCGGTTCGTCAGAAGGGTCCCCGGTATGCTTGCCCTCTTCCGTGCCCTGCCAGCCGTGACGCTGGATCAGCGACAGGTGATTGCGATCCTCATTGATGATTTCCGTCAGCATCGCGCTGGTGCGTTTAAACACCGCCGCTCGCTCGGTGGCCGTACTGCCCGCCATCGCCGCCATCTCTTCCACCATCTCGGTATTAAAGCGGCGGAACAGGTCCGCCCGTTCGCGCGCTTCATACGCGCCGAGCCCCAGGTTTTCCAGCGCCATGCGGCCAGACTTCAGCGCGCCTTCGAAGGTTTCACGCTCGGGAGATTCGACGCCCGCCTGCCTGAGGCGGATATAGTGATCCACATCGCGCGCGCGGGAAATGATGGTCAAACTCGGGAAATGTTCTTTCGCCATTTCCACCATCTGCAGGCTGGTCTCCGGATCGTCAATGGCGTTGATCAGCACCTCGGCTTTCGCCGCTCCGGCGGATTCCAGCAGGTCGACGCGGGTCGCATCGCCGTAAAACACCTTCATATCGAATTTACGCAGGGTATCAACATGGTCGGGATCGTGATCGAGGATGACCATCTTCACCCCGCTGGACAGCAGCAGACGGCCTACGATCTGTCCGTAGCGGCCAAATCCGGCAATGATCACGCGCGGCTGCTCTTCGTCAATCTCATCGGCTTCACGCTCCTGCTCGCTGCCCGATTTTTCCAGACGCGTCAGCACCACCAGCAGGACGGGCGTCGCCGCCATCGACAGCGCGACCGCCAGCGTCAGCGCTTTCGCCCACTCGGGATCGAGGACGTTTGCCATTTGCGCCGCGCCAAAGACCACGAACGCAAATTCGCTTCCCTGCCCCAGCAGAACCGCAAACCAGCTGCGCTGCCTGTTCGGCACCTTCAGCGGACGCGCAATCAGCCACAGCATCGCCATTTTAATGACCAGGAAGCCGACGAGCAGAATGACGATCCGCAGCGGGTGCGTCACCAGCGTGCCGAAGTCGACGGACATCCCCACGCCGATGAAAAACAGCCCCAGCAGCAAGCCTTTGAACGGCTCAATATCGCTTTCCAGCGCGTGACGGTATTCAGAGCTCGCCAGCAGAACGCCTGCAAGGAACGCCCCCATCGCCATCGACAGCCCGGCCTCCTCCAGCAGCAGACCGAAGCCAAATACCAGGAACAGCGCCACGGCGCTGAACACTTCGCGCAGGCCAGAACGGGCAACAAACCGCAGCAGCGGGCGGGTCACGTAGCGGCCAAGCAGCACCACCAGCGCCAGCGCGCCCGCCACCTTCAGGGCCGACAGCGCAAAAGCGCCCAGCGTGGTAGAGGAACCGCTGGCCGCCAGCAGCGGGATCATGGCCACCAGCGGAATAGCGGCAATGTCCTGGAACAGCAGCACCGAGAACGCGCTGCGCCCCATCTGGGAAACGGTCAGATTGCGCTCGTTCATCGCCTGCATGGCAATGGCCGTTGAGGAGAGCGCCAGCGTCATGCCGATCAGCTCCGCCACTTTCCAGTCCATGCCCAGCAGGATACAGAACCCGCCCAGCAGCAGGCCGCAGGCCACCATCTGCAGCGCCCCGCCGCCAAATACCGAGGCGCGAAGCTTCCACAACCGCTGCGGGTCAAGCTCCAGACCAATCACAAAGAGCATCAGCACCACGCCGATTTCAGCGAAATGGAGTATCGCCTCGGCATCGGTGACCAGCCGGAAGCCCCACGGCCCAATCACGCAGCCCGCAATCAGGTAGCCGAGCACGGAACCCAGCCCCAGACGCACCGCCACGGGAACAATCAGCGCCGCCGCGCCGAGGTAAATCAGCGCCTGTATCAGCGTATGGCTATCCATGGTGCGCCTCCTGCCACTCAAGTAAGCGTTGTTTGTAATGGCGAGCCTGCGCCTGCAGCGTTTCATCGTCGCAAACAAAGGTGCAGTGCATGGCAAAAGGCGGGAGCCAGTTCAGCCCACAATAGAGCGCAGTCGCCTGCAGCGGCTGAGCCAGGACGTCAAACCCCGGGAAAGAACCAATATCAAAGTGGCTTTCCCCTCCGCCAGTGGTGACTGCCCACAACAGGCTTTTCCCTTTAAGCGCATTGCCGTTATGACCATACGCCCAGCCGTGAGAGAAGACTTTATCGATCCACAGCTTTAGCAGCGGAGGCGTACTGTACCACTGCATGGGATGCTGCCAGACGATCAGATCGGCACGGGAAAGCGCCTCCTGTTCGGCGGCGATATCAATATTAAAATCGGGATAGAGTTGATAGAGGGAACGTATCTCTACGTTATCAAGCGTCCTTACCTGCTCAAGCATCCGCTTATTCGCATGCGAGTGCTGCGGATAAGGATGGGCGTAAATTATCAGAATCATTGATTAGCCTGTTGTTACTGCTTTCTTTTAACAAAAGAGTGTAGTCAGTAATTCAACAGGCTAATAGTGAATATTATTGACGGGCTTACGTCAGAATTCTGAATCAGTTATCCAGTTCGCCCATGGATTTCACCTGGTCACGGTTAATCTGCTCGGTTTGACCGGTTTCGGCGTTTTTGTACGACACCAGACCGGTATCGTCATCCACCTGCGGCTTGCCGTCGGTGACAATGGTTTTGCCATCGGTGGTTTTCACCGCCTGATTAGACGAACAGCCCGCCACGGTAAACATTGCGGTGGCAGCCAGAACGGAAGCGATCAGTAATTTATTTTGCATGGTGTTTTCCCCTGCTCTCAGTTGAATTTCGTTATCGACCTAACCATTTTAGGCTAACTGACTGAAAGCGGATGAAAAACCAGAAGTTTCTGAAGATGGGGAGAATGCCCGGCAACCGAACGGCACCGGGCATTTAAACTTACTTACTCATCTGCGCGTGCATTTCCTGAACCGAAATCACCTTCTCGGTGGCATCCGCATTCAGCGCCATGGCCGTTGCGAAACCGCCGTTCAGGGTGGTGTCGTAGTGCACTTTATACTGCAGGGCGCTGCGGCGAATCAGCTTGGAGTCTTCAATCGCCTGGCGGCCTGCGGTGGTGTTAATGATGTAGGTATATTCGCCATTCTTGATACGGTCCTGAATGTGCGGACGACCTTCATGCACCTTGTTCACCAGACGCGGGTTGATGCCGGCTTCGCCCAGCACAATCGCCGTACCGTGGGTCGCGTCCAGCTCGAAGCCCTGTTTCAGCAGCTTGGCGGCCAGGTCAACCACGCGCTCTTTGTCGCCTTCGCGAACGGAGAGCAGCGCACGGCCCGATTTTCTCATGGTGGAGCTACTGCCCAGCTGCGCCTTCGCGAACGCTTCTGCGAAGGTGCGGCCCACGCCCATCACTTCCCCGGTCGAGCGCATTTCTGGCCCCAACAGCGGGTCAACGCCCGGGAACTTGTTGAACGGCAGGACCACTTCTTTCACCGAGTAGTACGGTGGAATAATCTCTTTGGTCACGCCCTGCTGCGCCAGCGTCTGGCCCGCCATTACGCGCGCCGCCACTTTCGCCAGCGGAACGCCGGTGGCTTTAGAGACGAACGGGACGGTACGTGCCGCACGCGGGTTGACTTCAATCAGGTAGACTTCGTTGTCTTTCACCGCGAACTGGACGTTCATCAGGCCGCGAACCTGGAGCTCGAAGGCCAGCTTCTGCACCTGCTGGCGCATCACGTCCTGAATCTCCTGGCTCAGGGTGTATGCGGGCAGAGAACAGGCCGAATCACCGGAGTGCACGCCCGCCTGCTCGATATGCTCCATAATGCCGCCAATCAGCACCATTTCGCCGTCGCAGATGGCGTCAACGTCCACCTCTACCGCGTCGTCGAGGAAGCGGTCGAGCAGCACTGGCGCATCGTTAGAAACGCTTACCGCCGTCTGGAAGTAGCGACGCAGGTCGGCTTCGTCATACACGATTTCCATCGCGCGGCCGCCCAGGACGTAGGAAGGACGCACCACCAGCGGGTAGCCAATCTCTTTCGCCTTCTCAACGGCCATCTCAATGGCGGTGACGGTGGCGTTCGCAGGCTGCTTGAGCTTCAGACGGTCAACCGCCTGCTGGAAACGCTCGCGGTCTTCGGCGCGGTCAATCGCATCCGGGCTGGTGCCGATAACCGGCACGCCTGCGGCTTCCAGCGCGCGCGCCAGCTTCAGCGGAGTCTGGCCGCCGTACTGCACGATAACGCCTTTAGGCTTCTCGATGCGCACGATTTCCAGCACGTCTTCCAGGGTGACCGGTTCGAAGTAGAGACGGTCGGAGGTGTCGTAGTCGGTTGAGACGGTTTCCGGGTTACAGTTAACCATGATGGTCTCGTAACCGTCTTCGCGCAGCGCCAGCGAGGCGTGTACGCAGCAGTAGTCGAACTCGATGCCCTGGCCGATACGGTTTGGACCGCCGCCCAGCACCATAATCTTGTCGCGGTCGACGGACGGGTTCGCTTCGCACTCGTCTTCATAGGTGGAGTACATGTATGCGGTGTCGGTCGAGAATTCCGCCGCGCAGGTGTCCACGCGCTTGTAGACCGGGTGCAGGTCATACTGGTCGCGCAGCTTGCGGATCTCAGCTTCACGCACGCCCGCCAGCTTCGCCAGACGCGCGTCGGCGAAGCCTTTACGCTTCAGCATACGCAGGAAGTCAGCGTCCAGGCCGTTAATGCCCAGTTCAGCCACTTTCTCTTCCAGACGCACCAGCTCTTCAATCTGCACCAGGAACCAGCGGTCGATGTTGGTCAGGTTGAACACGCCGTCGACGGACAGGCCCGCACGGAAGGCGTCGGCGATGTACCAGATACGCTCTGCGCCCGCGTCCTTCAGCTCGCGACGAATTTTCGTCAGCGCTTCCGGGTCGTCGAGGCTCACTTTCGGGTCGAAGCCGGTCGCGCCCACTTCGAGGCCGCGCAGCGCTTTCTGCAGAGATTCCTGCTGCGTGCGGCCAATCGCCATCACTTCACCGACTGATTTCATCTGGGTGGTCAGACGGTCGTTCGCGCCGGCGAATTTCTCGAAGTTAAAGCGTGGAATTTTGGTCACAACGTAGTCGATGGACGGCTCGAAGGAGGCTGGCGTGCGGCCACCGGTGATGTCGTTCATCAGCTCGTCGAGGGTGTAACCCACCGCCAGCTTTGCCGCCACTTTAGCAATTGGGAAGCCGGTCGCTTTAGAGGCCAGCGCGGAGGAACGGGACACGCGCGGGTTCATTTCGATAACAATCAGGCGGCCGGTTTTCGGGTTAACGGAGAACTGCACGTTAGAACCGCCGGTTTCCACGCCGATTTCACGCAGTACCGCCATCGAGGCGTTACGCATGATTTGGTACTCTTTGTCGGTCAGGGTCTGGGCTGGCGCAACGGTGATGGAGTCACCGGTGTGGATACCCATTGCATCGAAGTTTTCGATGGAGCAGACGATGATGCAGTTGTCGTTTTTATCACGCACCACTTCCATCTCGTACTCTTTCCAGCCAATCAGCGATTCATCAATCAGCAGCTCTTTGGTTGGCGAGAGATCCAGACCGCGTTCGCAAATCTCTTCGAACTCTTCGCGGTTGTAGGCGATACCGCCGCCGGTGCCGCCCATGGTGAACGAGGGACGGATGATGCACGGATAGCCCACGTCAGCCGCGACGGCCAGCGCCTCTTCCATATTATGCGCGATGCCGGAACGCGCGGTGTCGAGGCCGATTTTCTTCATCGCCACGTCGAAGCGGCGGCGGTCTTCTGCTTTATCAATCGCATCGGCGGTCGCACCGATCATGGTCACGCCGAACTCTTCCAGCACGCCCTGACGCTCAAGCTCCAGCGCGCAGTTCAGCGCCGTCTGGCCGCCCATGGTTGGCAGCACCGCGTCCGGACGCTCTTTCTCGATGATTTTGCGCACCACTTCCCAGTGAATCGGCTCGATGTAGGTCGCATCAGCCATTTCCGGATCGGTCATGATGGTTGCCGGGTTTGAGTTGACCAGGATAACGCGGTAACCCTCTTCACGCAGGGCTTTACAGGCCTGGGCGCCGGAGTAGTCGAATTCGCAGGCCTGGCCGATGACGATCGGGCCAGCGCCAAGGATCAGGATGCTTTTTATGTCTGTACGTTTTGGCATTGTCTTCTCGGCTCCTGATTATTTAGCGGTCTTACGGTATTGCTCGATAAGTTCGATGAAGTGATCGAACAGCGGCGCGGCGTCGTGTGGGCCCGGGCTGGCTTCCGGGTGCCCCTGGAAGCTGAATGCTGGCTTATCGGTACGGTGGATACCCTGCAGGGTGCCATCGAACAGCGATTTGTGCGTCACGCGCAGGTTAGCCGGCATTGACGCTTCATCGACGGCAAAGCCGTGGTTCTGCGCGGTGATCATCACCGTGTTGTTATCAATGTCTTTCACCGGGTGGTTACCACCGTGGTGGCCGAACTTCATCTTGATGGTGTTTGCACCGCTCGCCAGCGCCAGCAGCTGATGGCCGAGGCAGATGCCAAATACCGGGATGTCGGTTTCCAGGAAGGACTTAATGGCGGCGATGGCGTAATCGCACGGCGCCGGGTCGCCAGGACCGTTGGACAGGAAAATACCGTCCGGATTCATCTTCAGCACGTCTTCGGCGGACGTTTGCGCCGGCACTACCGTCAGGCGACAGCCGCGGTCAACCAGCATGCGCAGGATGTTGCGCTTGGCGCCGAAATCGTAGGCCACCACGTGGAACGGCAGCTCGCTCTCTTTTTTCGCTTCCGGCAGGTCGCCTTCCAGCGTCCAGCTACCCTGCGTCCAGCTGTAGGCTTCGGCGGTGGTCACTTCTTTCGCCAGGTCCATGCCGTTCAGGCCCGGGAAGGCTTTCGCTTTTTCCAGCGCCAGCGTCGCATCGAGGTTATCACCCGCGATGATGCAGCCGTTCTGTGCACCCTTCTCGCGCAGCAGACGCGTTAACTTACGGGTATCAATATCGGCAATCGCCACGATGTTATGGCGCTTCAGGTAGGAAGAGAGGTCTTCAGTGCTGCGGAAGTTGCTGGCAATCAGCGGCAGGTCGCGAATGACCAGGCCTTGCGCATGTACCTGAGAGGATTCTTCGTCAGCCGCATTGGTGCCGACATTGCCGATATGAGGATAAGTAAGAGTAACGATTTGGCGAGAATAGGAAGGATCAGTGAGGATTTCTTGATAACCGGTCATTGAAGTATTGAAAACGACTTCCCCAACCGCCGAACCCGTTGCCCCTATGGCCCGACCGATAAACTGGGTTCCGTCTTCCAGAACCAATAGCGCTGACTTAATCAAAACACCCTCCAGAGAATATTCACTCACTTTATTTGCATATTAATTCATAACCATGTCATGAATCAATGCAAATGTGTTGCCAGCGGATTTTTGGCAAACGGCGGCATTCTGGAGATTTGGTGGGTAAAAGTCAACTTAAAACGGATATTTTGTTTAGTCTTTTGCAGGCCTGGAGAGCGGAATGCAGCTTAAGCGACAAAAAGATCAGGTAAATCACTGCGGAAAACGCTTGCGCGTCGGGTTAAATAAAAAAAGAAGCGGCACGGCATCTAAAAGTGGACCAAATGGTCAAAATTTACATTTCAGCAATGTAAATCCAGAGGAATACATCTACTTTTAATCACTTTAAATCAAAACATGAACATAACCGATAAAATAAAAGGGCAATAAAATATTGCCCTATGCAATCAAACAATTACGACTGCAATAACCACATCACGATGGGTAATAATGCTTACAAATTGTTGAGATCGAGCACGTCCCGCATATCAAAAAGACCGTTTTTCTTCTCTTTAAGCCACAACGCGGAGCGTACGGCACCGTTAGCAAACGTCATTCGGCTTGACGCCTTATGCGTAATTTCGACGCGCTCGCCAATATCGGCGAACATCGCGGTATGTTCGCCGACGATGTCACCCGCACGGACGGTTGCGAAACCGATGGTGCCCGGCACGCGTTCGCCGGTGTGACCTTCGCGGGTGTAGACCGCGCAGTCCTTTAAATCTTTATCGAGCGCATGAGCAATCGCTTCGCCCATCGCCAGCGCCGTGCCTGATGGCGCATCCACTTTGTAACGGTGGTGAGCTTCTACGATCTCAATATCGGTATAGTTGCCCATCACCTTCGCGGCCTTCTCCAGCAGCTTCAGCATGACGTTAACGCCCACGCTAAAGTTTGCGGCGAAGACAATCGCAATCTCTTTTGATGCATCCTGGATAGCCTGCTTGCCCGCATCGTCAAAACCGGTGGTGCCGATCACCATTCCCTTGCCGTGCTGACGACAAAACGCCAGATGCGCGAGCGTCCCTTCCGGGCGGGTAAAATCGATGAAGACATCGAAGTCCTCTTTTACCGCCTCCAGGCTGCTTTGTACGGTAACGCCCGTGTGGCCTGCGCCCGCCAGCTCTCCGGCATCGGCGCCCAGAAGCGATGAACCTTCACGCTCCAGCGCCGCGCCAAGCGCTACGCCATCCATCTGAAGTGCCGCCTGAATCAGCTGACGGCCCATACGTCCACCCGCGCCCGCAATGGCGACGCGGATCTGTGCATCATGCATAGTTATTCTCTTACGTTAAAATGATGTAAACCGTTTTCAGATTAACCAGCCTTGAGAAGCACTGCCAACTGAAAACACCGATAATTAGAATTTAACGTGAAACCGACTCAAATATCAGTAAAAGACATGATTTTGTCGTCACGATAAAGTACGGGGCAAAAAAAAGGCCAGCACATGAGATGCTGGCCTTTCATCAGATAAGGGGTTATTCCACTTCGCGGGCGTCGATGCGCAGTTCTTTCGGGACTTCGAAAACGATGTTCTCTTCGCGTCCTTCCAGCGGCACCGCTTCGCCACCGCCCAGCTCCTGCAGACGAGAAATGACGTTCTGCACCAGAATATCCGGCGCGGACGCCCCGGCCGTTACGCCGACGCAGGCCGCGTTTTTCACCCACGCTTCCTGAATATCAGACGCGTCGTCAATCAGGAAAGCCGCCTTACCCATGCGCTGCGCCAGTTCGGCCAGACGGTTGGAGTTAGAGGAGTTTTTAGAGCCGACCACCAGCACCACATCCGCCTGCTCGGCCAGCGCACGCACCGCTTCCTGACGGTTGGTGGTGGCGTAGCAGATATCATCCTTACGCGGCCCGACGATTTTCGGGAAGCGCTGACGCAGGGCGTCAATGACGTCTGAGGTATCGTCAACGGAGAGCGTCGTCTGGGTCATAAACGACAGTCGGGCTTCGTTTTTAACGTTCAGCGTCAGGACATCTTCCGGCGACTCCACCAGGTACATGCCCCCTTCCGGGTTGCTGTACTGTCCCATCGTGCCTTCGACTTCCGGGTGGCCCGCGTGACCAATCAGAATCGACTCTTCACCACGACGGCTGGCGCGCGCCACTTCCATATGCACTTTTGTCACCAGCGGACAGGTGGCATCGAAGACGGTCAGATCGCGGCTTTTCGCTTCGTTACGCACCGCCTGCGAGACGCCGTGCGCGGAGAAGATCAGGATCGCGCCGTCCGGCACTTCGCTAATCTGCTCAATAAAGATGGCACCGCGCTCGCGCAGGCTGTCGACCACGTAGCGGTTATGCACCACTTCGTGACGCACATAAATCGGCGCGCCGTAAATCTCCAGCGCGTTTTCAACAATGCTGATAGCGCGGTCTACACCGGCGCAAAAGCCGCGCGGGTTAGCCAACAGGATCTGCATTTCAGGCCTCCAGTGCCGGATCGATTTCCAGCACTTCAACATCAAAATGAACGGTACGCCCGGCAAGCGGATGGTTGAAATCAACGGTAATCGAGTCGCCGTTAATTTCACGGATCACGCCAGGCATTTCGCTGCCGTCCATAGCGGTAAAGAGCATAATCGCCCCGATTTCCGGCTCACCCGCGTCCATGAATTCACGGCGCGAGAAATACTGAATCAGATCCGGGCTTGGCACGCCAAACGCGGCATCCGGCTCCAGCGAAAAGGCTTTTTTCTCACCCTCTTTCAGACCCAGAAGCTGCTGCTCAAGACCTTCAGACAGGGAGGTATCGCCCAGGCGAAACAGGGCCGGTTTACCGTTATTGCGGGTGGATTCAGCCGTGGAGCCATCATCCAGCTTCAGCGTGAAGTGAACGAGAACCGCGCTGTTGCTCTGTACGGATTTAGACATGCAAATTGCTCGCTTGTTTTGGGGTGCCTGTTTGCCCGGTGGCGCTTCGCTTACCGGGCCTACGGGATGCCACAAATTTTGTAGGCCGGGTAAGCGAAGCGCCACCCGGCATTCATGCTTACGCCTGCTCTTTCGCGGCCGGTTTAGGCAAGAAGCCTTCCAGCACGATTAACGCCGCACCGATGCAAATGGCGCTATCGGCGAGGTTAAAGGTCGCAAAGTGCCAGTCGCCGACGTAGAAGTCGATCATATCGACCACAAAGCCGTGCCACAGGCGGTCAAACAGGTTGCCCAGCGCGCCGCCAATGATCAGCGCGTAGGCGATGTTATTCAGCTTTTGCGTGGCCTTCGAGCGGTACATCAGCACCGCCAGGATCACGCAGATACCGATGGCGATACCCGCGAAGAACCAACGCTGCCAGCCACCGCTGTCGGCAAGGAAACTAAACGCTGCGCCGTAGTTACGCGCGTAGTGCAGGTTAAGCGACGGGAACAGCGGAACCGTCTCCCCCAGAGCGAAGTTCTGGAGGATCAGGAACTTGCTGCCCAGATCGATAATCAGCACCACCACCACCAGCCACAGCCAGCGCAGTCCTGTTGAACAGAGAGTTTTACTCATCAGGCAAACTTACGTTTTTCGCCGTCACCGGCGACGTTGCTTACACAGCGTCCGCAGATGTCTGCGTGTTCCGCCACCTGGCCGACATCGGTGGTGAAGTGCCAGCAGCGCGGGCATTTCTCACCGTCGGCTTTGCTCAGCGCGACTTTCAGTCCTTTGAGCAGCTCGCTCTGCTGAGCATCAGCAGAGGCCTCAGCATAATCCGCAACTTTCGCACCGGAGGTCAACAGGACAAATCGTAATTCATCGCCCAGCGCCGTCAGCTTCGCCGCCAGCTCAGGTTCGGCGTACAGGGTCACTGCCGCTTCCAGAGAGCCGCCGACTTTCTTGTCAGCACGCGCCTGCTCGATAACCTTGTTCACTTCGCCACGCACTTTCAGCAGCTCGTCCCAGAAGGCATCGTTCATCGCTTCGGTGCTGGAGAGATCGAACAGACCTTCGTACCACTCGCCCGTGAAGACATACTTCTCACGGTCGCCCGGCAGGTAGCCCCAGATCTCATCCGCGGTGAAGGACATGATCGGCGCCATCCAGCGCACCAGCGCTTCTGCGATGTGGAACAGCGCGGTCTGGCAGCTACGGCGCGCCACGCTGTCCGCTTTCGCGGTGTACTGGCGGTCTTTGATGATGTCGAGGTAGAACGAGCCCATCTCGATGGAGCAGAAGCGCATCAGACGCTGCACCACTTCGTGGAAGTCGTAAGACTCGTAGGCTTTCAGGATATCGTCCTGCGCCGCTTTCGCGCAGCCTACCGCCCAGCGGTCCAGCACCACCATCTCTTCCGGTTTCACCATGTCTTTTGCCGGATCGAACCCGTTCAGGTTCGCCAGCAGGAAGCGCGCGGTGTTACGGATACGACGATAGCTGTCGGCAGCACGCTTCAGGATCTCGTCAGACACCGCCATTTCGCCGGTGTAGTCGGTAGACGCCACCCACAGACGCAGAATGTCTGCGCCCAGCTTGTTCATCACATCCTGCGGAGAAACGGTGTTACCGATAGATTTGGACATCTTACGGCCCTGACCATCCACGGTGAAGCCGTGAGTCAGTACCTGACGGTAAGGCGCTTTACCCTTCATGGCGGTGGAGATCATCAGGGATGACATGAACCAGCCGCGGTGCTGGTCAGACCCTTCCAGATACATATCGGCAGCGTGACCGGCAAACTCCGGACGCACGTCAACCACGGAGGAGTGGGTAGACCCGGAGTCAAACCACACGTCCAGGGTATCCGGCACTTTCTCGTAGCTGTCAGCATCAGCGCCCAGGATGTCGCGGGCGTCGAGATCCCACCACGCCTGAATGCCGTCAACTTCGACGCGCTTCGCCACTTCTTCCATCAGTTCCAGGGTGTTAGGGTGCAGCTCCTGCGTCTCTTTATGCACGAACAGCGACATCGGCACGCCCCAGGTACGCTGACGGGAGATACACCAGTCAGGGCGGTTAGCCACCATGGATTCGATACGCGCCTGGCCCCAGTCGGGGATCCACTGCACGCCTTTGATCTCTTTCAGAGACTGCGCGCGCAGGCCTTTCTGATCCATGCTGATGAACCACTGTGGGGTCGCACGGAAGATAATCGGGGTTTTATGACGCCAGCAGCACGGATAGCTGTGCTGCATTTTTTCAACGTGCAGCAGCGCGCCGCTGGTGCGCAGCATGTCCACGATGATGTCGTTGGCTTTGAAGACGTTGATACCGTCCAGCGCCGGGTAGGTGCCAGGCAGATACGAGCCGTCCGGGCCAACCGGGTTAGCGATTTCCAGACCGTACTTCAGGCTGATGCTGTAGTCGTCAGGACCGTGGCCACCGGCGGTATGCACCGCACCGGTACCCGCGTCCAGCGTCACGTGGTCGCCCAGGATCGCCGGAACGTCGAAGTCGAGGAACGGGTGCTTGAAGCGCATTAGCTCCAGCGCGTCGCCTTTCACGGTGCCCAGCACGGTGTAGTCGGCGATCTGCGCGCGCTTGAGCACGCTCTCAAGGAGATCTTTCGCCAGAATCAGCGCCTGACCTTCAACCTGCACCAGCGCGTATTCAAACTCGCCGGACAGGGAGATCGCGCGGTTGGCAGGCAGGGTCCACGGCGTGGTGGTCCAGATCACTAAAGAGATCGGGCCGTTGACCGACGACACGCCAAACTTGGCTTTCACCGCCTCCTGATCCACCGCGTGGAAGGCCACGTCGATAGAAGGAGAGGTTTTGTCGTAATACTCGACTTCCGCTTCCGCCAGCGCAGAGCGGCAGTCCACGCACCAGTGGACTGGCTTCGCGCCTTTATGCAGGTGGCCGTTACCGATGATTTTACCCAGCGCACGGATGATGTTGGCTTCGGTTTTGAAGTCCATGGTCAGGTACGGGTGCGACCAGTCGCCCAGCACGCCCAGACGAATGAAGTCAGCGCGCTGACCGTCAACCTGCGTCGCGGCGTATTCGCGGCATTTAGCGCGGAACTCGGCGGCGGTGAACTTCTCACCCGGCTTGCCGAACTCTTGCTCGACTTTCAGCTCGATAGGCAGACCGTGGCAGTCCCAGCCCGGAACGTAAGGCGAGTCATATCCCGTGAGGCCTTTGGACTTCACGATAATGTCTTTCAGAATCTTGTTAACCGAGTGACCAATATGAATGCTGCCATTCGCATATGGAGGGCCATCATGCAGAATGAAGGTTTTTTTGCCTTTTTTGGCTGCACGAATGATGCCGTACAGGTCATCATCGGTCCAACGCGCCAGCATTCCCGGTTCGCGCTTGGCGAGATCGCCGCGCATCGGGAACCCTGTTTCCGGCAAATTCAGGGTTGATTTATAGTCACTCATCAGATTCTCGGTTCCGTATTTATCACGTAGGCAGTTAAGCCGGGTTCAAAGCCCAAAAAACTCGCGGGCCGTCAATTCATCTCGCGCAATTTGCGCTTTCAGTTCATCCAGCGAAGCAAATCGCTGCTCGTTGCGTATTTTTTTACGCAGTATCACATCTATATGGCGACCATACAGGTCCATTACAACGTCCAGCAGGTGCACTTCTAACTGTTGACGCACACCGGCGACGGTCGGACGCGTGCCAATATTGGCGACGCCGTAAAACGGCTTATCGCCCAGTCCAGCCACTTCCACCGCATACACCCCTTTAACCGGGGAAACCTGACGGCGCAGCGGTATATTCGCCGTCGGGAAGCCTATCGTGCGGCCCAGCGCATCGCCATGGACCACGCGGCCAGAGATAGTGAACGGATGCCCCAGCAGAGTTTCCGCCGTCTCCAGCTCGTCATCGGCCAGCGCCCGGCGAACCGCCGTGCTGCTGACGCGCACGCCGCCTTCGCAGAAGGTCATCGCGCTGGTGACGTCAAATCCGTACTCCAGACCAGCCTTCTGTAATAGCAAGAAATCGCCCTGACGACCAGCGCCAAAGCGGAAATCATCCCCCACGGCAAGAAACTGTACGCCAAGACGCTTAACCAACAGGTCGCTGACGAAATTTTGTGCTGTCAGCGCGGCAAAGCGGCGATCGAACCGTACGCACAATACGTAGTCCACGCCGGACTCTGCCAGATAGCGCAACTTCTCGCGCAGGCGCGTCAGACGGGCGGGAGATTTATCGCCCGCGAACAGCTCCAGCGGCTGCGGTTCGAAAATCATCACTACAACGGGCAGGCCACGGGCCTCCCCTTCTTTGCGCAATCCCTGCAACAGCGCCTGATGACCACGATGCACGCCGTCGAAATTACCAATGGTCAGCACGCACCCGTGCGGTGCGCTGCTGAGATTATGTATGCCGCGTATCAGCTTCATGTCTGGCTCAAAACAGTGAAAATCGCCAAAGTATACCTTGTACAGCGGTTAAGGTTAACCGGCGATTGTTCGCGCAAAACAGAAAGCCGTAATGATTTCATCAGGCTGACCTTTCGCAGCGAAAAAATCTGCTCGTGAACTGCGATTTTTATGCCGAAAGGCTGTATTCAGGGAAGACAAGCTGGTAGAATCCTGCGCCATCACTACGTAACGTAGCGTCGCTAATTAACGGCGCTTATTTGCACAAATCCATTGACAAAAGAAGGCAAAGAGGGCATATTCCTCGGCCTTTGAATTGTCCACATAGAACATATTTGGGAGTTGGACTTGGCTAATATCAAATCAGCTAAGAAACGTGCCGTTCAGTCTGAAAAGGCTCGTAAGCACAACGCAAGCCGTCGCTCTATGATGCGTACTTTCATCAAGAAAGTATACGCAGCAATCGAAGCAGGCGACAAAGCTGCAGCGCAGAACGCATTTAACGAAATGCAACCAATCGTGGATCGTCAGGCTGCTAAAGGTCTGATCCACAAAAACAAAGCAGCGCGTCATAAAGCAAACCTGACTGCGCAGATCAACAAACTGGCTTAATCGCCGCTTGTTGTTGCTTGTTTAAAGAACCCGCTTAACGCGGGTTTTTTTATGCCTTCAGATTGCCGGTGGCGTAAACAGCGCCGAGTAGTCACGGTTACAGATTCGCTGCACCGCCGGGTGCTGAATCATCCGTTCGGCAAATATGGCGTGATACTCCTCCATCACGTTATCCACTCGGCCTATCTCCGTAATCTTGTCGTCCGAATAGAGATCGTGCGCGTACAGCGTCGGCGCAACGAAGATCGCGTTATGCGCTTCGCCAAAGGCTTTCATCAGCGCCGCATCGTCGAACTCACCGAGGATTTCTACCTTTAGCCCCTGGGAGTTAAACCAGTTCAGCAGCTTGCGTCCGAGCATTGAGCGCCTTCCCGGCACCAGCAGGCGACGCTCTTCAAGGCACGCGGGGAAGGGTTTCTTCGGCGGCGGGTTAATGCACCAGAAGCTGACGCCGCATTCACCAATCTTCACCGAGAACAGCCCTTCCTGCTGCGTGGAGTCGATGGGGCAGTCAGAGATAATCATGTCCAGCTTGTGCTGGCTCAGCTGTTCCAGCAGCATCTCATGGGTGGATTCAAAGCAGCGAAGATGAATTTGTTCGTCTTCCACCACCGCCGCGTCGAGCACGCCGCTCACCAGCCGTTTGGACAGCGCGTCCGCCACGCCCACGTCAAAGAGCAGGTTCGACTCTTTGCGGTAGTTGACGATATCCAGCATCTCCTGGCTCAGGGTGAACATTTTATCCGCATAGCGGAAAACCAGCTCGCCCAGTTCGCTGGGTTCAATTCCACGCCCCTTACGCTTGAACAGCTTGCCCTGGAGGCGTTCTTCCAGCGCCTTGATTTGCCCGCTGATAGTTTGCGGCGTCAGGTAGAGCGCCTCGGCCGCCCCCACCACCGAGCCCTGTTTATAGACGTGCCAGAAGTAGTACAGATGGTTGTAATTCAAATGAGACATCGCGTCTTCTCTCCCTGAGTGTGTATCGGGAGAAGGATCGCCTCCTCCCGGTGTTCCGCTATGCCTGGACGGCCTGTCCGGACAATTTTACCTTCAACAAGGTATAGCCGATTACCGCAGCCAGTAATGAGCCGATAAGAATGCCGAGTTTCGCCCAGACGATAAGCTCAGGCGCATGTGCGCCAAAGGCCAGCGTCGAGATAAAGATCGACATCGTAAACCCGATGCCGCACAGCACGCCGACGGCCATAATCTGCTTAAACGTGGTGCCGTGAGGCAATGACGCCAGCTTCAGCTTCGTCGCCAGCCAGCAGAAGAGGCTAATCCCCAGCGGCTTGCCGATAAACAGCCCGGCAATAATGCCCAGCGGCAGCACGGACGTCAGCCCGTCCAGCGTCACGCCGCCGAGGGAAACGCCCGCGTTGGCAAACGCAAACAGCGGCAGGATCATAAAGGCGACCCACGGGTGCAGCACATGCTCCAGCTGTTTAGCGGGCGACTTGCCGTCCTGCGGCTTAAGCGGCACGAAGAAGCCGACGATCACACCGGCAAGCGTCGCGTGCACGCCCGATTTCAGCACCGCCGTCCACAGCACCATCCCCACGAGGATGTAGATACCGATGCGGCGAACGTTGAAGATGTTCAGCAGCGCCAGCACCGCAATCGCCCCGGCGGCCACGCTCAGGGACAGGATCGACAGATCGCTGGTGTAGAACAGTGCGATAATCACAATGGCGCCCAGGTCATCGATGATCGCCAGCGCCATCAGGAAGATTTTCAGGGCAACCGGCACGCGGCTTCCCAGTAGGGCCAGCACCCCGAGCGCAAAGGCGATATCCGTCGCGGCCGGGATCGCCCAGCCGTGGCGGGCGACCGGATCCTGCCAGGTGAACGCCAGGAAGAGCAGCGCCGGCACCACCATGCCGCCGAGCGCGGCAATCACCGGAAACGCCGCGCGCTGGCGGCTGGCTAGCGAGCCCAGCACCAGCTCGCGCTTAACCTCAAGCCCGACGAGCAGGAAGAACACCGCCATCAGCGCATCGTTAATCCACAGCAGCATGTTCTTGTTGATTTCCAGCGCCCCGACCTTCAGCTCGACGGGCGTTTCCAGAAATGCATGGTAGAAAGCCTGCGTACTGCCAAGGTTAGCGAGCACCATCGCGGCCGCAGCGGCAATAATCAGGATCACGCCGCCGGACGCCTCACTGCTAAAAAAACGGTGTAGTAATTTCACTTTAATTCTCTCTTTTACAACAATACCTCGATAAAACCATAATACCAAGCCAGATAACTCGGCAAAAACAGATTAATATTGAGTATAGATTCAGTTTTACCGAGCAATATCCACAAATAGAAAAAGCCCGGAATGACTTCCGGGCTTTTGTGGATGAAAACCTGCAAACAGATTAGCGGGTTAGATCATCGAAGAATTTTTTGACGCCATCGAAGAAGCTTTTGGAGCGCGGGCTGTTTTTCTCACCCGTCGGGCCACCAAAGCTCTCCTGCAACTCTTTCAGCAGCTGTTTCTGCTTGTCGTTCAGGCCAACCGGTGTTTCCACGACGACGCGGCACAGCAGGTCGCCCTGCGCACCGCCGCGAACGGATTTAACGCCTTTCCCGCGCATGCGGAACAGCTTGCCGGTCTGGGTTTCGCCTGGCACTTTCAGATTCACGCGACCGTCCAGCGTCGGGACTTCGATTTCGCCGCCCAGTGCCGCCATCGCGAAGTTGATCGGCACTTCACAATACAGGTTGTTCCCTTCGCGCTCGAAAATCGCATGCTGTTTCACCTGCACCTGAACGTACAGGTCGCCAGCCGGTGCGCCGTGCTCCCCTGCTTCGCCCTCACCTGCCAGACGGATGCGGTCGCCCGTATCGACGCCAGCCGGGATTTTAACGGACAGAGTCTTGGTTTTCTCTACGCGACCGTGGCCGTGGCACTTGGTGCACGGATCTTTAATCAGCGTACCGCGTCCGTGACAGTGTGGACAGGCCTGCTGAACTGCAAAGAAGCCCTGACGCATCTGTACCTGGCCCGAACCGTGGCAGGTTGGACAGGTCTGAGGCTGGGTACCCGCTTTCGCGCCGCTGCCGTGGCAAACGTCACACTCTTCCAGCGTCGGGATACGGATCTCTTTGGTGACGCCGCGAACGGCCTCTTCCAGCGTCAGCTCCATGTTGTAGCGCAGGTCCGCGCCGCGCGCCGCGCGCTGACGGCCACGTCCGCCGCCGAAGATGTCGCCAAACACATCGCCAAAGATATCGCTGAAGTCAGCGCCGCCGCCGAAGCCGCCGCCACCGAATCCACCGCCGCCCATGCCGCCCTGTTCAAAAGCCGCGTGACCGTACTGGTCATAGGCCGCACGTTTTTGTGCATCGGTCAGGACTTCGTAGGCTTCTTTGATCTCTTTAAATTTGGCTTCAGCCTCTTTGTCACCCTGATTACGGTCCGGGTGGAATTTCATGGCCAGGCGCTTGTACGCCTTTTTGATTTCACGCTCTTCCGCAGTTTTCGGAACGCCTAAAATCTCGTAATAGTCTTGCTTTGCCATTGGTTTTTTTAAGCCCCTTAACATGCGAGCACGGGCGTGGAGAGTTCTCCTACGCCCGTGCCGATTAATTACCCTGCATCAGGGCGATTATTTTTTATCTTTAACTTCTTCGAACTCAGCGTCGACAACGTCGTCGTCTTTCGCGTTGTTCGCCGAAGCGTCAGCGCCTGCCTGCTGCTGAGCGTGCTGCTGCTGAGCGATTTCCATCAGCTTCTGGGAAGCCTGCGCCAGTTCCTGCATCTTCGCTTCGATGTCCGCTTTATCTTCACCTTTCAGTGAGGACTCCAGCGCGCTCAGGGCAGCTTCGATTGCAGTTTTGTCTTCCGCTGGCAGCTTATCGCCGGCTTCTTCAACCTGCTTACGGGTGCTGTGCAGCAGATGGTCACCCTGGTTACGGGTCTGAACCAGCTCTTCGAACTTACGGTCGGATTCCGCGTTAGCTTCGGCATCGCGAACCATTTTTTCGATTTCCGCTTCGTTCAGGCCAGAAGATGCCTTGATGGTGATCTTCTGCTCTTTACCGCTGTTTTTGTCTTTCGCAGACACGTGCAGGATACCGTCGGCATCGATGTCGAAGGTGACTTCGATCTGCGGCATGCCGCGCGGTGCCGGGTTAATACCGTCCAGGTTGAACTGACCCAGAGATTTGTTATCCGCCGCACGCTTACGCTCACCCTGCAGCACATGGATGGTTACCGCAGACTGGTTGTCTTCAGCGGTAGAGAACACCTGGCTGTGCTTGGTTGGGATGGTGGTGTTTTTGTTGATGAGCGCAGTCATCACACCGCCCATGGTTTCGATACCCAGAGACAGCGGGGTAACGTCCAGCAGCAGTACGTCTTTCACTTCACCGGTCAGTACGCCACCCTGAACCGCAGCACCAATTGCCACCGCTTCGTCCGGGTTAACGTCTTTACGTGGCTCTTTACCAAAGAACTCAGCCACTTTCTTCTGCACCATTGGCATACGGGTCTGGCCACCAACGAGGATAACGTCGTTGATATCAGACACGGACAGGCCAGCGTCCTGCAGAGCAACTTTCAGCGGCTCGATAGAACGGTTCACCAGGTCTTCGACCAGGCTTTCCAGTTTCGCACGGGTCACTTTGATGTTCATGTGTTTAGGACCGGTCGCGTCTGCGGTGATGTACGGCAGGTTCACGTCGGTCTGCTGAGCGGAAGACAGTTCGATCTTCGCTTTCTCAGCGGCTTCTTTCAGGCGCTGCATGGCCAGCGGGTCGTTACGCAGGTCAATGCCCTGATCTTTCTTGAACTCGTCAACGAGGTAGTTGATCAGACGGGTATCGAAGTCTTCACCACCCAGGTGGGTATCACCGTTGGTTGCCAGAACTTCGAAGGTTTTTTCGCCGTCAACTTCGTCGATTTCGATAATAGAGATATCGAAGGTACCACCACCGAGGTCGTAAACCGCGATAGTACGGTTGCCGACTTCTTTATCCAGACCGTAAGCCAGCGCCGCTGCGGTTGGTTCGTTGATGATACGTTTGACTTCCAGACCTGCGATACGGCCAGCATCTTTGGTTGCCTGACGCTGAGCATCGTTGAAGTACGCAGGAACGGTGATAACAGCTTCCGTTACCGGCTCACCCAGGTAATCTTCAGCGGTTTTCTTCATTTTTTTCAGCACTTCAGCAGAGATCTGCGGTGGTGCCGTTTTGGTGCCTTTCACATCAAGCCATGCATCGCCGTTATCTGCCGCGATGATTTTGTAAGGCATGATAGAAACGTCACGCTGAACTTCTTCGTCCTGGAAGCGGCGACCGATCAGGCGTTTAATCGCAAACAGGGTGTTTTGCGGGTTTGTCACTGCCTGACGTTTAGCCGGCTGACCAACCAGAGTTTCACCATCCTGGGTATAAGCAATGATAGAAGGCGTGGTGCGATCGCCCTCGGCGTTCTCCAGCACGCGTGCAGTAGTGCCATCCATAATCGCTACACAAGAGTTGGTCGTACCCAGGTCGATACCAATAATTTTACCCATCTAAACGTCTCCACTAAAAATTCAGTCAACATGTGGTTGTGTACCTGTAATAAGGGCAGAACGTGCTTTTTCAACTGCCCAGATTTGATTTTTTTCAGGTCCACACACTGCGGTTGACTACAAGATGGGGTCGCGGCGGCATCCATCAAGGGGCAAGCATAAAAAAAATTTTAATTTCACCCTGATGAGATCATAGACGCCATCAATTGCGCCCATTATGATGCCGCGCCCCGTCAGGGAGAACTGACGCGGGTTTAACCATTTCACCATATTAATGATGATTTTTTTGAGGACTTATGGGCAACACTAAGTTGGCTAATCCGGCTCCGCTGGGCCTGATGGGTTTTGGCATGACCACTATCCTGCTAAACCTGCACAATATCGGGATATTCCCGATGGATGGCATCATCCTGGCGATGGGCATTTTTTACGGCGGTATCGCGCAAATTTTCGCGGGCCTGCTGGAATATAAGAAAGGCAACACCTTCGGCTTAACCGCCTTCACCTCTTACGGTTCTTTCTGGCTGACCCTGGTCGCCATTCTGCTTCTGCCAAAAATGGGCATGGCAGACGCGGCAAACGCCCACTTCCTGGGCGTTTACCTGGGCCTGTGGGGCGTCTTCACCCTGTTCATGTTCTTCGGTACCCTGAAAGGTAACCGCATGCTGCAGTTCGTTTTCCTGAGCCTGACCGTCCTGTTCGCCCTGCTGGCGATCGGTCACCTGGTGGATAACGAAGGCATCGTTCACGTAGCAGGCTGGATTGGTCTGGTTTGCGGCGCAAGCGCTATCTACCTCGCAATGGGTGAAGTGCTGAACGAGCAGTTTGACCGTACCGTTCTACCGATTGGTGAAAAACACTGATCCCTCTGTCGTGTCCGCCTCGCGGGCACGACATCCCCCCGCCTGACGAAGCCAAAATCCTAATCCCAGCCCCATCAGCGAGAGCGCCAGCACGTACCAGGCCGGAGCCATGGGAGACACGCCCATCAGCACCGTCACCGCAATCGGCGTCAGCCCACCGAAAATGGCATACGACACGTTGTAGGAAAAAGAGATCCCAGTGAAGCGCACCTCAGGTGGGAACGCGCGAACCATCACGTACGGCACCGCGCCGACAACGCCCACGCACAGCCCAACCGCGCCGTACAGCAGGAACAGCTGTTCAGGATGGCTGCCCGCCAGATGGTAAAACGCCCAGCTTGATGCGGCCAGCAGCAGGCTGCCGACGATAAAGGTGACGCTGGCACCGAAACGATCGGCCGCCAGCCCGGCGGCCAGACAGCCAAAGCAGAGCATGATTGTCGCAATGCTGTTCGCCTGTAGCGTCACGGCAGGGGCGAAACCGTACTGCTTTTGCAGCCACACCGGGGACATCAATATCACCACCACGATGCCCGCCGAGAGTAGCCAGGTGAGCAGCATCGACACTACCACCGCTTTTTTATGGCGGACCACCACCGCCTTCACCGGCAGCTCCTGCGCCAGCGCCTTACGCTGCTGCATCTCGAGGAAAATCGGCGTCTCCTGCAGCCAGCGGCGCAGGTACATCGCGACCAGGCCAAACGCCCCGCCCAGCAGGAACGGAATCCGCCAGCCCCAGTCGTGTACGGCCTGCTGCGTCATGCTGGTGTTCACAATCGTTGCGACCACCGAACCGAGCAGGATCCCGACGGTCAGCCCCGCGGTTAAGGTTCCGCAGGCGATACCAATGCGGCGCGCCGGAACATGCTCCGCGACAAACACCCACGCGCCCGGCACTTCACCGCCTATCGCCGCGCCCTGGAGAACGCGCATCAGCAACAGCAGCAGCGGCGCGAGAATGCCCATTGAGGCATAGGTGGGCAGCAGACCAATCGCCAGCGTCGGCACGGCCATCAGCAGGATGCTGAGGGTAAACATCTTCTTGCGCCCGACCAGATCGCCAAAGTGGGCCATGATGATGCCGCCAAGCGGACGCGCCAGATACCCGGCGGCAAATATGCCGAAGGTTTGTACCTGACGCAGCCACTCAGGGATATCCGCCGGGAAGAAGAGCTCCCCCACCACGGCGGCGAAGAAGACGAAGATGATAAAGTCGTAAAACTCCAGCGCGCCGCCCAGGGCCGCGAGCGTAAGGGTTTTGTAATCCTGTCGATTCAGAGGTCGGGTGTTATGTGACATAGCGAACCATTATGCGTTTATTGTGGATTTATTTTTACAGCAATCGTAAAGAAAAAATTACTATACCGTAAAAGCGCTACCACGCTATCGCCGCTTCAGCTAATGTCACATATTGATTAATTTCAGGAGATTGTTTCGCGACGTGCGTTTTTAGGACGAAAAGCTGCTACCACTTTCTCATCGGTTTCGACATACGGACCGTCAAGCAGCTGTATACAATACGGTACACTTGCAAAGATGCCGTGAACAATGACGCTACCATCCTCCCCTTTCAGGCCTTCCAGCGTCTCTTTGATCGACTTCGGCTGGCCCGGCAGGTTCAGAATCAACGCCTGCTTGCGGATCACCCCTACCTGGCGGGAAAGAATCGCCGTCGGAACAAAGTGTAGACCGATCTGGCGCATCTGTTCACCGAAGCCCGGCATTTCGCGGTCGGCGATAGCCAGCGTTGCGTCCGGCGTCACGTCGCGGCGCGCGGGGCCGGTTCCGCCCGTCGTCAGCACAAGGTGGCAGCTCATCTCATCCACCAGCTCGCAAAGCGTCTGCTCGATGATCGGCTGTTCGTCAGGGATCAGACGCGTCTGGATCTCAAACGGGGAGGTCAGCGCGCTGGCAAGCCACTCTTCCAGAGCGGGGATGCCTTTATCCTGGTAAATGCCGCTGGAGGCGCGGTCAGAAATCGACACTAAGCCGATGCGTAAGGTATTCATATTCATTCCATTCAAAGAGTACTGATTAAAGGGAATGATACACGCAGAGAGGGGATTCAGACAGGGTGGGAAAGCAGTCGCGGGACCGGAAGCCCGGTCACGCGGAATGATTACAGCAGGTCGCCGATCATTTTTTCCAGTTTGCCCTGGTCAACAGCAAACTTGCGGATACCGTCCGCCAGCTTGTCTACAGCCATTGGATCCTGGTTGTGCTGCCACAGGAACTCGGATTCCGTGATGCGCTCTGGGCGCGCTTTCACTTCACCGGTGTAGGACAGCTTACGCTCGATCGTCCCTTCGCTCTCTGCCAGCTCTTTCAGCAGCGCAGGCGCGATGGTCAGGCGGTCACAGCCAGCCAGCTCGATGATTTCACCGACGTTACGGAAGCTTGCGCCCATAACCACGGTCTCATAGCCGTGCTGTTTGTAGTATTCGTAGATTTCAGTCACAGAAACCACGCCTGGATCTTCAGCTGGTGCGTACTCTTTCTTATCGGTGTTGGCTTTGTACCAGTCCAGAATACGGCCCACGAACGGAGAAATCAGGTATACGCCCGCTTCTGCACATGCACGCGCCTGCGCGAAGGAGAACAGCAGGGTCAGGTTACAGTTGATACCGTCTTTTTCCAGCTGCTCGGCCGCGCGGATACCCTGCCAGGTGGAAGCCAGTTTGATCAGGATACGGTCGTTGCTGATGCCCGCGTCGTTGTACAGTTTGATCAGACGTTTCGCTTTCGCGATAGACGCTTCGGTGTCGTAGGAGAGACGCGCATCCACTTCGGTAGAGATACGGCCAGGAACCAGCTTCAGGATTTCCAGACCGATGTTCACGGCCAGCTTGTCGGTGGCATCCACAATCTGCTGCGCGCGGTCGTTGCTCTGTGCTTTCGCCCAGGTCACTGCGTCGTCAATCAGTTTGCGATACTCAGGGATCTGTGCGGCGTTAAGGATCAGAGAAGGGTTGGTTGTGGCATCCTGCGGCTGGTACAGCTTCATTGCCGCGATATCTCCGGTGTCAGCTACGACAGTGGTGAACTGACGAAGGGAGGTCAATTTATCCGTCATGATAGTGTTTCTCTTTTAACGTGCCCTGGATAATTCACGCTACCGACAGCATGCCTGCAGCGGAAAAATGACAGGTTTACTTGTTAGGGGGATGTAACCGGTCTGCCCTGATGATAACACGACGGAGGGGTAGCGCAACCGCAGACAGTGCGCTTAGGCAGAGTATGATAAACTGGAAATATTAACAGGCTGCTAAGCAACAGCATGCCCAATCAGTGGTAGCGCTTACATATTCACGTTGGCATCAACAAGAGGGACGTTAATGCCTGATTTCTTTTTCTTTATTAACGAAGTCCTCTGGGGTTCGATAATGATTTACCTGCTTCTGGGAGCAGGTCTCTGGTTTACGCTACGCAGCGGGTTTATCCAGTTTCGCTATATCCGCAAGTTTGGCAGAAGTCTGAAAAACAGCGTCACGCCCCAGCCGGGCGGATTAACGTCGTTTCAGGCGCTCTGCACCAGCCTGGCGGCACGCCTCGGCAGCGGCAATCTGGCGGGCGTTGCGCTCGCCATCAGCGCCGGCGGGCCTGGCGCGGTCTTCTGGATGTGGGTGACGGCGCTACTCGGGATGGCCACCTCCTTTGCCGAAAGTTCGCTGGCGCAACTCTACAAAGAGAAGGATAAAAGCGGACAGTTTCGCGGCGGTCCCGCCTGGTACATGGCGCGTGGCTTAGGCATGCGCTGGATGGGCATCCTGTTCTCGCTTTTTTTACTGCTCGCGTACGGTCTTATTTTTAATACCGTCCAGGCGAACTCGGTCGCCCATGCCCTGAGCTACGCCTTCTCCTGCCCGGAGTGGCTCGCCGGTCTCGTTTTAGCCCTCGTCGTACTGCTCACCATATCTGCCGGTCTCAAGGGCATCGCCCGCCTGATGCAGTGGCTGGTTCCCATCATGGCGCTGCTCTGGGTTGTCGCGAGCCTGTTCGTCGCCGCACTGCATATCGACCTGGTGCCGGGTGTGATGGCGACCATCGTCAAAAGCGCCTTTGGCTGGCGCGAGGTGGCCTCCGGGGCGCTGGGCTACACCTTCAGCCAGGCGCTGATGGCGGGTTTCCAGCGCGGCATGTTCTCCAATGAAGCCGGTATGGGGTCAACCCCTAACGCGGCCGCCGCAGCCGCTTCCTGGCCGCCGCACCCGGCCGCGCAGGGCATTGTGCAGATGATTGGCGTCTTTACCGATACCATTATCATCTGTTCCGCCAGCGCCATGATTTTGCTGCTGGCAGGCCCCGTGCCGCATTCCTCTGGCACCGCCGGGATACAGCTTCTCCAGCAGGCGCTGGTGAACCTGACGGGCGGCTGGGGAGCAGGATTTGTCTCGCTCATCCTGACATTGTTTGCCTTCAGTTCGATTGTGGTGAACTACCTCTACGCTGAAAATAACCTTATTTTCCTGAAGCTCGACTCCCGCGCCGCCATCGGGACGCTGCGCCTGGGGGTCATACTGATGGTAATAGCAGGCTCCCTGCTCAGTATGCCGCTGGTCTGGCAGCTGGCCGATATCATTATGGCGCTGATGGCGATCACGAACCTCACGGCGATCCTGCTGCTCTCCCCCGTGGTGAGCCTGATTGCCAGAGACTATCTGCGTCAGCGCAAACTCGGCGTTCCGCCGGTCTTTGATCCCGCCCGCTATCCCGATATTAAGGCGCAGCTTGCCCCCGGCACGTGGGATGATTTGCCCCGGCAATAACAGCTATCGATCAATCCAGGGCGATTTTTTGCTAAAGTCGCTCTAAATTTCCTGCAAGGACTGGATATGCTGATTCTGATTTCACCTGCAAAAACGCTCGACTACCAGAGCCCGCTCGCCACCGAGCGCTATACCCAGCCTGAACTGCTGGACTATTCCCAACAGCTGATCCGCGAAGCGCGCAAGCTCTCCGCGCCGCAAATCGCCTCGCTGATGAGCATCAGCGACAAGCTGGCCGATCTTAACGCGACCCGCTTTCACGACTGGCACCCGGATTTCACCCCGTCTAACGCTCGTCAGGCGATTCTGGCGTTTAAGGGCGATGTTTACACAGGCCTGCAGGCGGAAGATTTTAGCGAAGCCGATTTCGATTTTGCCCAGCAGCATCTGCGCATGCTCTCGGGCCTGTACGGCGTACTGCGCCCGCTGGATCTGATGCAGCCGTACCGTCTGGAGATGGGGATTCGCCTGGAGAATGCCAAAGGCAAAGATCTGTACCACTTCTGGGGCGATATCATTACCGACAAGCTGAATGCGGCGCTGCGCGCCCAGGGCGATAACGTAGTGATTAACCTGGCGTCAGATGAATACTACAGGTCGGTGAAGCCGAAAAAACTGGATGCCGAAATCATCAAGCCGGTATTCCTCGACGAGAAGAACGGCAAGTTCAAAGTGATCAGCTTCTACGCCAAGAAAGCGCGCGGCCTGATGAGCCGCTACATCATCCAGAACCGCCTGACGAAGCCGGAACAGCTGACCGGATTTAACAGCGAAGGCTATTTCTTTGACGAAGCGTCGTCAGGGAAAGGTGAGCTGGTGTTTAAGCGCCACGAGCAGTAAAAAACAAACCCCGCCTGCTGGCGGGGTTTTGCATTAGTGGTGTTTCCAGTCCGGGCCGCGATCGTCGCGGTGGTCATCGTGATGATGGTCATCATGACGATCGTCATGTTTACGATGCTCATCATGTGGACGCCAGTGGTTATCGCGCCAGTCATAGTGCGCCTTCCACCAGTCATGGTCGCGCCAGCGGCCGCCGTCCCAGTAGTGCCCGTTGTTATCCTGGTCGCCAATCTGCAGTTTGACCGCAGGGACGAGGGTGATTTCAGATGCCTGTACCGCCATGGGAGCGACCAGCATCAGTGAAAGCGCAATCAGCACAGGTTTCAGTGTAGACATCGGTGACTCCTTATTAACATTGCCCAGCGTGGGCCGATGTAAGGAGATTACGCGAGGGGAACGGGGGATGTTATTCTCTGCAATCCTAAACGCTAAGTGACCGCATTTATTGGGAATTTCTGCTTTTTCCCTGCTATTTTTCTCCTTAATTTCTTCACAAAAAAGCCGGGTGAGTGCTGCTGTTGCCGGGTGACGCTGCGCTTACCCGGCCTACATTCTGAGCCGTTGTAGGTCGGGTAAGCGAAGCGCCACCCGACAAAACATCACGCGCGGGTCATCATCAGCTTACGCAGCGCGGCAAAGTCTGCCGGCAGCTCATGAGACAGCAGCGGCAGGTCGGCACGCTCGGCCAGCTCTTTCGGCAGCGGCAGCGTTTCGCCGAGGATCGCTTCCACGCTCTCTTTGAACTTCGCCGGATGCGCGGTGCCGAGGAACAGACCATATTCACCCGGGTTAAGCTGGTCGCGCAGCGCGCGGTAGGCAATCGCCGCGTGCGGCTCAGAGGTATACCCCACCGCCTTCAGCTCGCGCATCGTCGCTTTGGTGGTCTCATCCGTCACCGCTGCGTAGCCCAGGTCACCCAGACGCCAGATCTTACGGCGGAACAGCTCTTCCACGCGCGGCCAGTTGTTCGGCTGGGACACGTCCATCGCGTTGGAGAGCGTCGCCTGCGTGGCGTTCGGCGCCCACTTCCCGTCCTTCAGGAAGCGCGGCACGGTGTCGTTGGCGTTGGTGGCGGCGATAAAGCGCTTCACCGGCAGCCCCAGGGACTTCGCCAGCAGGCCCGCCGTCAGATCGCCGAAGTTACCGCTCGGCACGGAGATCACCAGCTGGTTGCGCGCTTCCTGCGGCAGCTGCGCCACCGCTTCGAAGTAGTAGCAAATCTGCGCCAGCAGACGGCTGATGTTGATGGAGTTGGCGGAGTTCAGACCCAGGGCCACCTTCAGCTCTTCGTCGTCGAAGGCCTGCTTGACCAGCGCCTGGCAGGCATCGAAATCGCCGTCGATGGCGACGGTTTCAATGTTGCCGCCGAGGGTGCAGAACAGTTTCTCCTGCAGCGGGCTGATTTTGCCTTTCGGATACAGGATCACCACGCGGACGTTTTTCAGGCCGTAGAACGCGTGGGCCACCGCCGCGCCGGTATCGCCGGAGGTAGCGGTCAGAATGGTCACCGGCTTGTCGCCGCTGATGTGGGTCAGCATCTGCGCCATAAAGCGGCCGCCGAAGTCTTTAAACGCCAGGGTTGGGCCGTGGAACAGCTCCAGGCAGCCAACGTCAGGCTCCACCTGCTGAACCGGCGCAGGGAACGCAAACGCCGCGCGCACGCGCTCTTCCAGCAGCGCCTGCGGGATTTCGTCACCGATAAACGCAGAGAGAATTTTGGTGCTGCGCGTGACAAAGTCCTGCTTCAGCAGCTCGTCGATCTCGGTCAGCTGGAATTCCGGCAGGTCGTGCGGGAAAAACAGCCCCTGATTTTTGCCCAGTCCCTGAGTCACCGCCTGCGCGAAGCTGACCTGCTCGTTATGATCTTTAAGGTTGTAGAGTTTCATTAATTATCCCAGTACTCGTGCGCCAGCCGTGTCCAGACGGCAAATATGAACAAAGCCTTCCTGATTTTGCAGGTAGTGTTTAGAGAGCCAGTCCGCCACGCGCTGCGCGGTGTCAGGCTTGTCGCAAAGGGCGAACAGCGTCGGGCCGGAGCCGGAGATGCCGCACGCCTGCGCGCCGATATCCATTGATGCCTGTCGCGCTTCGTTAAAGCCGGGCAGCAGCTTCGTGCGGTACGGCTCGGCAATGACGTCCTTCATCAGTTTGGCCGCCAGCTGCGGCTGACGGGTGTAGCAGGCGTGGATAAAGCCCGCCAGATGACGCCCGTGGGCGATACAGTCCTGACGACGATACTGCGCGGGCAGGATCGCACGCGCTTCCGCGGTAGACACCTTAATGCCCGGATAGGCCAGCACCCAAAGCCACTCATCAAACCCTGGCACCTGCTGGCTGATGATGCCATTTTCTTCGATCATCAGCTGCATGCCGCCGAGGAAGCACGGTGCCACGTTGTCATAGTGAATGCTGCCGGAAATGCGCCCTTCCAGCTCGCCCATTAATCCCAGCAGGCGGTTGTTGTTCAGCGGCTTGCCGCAGTGCTCGTTCATCGCCACCAGCGCGGCGACCACCGAACAGGCGCTGGAGCCCAGGCCCGAGCCGATCGGCATACTTTTTTCCAGCGTCATGGCAACCGGCACGTTTTTGCCGATCTCCTGACAGAAGCGTTCCCAGCACTGATAGACGATATTCTCGCGCGGGTCGGACGGCAGCTTGCTGGCGAAGCGGCCCACGTTGTTCAGGCTGAAGCTGTCTGCCGCTTCCACCGTCACCGTATCGCCCAGCAGCGAACCATCCACCGGCGTCACCGCCGCGCCCAGCACGTCAAATCCGACGCTCATATTCGCGCTGGAAGCCGGGGCATAAACTTTGACCATGTTAAACTCCTAACTTCCATGACAGGGTGCGCAGCAGATCGGCAAACACACCCGCCGCCGTAACATCGTTCCCTGCGCCATAGCCGCGAAGCACCAGCGGCAGTGGCTGATAATAGTGGCTGTAAAACGCGAGGGCGTTTTCGCCGTTTTTGACTTTGTACAGCGGGTCGTTGCCGTCCACTTCAGCAATCTTCACCCGGCACACGCCATCTTCTTCAATGTTGCCAACATAGCGCAATACCTTACCTTCATCACGGGCTTTCGCCACGCGCGCGGCAAAAGCATCGTCAAGCTGGGGTAAATTCGCCATAAAGGTGCTGACATCACCGCTGCTGTCAAACTCGGTTGGCAACACGGGTTCAATCACAATATCCGAAAGCTCCAGCTCGCGGCCCGTTTCGCGCACGAGGATCAGCAGCTTGCGCGCCACGTCCATACCGGAGAGATCGTCACGCGGATCCGGCTCGGTATAGCCCAGCTCGCGCGCGGCGCGGGTCGCTTCCGACAGGCTCATGCCCTCGTCCAGCTTGCCGAAGATAAACGACAGGGAGCCGGAGAGAATGCCGGAGAAACGCTGCAGCTCGTCGCCCGCGTTAAGCAGGTTCTGCAGGTTCTCGATAACCGGCAGGCCCGCGCCCACGTTGGTGTCGTACAGGAACTTGCGGCGCGACTTGCTCGCCGCCAGGCGCAGCTGGTGATAGTAATCCATCGACGAGGTGTTGGCCTTTTTGTTCGGCGTCACCACGTGGAAACCTTCGCGCAGGAAGTCCGCGTACTGGTCGGCCACCGCCTGGTTCGAGGTACAGTCGACGATCACCGGGTTAAGCAGGTGATACTCTTTTACCAGACGGATCAGGCGGCCCAGGTTAAACGGCTCTTTTGCCTCACTCATCTCGGTCTGCCAGTTTTCCAGGTTCAGGCCGTGGACGTTGGTCAGCAGCGCTTTGGAATTCGCGATGCCGCAGACGCGCAGATCGATATGTTTCTTCTTCAGCCACGCCTGCTGGCGCTTCACCTGCTCCAGCAGCGCGCCGCCTACGCCGCCCACGCCAATCAGGAACAGCTCGATGACCTGATCGGTGTTGAACAGCATCTGGTGAACCACACGAACGCCGGTGGTGGCATCGTCGTTATCCACCACCACGGAGATTGAACGCTCTGACGAGCCCTGGGCAATCGCCACGATGTTAATATTGGCTCGCGCCAGCGCGGCAAAGAACTTCGCGGAGATGCCGCGCAGGGTGCGCATGCCGTCGCCGACGACAGAGATAATTGCCAGACGCTCCTGAATCGCGAGCGGCTCCAGCAGTTCTTCTTTCAGCTCCAGATAGAACTCTTCCTCGAGCGCGCGGCGGGCGCGCAGGCAGTCAGCCTGCGGCACGCAGAAGCTGATGCTGTATTCGGAAGAGGACTGGGTGATCAGCACCACCGAGATCCCGTTGCGGGACATGGCCGCAAAGACGCGCGCCGCCATGCCGACCATCCCTTTCATTCCTGGGCCGGAGACGCTGAACATCGCCATGTTATTCAGGTTGGAGATACCTTTCACCGGCAGGCCGTCCTCATCGGTGCTCGCGCCAATCAGCGTGCCCGGCGCCTGCGGGTTACCGGTGTTTTTAATGAGGCAAGGGATCTGGAACTGGGCAATCGGGGAGATGGTACGCGGGTGAAGCACTTTGGCGCCGAAGTAGGAAAGCTCCATCGCTTCCTGGTACGACATCGACTTCAGCAGCCTGGCGTCCGGTACCTGGCGCGGGTCGCAGGTATAGACCCCGTCAACATCAGTCCAGATCTCACAACAGTCCGCGCGTAAGCAGGCAGCCAGCACGGCGGCGGAGTAGTCGGAGCCGTTACGGCCCAGCACCACCAGTTCGCCCTTCTCGTTACCGGCGGTGAAGCCTGCCATCAGGATCATGTGGTCAGCGGGAATTTTGCTGGCGGCGATACGGCGGGTTGATTCGGCAATATCAACGGTGGATTCGAGGTAGTGGCCCACCGCCAGCAGTTTTTCAACGGGATCGATCACGGCCACGCGATGGCCGCGCGCTTCCAGCACGCCCGCCATGATGGCGATAGAGAGTTTTTCGCCCCGGCAGATCAGCGCCGCGTTGACGCTGTCCGGGCACTGGCCGAGAAGGCTGATGCCGTGAAGGACGTGTTTGATTTGCGCGAATTCCTGCTCAACGAAGGACTTCAGCTGGGCATGTGGGAAGCCGGGCAGCGCCTCTGCCAGCCCCTGCAGCAGGTCAGCGAAAATACGCTCTGCGTCGCTGATGTTCGGGAGTGCATCCTGGCCACCGATGGTTTTTTCAATCATCGCCACCAGATGGTTCGTGATTTTCGCCGGGGCAGAGAGCACGGTCGCAACCTGCCCCTGCCTGGCGTTGCTTTCCAGGATATCGGCAACACGCAGAAATCGCTCTGCATTTGCCACTGATGTACCGCCGAACTTCAACACTCGCATGGTTCTACCTCGTTTCCTTTAGCCGAAAAAAAAGCCCGCACTGTTCAGGTGCGGGCTTTTTTTTGTTTTTCCTGTACGCGTCAGCCCGCATCGTTACCTGTGGTAATGATGGTGGTTGTGGTAATGGTGGTGATGCTGATGCGTTTCATGGATGTTGTGTACTCTGTCATTATTATCTGTCTGTGCTGTATTCTTTTAGGGTTAAAGGATTGGGCACCTTAAGTCAACGAATTTTTAATTTGATCACAATTCGGGAAGCTCTTACGTCCCGCTGTTTGACGATTTATTTTCATCCGATTCCCCCAGATGCAACCCACACACACAGACTTATCCGCCATAGTAAAAACTTATGGCAGTGTTTTACTCGGCTAATTTTTTTTCAACGTCATGCAGCAAACGGTGCAGCATTGCCGTATCCCGTTGCTCAAGTCGCCCGAGACGCTGGTGCAGCCAGTCGGCCATTTTTTGATCGTCAGCGACATCCAGATGCACTAACAGCTTATCCACGCGAGCGCGAAGTGCGGCCAGCTGGTTTTCATCGGTTCCTGTACTTTGCGGCTGGGGAATTTGTATTAAGGATGCTAATTGATAGCAATACACCATGACCGCCTGACCTAAGTTCAGGGAGGGATAATCCGCGACCATCGGCGCACCGGTGAGAACGTCAGCCAGTTCCAGCTCTTCGTTGGTGAGCCCGGAATCTTCGCGGCCAAATACCAGCGCCGCTTTCTCCAGCCACTGGCTTTTCTCTGCCAGCATCGGCACCAGCTCGGCAGGCGTGGCGTAGTAATGGAACTTCGCCCGGCTGCGTGCGGTGGTAGCCACGGTAAACGAAATGTCATGCAGCGCGTCGGCAAGCGTAGCGTAAGTGGTTATATTATCGAGAATATCTCCCGAGCCGTGCGCCACCCAGCGGGCGGCGGGCTCCAGATGCGCCGTGCTGTCCACAATACGCAAATCGGTAAAGCCCATGGTCTTCATGGCGCGCGCGGCAGCGCCTATATTTTCTGCTCTCGCTGGGGCAACCAGTACAATCGACAGATGCATTTATGCTCTCTTTTTAATCAGTTAGCCGGTAAAAATGTGATGCACTTCAACATATTACGCAGCGCGAATTTACAAAATTGCAACACAAATCACCGAAATAGCGTTTCACAACAAATTAAAAACGCTAAACTATTCCTTGTCTGAACAATCAGTTAGAATGTTAACAGAACACTATTATCCCTATGTTTTATAATGATAATAGCGATATGAATACCCTATTCTGATTGGATTCGCTTCGTTTATAAATCAATGTCCGCAACTAGTTGGTTTATTGAAAAATTGTGACAAAGGCTAGCATTCGGCTACGATGATTTCATCAAACTGTTAACGTGCTACAATTGAACTTGATATATGTCAACGAAGCGTAGTTTTATTGGGTGTCTGGTGTCACTTAGCCTGTTATGTTGCTGTTAAAATGGTTAGGATGACAGCCGTTTTTGACACTGTCGGGTCCAAAGGGAAAGTACCCAAGACCAAGCTAATGATGTTGTTGACGTTGATGGAAAGTGCATCAAGAACGCAATTACGTACTTTAGTCACGTTAAGCCGATCATGTTAATTTGCGACATGCATCAGGCAGGTCAGGGACTTTTGTACTTCCTGTTTCGATTTAGTTGGCAATTTAGGTAGCAAACATGCAGACCCCGCACATTCTTATCGTTGAAGACGAGTTGGTAACACGCAACACGTTAAAGAGCATTTTCGAAGCAGAAGGCTACGATGTCTTTGAAGCGACCGATGGCGCAGAGATGCATCAGATCCTTTCTGAAAATGATATCAACCTGGTGATCATGGATATTAACCTGCCGGGCAAAAACGGTCTTCTTCTGGCGCGCGAACTGCGCGAGCAGGCGAACGTCGCGTTAATGTTCCTGACGGGCCGTGATAACGAAGTTGATAAAATTCTTGGTCTGGAAATCGGTGCGGATGACTACATCACCAAGCCGTTCAATCCACGCGAGTTAACCATTCGTGCACGCAACCTGCTGTCCCGCACCATGAACCTGGGTACGGTCAGCGAAGAGCGTCGTAGCGTCGATAGCTACAAATTCAACGGCTGGGAACTTGATATCAATAGCCGTTCGCTGATTAGCCCGAACGGTGAGCAGTATAAACTGCCGCGCAGTGAATTCCGCGCGATGCTGCACTTCTGCGAAAACCCGGGCAAAATTCAGTCCCGTGCAGAACTGCTGAAGAAAATGACCGGCCGTGAGCTGAAGCCGCACGACCGTACCGTAGACGTGACCATCCGTCGTATTCGTAAGCATTTCGAATCTACGCCAGATACGCCGGAAATCATCGCCACGATCCACGGCGAAGGGTACCGTTTCTGCGGCGATCTGCAGGAGTAATCCCGCACGTCAGGCAGTATAAAAAACGGCGCTTATGCGCCGTTTTTTTATTCCCTCCACGGCATAATCGGCACCGCGCTGATCGCATTTTTCGGTGAGCCCTCTACCACTTTGTCTGAATAGGCGAGGTAGGCCAGGGTGTTGCGTTTGGCATCGTAGAAGCGCACCACCTGCAGCTTTTTGAACACCAGCGAGGTCCGTTTCTGGAATACCACGTCGCCCTGCGCTTTGCCGTTTTTAATTTTATCGCTCAATTCAACCGGCCCTACCTGCTGACACGATATCGCCGCGTCAGAGGTGTCTTCCGCCAGCCCCAAACCGCCTTTGATACCGCCCGTTTTCGCGCGGCTGACGTAGCAGGTGACGTTTTTCACGTCGGGATCGTCAAACGCCTCCACCACGATTTTGTGGTCCGGGCCAAACATTTTGAACACGGTATCGACGGAACCAATCTGTTCCGCCTGTGCAGCGCGCCCGACCATCAGCATCAGCGCGGTGAAGATCAAAGTCTTGTATTTCATATTGTTACCATTCTTTAAAATTACACTGAGCGATTATTCAACACTTTAGACAAAAATGTAGCAAGATCACAGGATTAGAATATATCTGCCTGTAATGTGCGCCAAAAAGCATGAATGCGCAAAAAAAACACTGAATGCTAAAACATCAAAAAATGCTATTATCCGCTAACCTGTTATCAGGCACCTGCTGTTTTAAGGATGAGGATAGTATATGGATCAGGCTGGAATTATTCGCGACCTGCTCACCTGGCTGGAAGGTCATCTCGACCAGCCTTTGTCACTGGATAATGTGGCGGCTAAAGCAGGCTATTCCAAGTGGCATCTGCAAAGGATGTTCAAGGATGTCACCGGTCATGCTATCGGGGCCTATATTCGCGCGCGTCGTTTATCGAAATCTGCTGTGGCATTGCGCCTGACCGCGCGGCCGATTCTGGATATTGCCCTGCAGTATCGTTTCGATTCACAGCAGACGTTCACCCGCGCCTTTAAAAAACAGTTCTCGTTAACGCCTGCGCTGTATCGCCGCTCGCCTGACTGGAGCTCGTTTGGCATGCGCCCGCCGCTGCGTCTGGGCGAGTTCGCGATGCCGAAGTATGAAATTATTACCCTGCCGGAAACCCATCTGATCGGTACAACCCAGAGCTACTCCTGCTCCCTGGAGCAGATCTCCGAGTTCCGTCATCAGATGCGCGTTCAGTTCTGGCGCGATTTCCTGAGCCACGCACCGGCGATCCCGCCCATCCTGTATGGCCTCAACGAAACGCACCCGAGCCAGGAAAAGGACGACGAGCAGGAGGTGTTCTACACCACCGCGCTGACGCCAGATATGGCCAATGGGTATGTTCAGGGGTCTAAGCCTGTCGTACTGGAAGGCGGCGAATACGTGATGTTCGCCTATGAAGGTCTGGGAACGGGCGTTCAGGAGTTTATCCTGACCGTTTACGGGACCTGCATGCCGATGCTGAATCTGAATCGCCGTAAAGGTCAGGACATTGAGCGCTACTACCCGGCGCAGGATGCCAAACCGGAAGAAGGCCCAATCAATCTGCGAATGGAATTCTTGATTCCGATACGTCGTTAACGCTGCAGTTCATCAAGCGCAGGGGCATCAAGATGCGAAATGTCCCCTGCCATCTCCACGACCCATCCCGATGCCAGCCATGCGCTTTCCTGATAATCAATGCGGGAAATAGAGCAGTTGCGCAGACGCAGACGGCGCTCGGCGTAAGCCGGTAATCCCAGAATGGTGCTCACCAGGCAACCCAACGCAATCCCGTGACTCACCAGCAGCGGACGGCTTCCCGCCGGAAGCTTCAGGCATTCCGCCAGCGCGGCATGCATACGTACGCTGAGCTCCTGCATGGATTCGCCTTCAGGAATGCGGCCATCTTCGGTACCGTTCACCAGCGTGCGGCGCCAGCCCTCTTCCGTTTCCGTCAGCGTATCGATATGGCGTTTTTCCAGCACGCCCATATCCAGCTCGCGCAGGCGCGGCTCAAGCAGTACGTCACAGCCGCAGGCATCTGCGATGATGCGCGCCGTCTGCTGTGTGCGACCTAAATCGCTGGTAATCACGTGGGTAATGCCCAGCGTTCTGGCACGCTCCGCCACCTGCCACGCTTGCTGCACGCCCTTCTCAGTGAGAGGACTGTCTGACTGGCCTTGAATACGTCGCTCGGCGTTCCACTGCGTTTCACCGTGGCGAACAAGGTATACCTGTAACATGCTTTTTTTCCGTTATACTGCGATGAGTTTTTTTTGAATCGAGCTTAATTATGCACCATGTTGTCTCTGCTACCACTAATCCTGCCAAAATTCAGGCAATTCTAAGGGCATTTGACGAGATCTTCGGCGCAGGATCCTGCCATATTGAGGCTATCGGCGTCGAGAGTGGCGTGCCTGAACAGCCGTTTGGCAGCGAGGAAACGCGCGCTGGCGCACGAAATCGCGTGGCAAACGCCAGAGCTGCCGCACCGGATGCTGACTTTTGGGTGGCGATTGAAGCCGGGATCGACGAAGGCGCAACCTTTAGCTGGGTAGTGATCGAAAGCCGCGAGCAGCGCGGTGAAGCGCGTTCGGCTACCCTGCCGCTTCCAGAGATCATTCTGGAAAAAGTTCGCGCGGGGGAAGCGCTCGGGCCGGTGATGTCGCAGTACACCGGCATTGATGAGATCGGTCGTAAAGAAGGGGCGATTGGCGTCTTTACCGCAGGCGCGCTGACCCGTTCAGGCGTTTACCACCAGGCGGTGATCCTGGCGTTAAGCCCGTTCCATAACGCGATTTATCGTTAGGCATTTTTCAACAACACCGCTTCCAGCCACTGGCGCAGCTCAACCGGTGCCGACTTCAGGCTGTTCGATCCGCGGGTGATCGTCGCGATGCCCGCGCCCAGCTCATTTTTCAGCTCGCGCTGGCTCATCTCGCCGCGCAGCAGCTCTTCAATGATCCGCACGCGCGTGCCCAGCGCCTCGCGCTCGTCCGGCGTGAGCATCAGCTGCATCAGGGGTAAATGCAAATCCTGCTCGTAAGACTGGCGAAGCAGCTCCACAAAACGAAGCCACTCCTGATGACGTTGTTCGGCCATGGCCGAGGAATACGGGGAATGCTGGGTCATGTTATGCTGCCTCTTGTACTCATTAGCGAGTACAGCATAACACAACCCACGCCGATCAGTAACGTCTCTGCCACTCGGCATCGCTCATCAGGGTATCTTTCTGCCCCATGAAGTAGCGATAGTAGGCGTCATAGGCCAGCACGTTCTTCACGTAGCCGCGCGTTTCCGAGAACGGAATGCTCTCAACAAACGCCACGGCGTCGATGCGTCCGGCGCTGTTGCCGAGCCAGGTACGCACGCGTCCAGGTCCCGCGTTATAGGCCGCCGACGAGAAGATGCGGTTATTGCCGAACTGCTGATAGACGTACTGCAGGTAGCTCGTGCCGATGTTGATGTTGGTATCCGGATCCAGCAGCTGTGACGGGCTGCTGTATCCAGGGATGTTAAACATCTTCACCGCGTGCGTCGCCGTGCCCGGCATAATCTGCATCAGCCCGCTGGCACCCACCGGAGAACGGACCTTCGGGTTCCAGGCACTCTCCTGACGAGCAATCGCCATCGCGTAGCTTTGCGGGATATCTTTACCGCTGGTGTAGCGATCGAAGAGATCTTTATACGCCAGCGGGAAACGCTCCTCGAGATGATCCCACAGCTTACCGGCGATCGTCGCCTGCACGCTGAGATCCCACCAGTGGTTATCAAAGGCATAGCGGGCAAGCTGGGCTTTCTCGTCGGTGGTGCGGCTGGTCACCAGGTTCGCCCACTCGCTGCGCGCGGTGTTATCCATATTCCAGTACATCAGCTCGCGCACGCGCGCCATCTCTGGCCCCTGCGTCAGCGCCGGGTTCGCGTTGGCAGGCGCTTTATCAATGCGGAAGGTGTACTCCTCGCCCAGGCGCTGCGCGGCGGCCATCGGGTAGAACCCGCGCTGCTGCATCAGCGCATGAAGGATCTCTTTGGCCTCATCATCACGACCGCGCTCCATCAGCAGATCGGCCTGCCAGTAACGCCATTCGTCTTTCTCTTTGGCCTCCATTGGCAACCGCGCGAGCCAGGTATTGAGCCCACGACGATCGCCCGTACCCAGCGCCATGCGCACGCGGCGCTCCACCAGCGACGTGGAGTTCGAACGCATAATGGCATCGTCTCGCCAGCGCGCCTGTTCGTCGGTCACGTCGGTGCCCATCAGTCGCCACGCCACGATATCGCGCAGCTCCTGGGTTTGCTCCTCATTGAGCTGCTGCGCCTGCACCAGCTGCGGGATCATCAGCCGCGCGTTTTCCACGTCGTCACGCGCCACGCTGGCAAAGGCGACCGCCGCCATCTGACGGGTAAAATCGGTCGCGCCCGTACTGCGGGCAAAGGTCAGGACGCTGTTCGGATCGTTTGCCAGCGAGATAACTGCGGTGGAGATCGTCTGGTAATCGGACGGCATCTGCCCCGCCAGCGTGGTCACCAGACGCGTGTTGCCGGCCTTCATCGCCAGACGGATGCGCTCAAGGTAGGCCAGCGGATCCTGCCTGCCGGAGGCGCGCCACGCGCCGAACAGAGAATCGCAGGCGTTCGGCTGATTTTTGCCGGTCAGCCAGAGCTCTTTCGCCCCGGCCCAGGCTTCCTCCTGCTGTCCAGTCGCCCATTTCGCATAGTAGTAGTTACACTGCGCTTCGGTGGTATTTGGCTTTTCAGGGCTAAACGCCAGCAGTCCGCGCCAGTCTTCCCGACGCGCCAGCTCATTCACAAAACGAGACTGAAGATTTCGGGCTGGCGGCAGGGTCGGGTTCGCCTGAATGAAGTTATTTACGGTAACGGTAGGCTGGTTCATGAGATCGTCCGTGATCTGGCGATACTCCAGATACGGATACAGCGGATAATCCTTGAGCGTCGGCATCAGCGCCTGCACGGTATCCATCTGCTTGTTGTCCCACGCCTGTTTAATCTGAGCGTAGCGATTACGTTGTTCGTCCAGTGAATCGGCATGCACCGCCTGGCTTACCGCCATTACGCATACGCTGGCAGCCAGCAGACGCCAGACCACCCGTTTGGCTTTTTCCACACGCTCTTCCTCATTGTTTTTTTTCGTCAATTGCAGCGTCTTGCCACGTCAAAGTCTCATTAACCTATGCTAACCAGGCATCCCTCAACGCGCCACGTCATGGACACTTTTTTACCTTTCCTGCGCGTTTTAACACTCCCGACGTTCCTGGCTGGGATTAGGGCGTGAAAAAGGCTACACTTCGAGGCTGAAATTCCTTCTCATTACGATAAAAGAGGCGAAGTCCAACGTGGCTCAATTCGTTTATACCATGCATCGTGTCGGCAAAGTTGTCCCGCCGAAACGTCATATTCTTAAAAATATCTCGCTGAGCTTCTTCCCGGGCGCAAAAATCGGTGTTCTGGGTCTCAACGGTGCCGGTAAGTCCACCCTGCTGCGCATCATGGCCGGCATTGATACAGACATCGAAGGTGAAGCCCGTCCGCAGCCCGGCATCAAGATCGGCTACCTGCCGCAGGAACCTCAGCTGAACCCGGAACACACCGTGCGTGAATCCGTTGAAGAAGCGGTTTCCGAGGTGGTTAACGCCCTGAAAGGTCTGGATGAAGTGTATGCCAAATACGCCGAGCCGGATGCGGACTTCGACAAGCTGGCCGCGCAGCAGGGCAAGTATGAAGAGATTATCCAGGCGCACGACGGTCATAACCTGAACGTGCAGCTGGAGCGCGCGGCTGACGCCCTGCGCCTGCCGGACTGGGATGCGAAAATCGCGAATCTCTCCGGTGGTGAGCGCCGCCGCGTGGCGCTGTGCCGCCTGCTGCTGGAAAAACCAGACATGCTGCTGCTGGACGAACCGACCAACCACCTGGATGCGGAATCCGTGGCGTGGCTGGAGCGCTTCCTGCACGACTTCGAAGGCACCGTTGTGGCGATTACCCACGACCGTTACTTCCTCGACAACGTCGCCGGCTGGATCCTGGAGCTGGACCGCGGGGAAGGTATTCCGTGGGAAGGCAACTACTCCTCCTGGCTGGAGCAGAAAGATCAGCGTCTGGCACAGGAAGCTTCTCAGGAAGCGGCGCGTCGTAAGTCTATCGAGAAAGAGCTGGAGTGGGTGCGTCAGGGTGCGAAAGGCCGTCAGTCTAAGGGCAAAGCCCGTCTGGCGCGCTTCGAAGAGCTGAACAACACCGAATACCAGAAACGTAACGAAACCAACGAACTGTTTATTCCACCTGGAGCACGTCTGGGGGATAAAGTGGTTGAAGTGACCAACCTGCGTAAGTCTTACGGCGACCGCCTGCTGATCGACGATCTGACCTTCTCCGTACCGAAAGGCGCTATCGTCGGGATCATCGGTCCGAACGGCGCGGGTAAATCGACCCTGTTCCGCATGATGTCCGGTCAGGAACAGCCTGACAGCGGCTCCATCACGCTGGGCGAGACCGTGAAGCTGGCGTCCGTTGACCAGTTCCGTGACGCGATGGACAACAGCAAAACCGTGTGGGAAGAGGTTTCCGGCGGTCTGGATATCATGCGTATCGGCAACACCGAGATGCCAAGCCGCGCCTACGTCGGCCGCTTCAACTTCAAAGGCACCGACCAGGGCAAACGCGTGGGCGAGCTGTCCGGCGGTGAGCGCGGTCGTCTGCACCTGGCGAAGCTGCTGCAGGTGGGCGGTAACGTGCTGCTGCTCGATGAACCAACAAACGACCTGGACATCGAAACCCTGCGCGCGCTGGAAAACGCCCTTCTGGAGTTCCCGGGCTGTGCAATGGTTATCTCGCACGACCGCTGGTTCCTGGACCGTATCGCGACCCACATTCTGGACTATCAGGACGAAGGTAAAGTGGAGTTCTTCGAAGGTAACTTCACCGAATACGAAGAGTACAAGAAACGCACGCTGGGCGCCGACGCGCTGGAGCCGAAGCGTATTAAGTACAAGCGTATTGCTAAGTAAGTGCCCAAAAAGCCGGGTGGCGCTCACGCTTACCCGGCCTACGGTTCTGCGCTGTTTGTAGGTCGGGTAAGGCGAAGCCGCCACCCGGCTTTTTTTATTTGCCCACGTAATACCGCTTCACCTCGTCAAACTGCATCGCAAACTCGATATAGCTCATCAGCGCGGGTGAGTTCAGCTTCCGGCTCGGGTAGGCCAGCCACAGGTCGTTCCCTTCAACGTTCCACTCCGGCAGCACCTGCACCAGCGCGCCCTTTTCAACCTTATCTTCCAGCATAAAGGCGGGCAGCAGCGTGATCCCCGCTCCGGCCATCGCGCACTCGCGGGCGTACACCAGATTATCGGTCATGTGCGCGTTATCCGGCAGATAGCGATAATCCTCATTCTCGCTTCGCAGAAGCCACTCCGACCACGCCCGGTGCGTAATGCTTCGATGCTCCACCAGCTGACGGGGATGCGTTAGCGGCTCCCGGCGCGCCAGATAGCCCGGCGAGGCCAGCATGTAGCGCGGGCAGTGCCCGATCATTCGGCCAATCAGGGAGGAGTCCTGCGGCTTGCCGGTACGCAGCGCCACGTCAAACCCGGACTCGACCAGGTCTAAGACGTCATCGGAGATCGACACATCCAGCGACACGTCGGGATAGCGAAGCTGGAACGCGGCATTCATATGCGCCAGCAGCGTCGCCCCAATCCCTGCCGGACAGGTGATGCGCAACCGTCCGCTCGGGTTTTCGCGCAGCCGCTGAATGGCATACTCCGCCCGCTCGCTGGCCGCCAGCATTTCGCGGCAGTGCACCAGATAGTGCTCGCCCGCAAACGTCAGGTTCAGCCTGCGCGTGGTGCGGTTCAGCAGGCGGATCCCCACCTGCTGCTCCAGCTGGCTGATGCGCTGGCTCACGCTGGATTTCGGCAGTTCGGCCTTCTGAGCGGCAGCGGTAAAGCTGCCCATCTCTGCCACCAGCGCGAACAGCGCCATATCCTGCAGCTGTTTAAACATGATTGTTCACCCTGTACGAACGCTGAGTTCTTGATTGTCCATCTTATCACGCAGCTGGCCACTTAATAGACTAGCCTCAATAAAACGCATGCCATTGAGGAGCACACCATGTCAGTTAAAGCCATTGCCGTTAACCCGGAAAATCCCTCTGCTTTCATTGAAATCACCTCGCCGATGCCGCAGCCCGGCGAGCGCGATCTGCTGGTAGAGGTGAAGGCCGTCTCCGTTAACCCGGTCGATACCAAGGTCCACGCGAGCATTGCTAAAAGCGGGCTGAGCGAGCCGCGCGTGCTCGGATGGGATGCCAGCGGGATTGTGAAAGCCGTGGGATCGGCCGTCACCGGATTCAAACCAGGGGATGAAGTGTGGTACGCGGGCGACATCACCCGTCCGGGCAGCAACACCACCCACCAGCTGATCGACGCGCGCATTGTCGGGCACAAGCCTGCCAGCCTCGACTGGGCGGCGGCCGCTGCGCTGCCGTTGACCGCGCTCACCGCGTGGGAAGGCCTGTTTGAACGGCTGAACGTTCAGGATGCCGGTGCGGACAAAACCCTGCTGATTATCGGCGGCGCGGGCGGCGTGGGATCGCTGGCGATCCCGTTTGCGAAGCACAACAGCAAGGTAAAGGTCATCGCAACCGCGTCCCGCGAAGACTCCGCCCGGTGGTGCCGCGACCGTGGGGCTGATGTTGTCGTCAATTACCGCGATCTGAAAGGCGAGCTGGCGAAACACGGGCTGACCTTTGTGGATTACATTTTCATCCTCAACGACACCGACGGCCACTGGGATGCGGTCAGCGAGCTGATTGCGCCGCAGGGGCATATCTGCTCCATCGTTGAGAATGAACGTCCGCTGAACCAGGACAAGCTGAAGTCAAAATCCGCCGCCCTGCACTGGGAATTTATGTACACCCGCAGCATGTACCAGACCGCCGACATGGCGCGTCAGGGCGAGATCCTCAACGAGGTGGCGAAGCTGGTGGATAACGGCGTGGTGGAAAGTTCGCTGAGCGAAACGCTGCACGGACTGAGCGTGGAAAGCATTACCGAGGCGCACCGTAAGGTGCTGGACGGGCATATGCGGGGGAAAGTGGTGGTGGCGTTCTGAGTGGCTTGTTCCCCTCACCCTAACCCTCTCCCCATAGGGGAGAGGGGATCGCACGGAGCCGTCTTTAACCCTGCTCCCCCATCATCTCCTTCACCAGCTCGACGCAGCGCAGGAAACGGGAGTCGTAGTCCGACTCCTCTACGTGCACAAACTCAACGTTGTTTTCGTTGAGCATCTCAACCAGCATGGACTGGAACTCGCGCCTGTCGACGGAGCTGCCGAGGCTGCGCATCCCATCGGCCACCCACGGGGTGTTGTTTTCCAGCAGGATCACCAGGTCAAAGCGGTATTCGTCAATCAGAGCCTGCACGAACGGGTGCTCGCGCCCCTCGTACTTTTTGCAGAACGCCTGGGTGGTGACGAAATCGGTATCGATAAACGCCACCTTATTGGCGTATTTCACTGCAAAATCAATGTACTGGGCGTGACCGAGCGCGATTTTGTCGTAGTCGGAATACTGCAGCGCCATCTCGTCGCCGCCGAGGTGCGAGAAGACGTAATCGCGGCCATACTCCCACGCGCTGGTGGTGTTGAAGATATTCGCCAGCTTGTTGACCAGCGTGGATTTGCCGCTCGACTCTCCGCCCAGGATCGCAACGGTACGCACGAAGAACGGTTTTACCTCGGTAGGGATGTAATCCCAGTAGCGGAACGGGTTTTCGCGGATCTGCGCCCCGCTGATGTTCATGAAGGTGCGTTTCGGATCGATCAGCACCGTCTCAATGCCCAGATGCTCGCGGAACTGCGGCGCGTCGGACTCTTCAGAGGTATAGATCCAGTTAGGCGCAATGCCCTTCTCTTCCATAAACGCTTTGATGCCGTTGCTCCACACGTCCCAGCCGTGCGGATACGGCTCCATGCCCTCTTCGTTAAAGGCATGAATGCGAATGTTTTTCTGGTACTTAAAGGTCTGGAGCAGCCAGCGCAGGCGGTCCGGCACGGTCGGCTGCTGCGACATGGCGCTTTCTTCAAACAGCTGACGATCGCGGGTTTCGTCGTAGCCCATGATGATATGCAGCTCGTCAACCTGGCTACAGGCGCGCTGGATCAGATAGATATGCCCGGTATGCAGCGGATAAAACTTGCCGAACACCACGCCGATGTTCTTTTGCAGACGCGGGAACTCCAGCCCCAGAAAGCGATGCAGCGCTTCAAGCTTTTGCGCGCTGGGGCTTTTGATTTTGGCGTTCAGCAGCTGGCTCAGGTAGCCTTTGGTCATACCGCTGGCGTCCGCCACCTGCTGCAGCGTGCAGCCCTTCTGGCGGATTGCGGTTTTGATGTAGTCAAATGATGACATAAATTACGGTGCCTCCTGCAAAATCGATACGTAATTATAAGTCGTCAAAGACATTTAACGCATCAGCGAGTTTTTTAACGCCAAAAACCTGCATCCCTTCCGGGATTTTTTTCGGCACGTTGGCAGCGGGAACGATAGCCCGGCGGAAGCCGTGTTTTGCCGCCTCGGAGATACGCTCCTGCCCGCTCGGCACCGGACGGATCTCTCCGGCCAGCCCCACTTCGCCGAAGACGACCAGATCCTGCGGCAGCGGCCTGTCGCGCAGGCTGGAGACCATCGCCAGCAGCAGCGCCAGGTCTGCGCTGGTCTCGGTGACCTTGACGCCGCCGACCACGTTCACGAAGACGTCCTGATCCGCCATCTGCAGCCCGCCGTGGCGGTGCAGCACCGCCAGCAGGATCGCCAGACGGTTCTGTTCCAGACCAACCGCCACGCGCCGCGGGTTGCCCATCATGGACACGTCCACCAGCGCCTGAATTTCGACAAGCAGGGGGCGCGTCCCTTCCCACAGCACCATCACCGAACTGCCGGAGGTGATCTCATCACCACGGCTCAGGAAGATGGCCGACGGGTTGCTGACTTCGCGCAGCCCCTGCTCGGTCATGGCAAACACGCCCAGCTCGTTCACCGCACCAAAACGGTTTTTATGGCTGCGCAGGGTGCGGAAGCGGGAGTCCGCGTCGCCGTCGAGCATCACGGAGCAGTCGATGCAGTGTTCCAGCACCTTCGGCCCGGCCAGCGAGCCGTCTTTGGTCACGTGGCCGACCATCACAATCGCCACGCCGCGCGTTTTGGCAAAGCGCGTCAGGTAGGCCGCGGTTTCACGCACCTGCGCGACGCTGCCCGGCGAGGACTGGATGTCCGCCATGTGCATCACCTGGATGGAGTCGATCACCATCAGCTTCGGCTGCTCTTCTTCGGCGATCATGCAGATCTGCTCGATGCTGGTTTCCGAAAGCATATTCAGGTTGCCGGTCGGCAGGCCCAGACGGTGCGCGCGCATCGCCACCTGCTGGAGTGATTCTTCCCCCGTGACGTACAGGGTTTTCATCTGTTCGGCGAGCCTGCAGAGCGTTTGCAGCAGCAGAGTTGACTTGCCCGCGCCCGGGTTACCGCCAATCAGGATCGCGCTGCCCGGCACCACGCCGCCGCCGAGCACCCGGTCAAACTCTTTGAACCCGGTGGAGAAGCGCGGCAGCTCTTCAAGGCTGATGTCTGAAAGCTTTTGCACCTTCGCCACGCCCGCGTTACCGGCGTAGCCGCTCAGGCGCTCATTACGGGCCACGCTCGGCGAAGCCGCCACGCCACGCACTTCGGTGATGGTGTTCCAGGCATGACAGGCGCTGCATTGCCCCTGCCAGCGCGGATAATCCGCACCACATTCATTACAGACAAATGCGCGTTTTGGAGCTTTCGCCACGGTTTACCTCGTTATTTCTGTGCGGCCTGCGTGCCGGGTGGCGCTTACGCTTACCCGGCCTACAAGCCCTGGCACTATTTCTGATTAAGGCTGCCGGAGAGAATGCAGAACACCCCCATCAGGTCAGCGTGACGGATAGTCACTTCCGTCTTTTCATTCACTTTTGGCTTGGCATGGTAGGCAATGCCAAGACCAGCCGCTTTGATCATCGGCAGGTCGTTCGCGCCGTCACCGATAGCAACGGTCTGCACGACCGGAATTTCATATTTTTCCGCCAGACGGGTCAGCGTATTGGCTTTGTACTGCGCATCCACGATGTCGCCAATCACCTGTCCGGTCAGCTTGCCGTCCATGATCTCCAGCTCGTTGGCAACCACGGTGGTCAGATGCAGTTTCTCGCGCAGATAATCGGCGAAGAAGGTGAAGCCGCCGGAGGCGATCGCCACCTTCCAGCCGAGGGACTGCAGCTTTAGCACAAGCTGCGTCAGCCCTGGCATCAGCGGCAGCACGTCGCGCACCTGGCGCAAAATATTGGCATCGGCCCCTTTCAGGGTCGCCACGCGCTGTCTCAGGCTGGCGGTAAAGTCCAGCTCGCCGCGCATCGCCCGCTCGGTGACTTCCGCCACCAGCTCGCCGCTGCCCGCCAGTTTCGCAATCTCGTCAATGCATTCGATCTGAATGGCGGTTGAGTCCATGTCCATCACCAGCAGGCCCGGCGTTTTCAGGTGCGGAATTTTCCCCAGCGGCGCGACGTCCAGCCCGGCGTCATGCGCCAGACGCGTGGCGCGCTGCGTCAGGGAGCCCGCCAGGCGAATAACCTGATAGTCTTCCACGCACCAGGCGGCGACGATGACCATCGCCGCACCCAGCTTGCTTTGATACTGGGTCAGGCGTTGCTTATCCAGACCGCGTCCGTAGAGGAGCCAGCCGCTACGACCGGCGTGGTAATCCAGAGGCATCACCTCATCGCCACTTAACGAGAGCGGCAATCCTGGCCATAAAGAGACATCCGTTGGCAGGTCACACCAGGTAATGTTCGGCATTAAAGCTCCTGTAATTTCGTTCGCGCCGGAAGGTTGCAGAGGGAAAATAACGCATGAGGCTACCCTGTAACCATCACTTCTGGCAACATTAAGCCGTAAATTTTCAGCAGGTGGAATATGGCTCGCGCAAAACTGAAATTCCGGCTTCATCGCGCCGTGATTGTCCTTTCCTGTCTCGCACTATTAGTGGTGCTGATGCAAGGGGCATCGTGGTTTAGCCAGAATCATCAACGGCAACGCAACCCGCAGTTTGAAGAGCTGGCCCGCACGCTGGCACGCCAGGTGACGCTCAACGTCGCGCCGTCCATGCGTACCGAAACGCCGGACGACAAGCGTATAAGCCAGGTTCTACGCCAGCTCACGGAGAACAGCCGCATTCTTGATGCCGGCGTTTACGATGAGCAAGGCAACCTGATTGCCCGGGCGGGCGAGCACGTCGACGTGCGCGACAGGCTGGCGCTGGACGGCAAAAAAGCCGGCGGCTATTTTAACCAGCAGATCGTCGAACCTATTCAGGGGAAAAATGGTCCGCTGGGCTATCTGCGCCTGACCCTCGATACCCACACCCTGCCTACCGAGGCCAAACAGGTTGATAATACCACCAACATTCTGCGCCTGATGCTGCTGCTTTCGCTCGCCATCGGCGTGGTGCTGGCGCGCACCCTGCTTCGCGGCAAGCGCTCGCGCTGGCAGCAATCCCCGTTCCTGCTGACCGCCAGCCGGTCGGTCCCGGAAGACGAAGAGAGCGAGAAGAAAGAATAGTGATAAAGTAGGCGAACGATTCGGAAAAGGAACTTTGCCATGACGACGTTACGCCTGCTTATCTCTGACTCTTACGATCCCTGGTTTAATCTCGCGGTGGAAGAGTGTATTTTCCGCCAGATGCCCGCCACCCAGCGCGTCCTCTTCCTCTGGCGTAACGCCGATACGGTGGTGATTGGCCGCGCGCAAAACCCGTGGAAAGAGTGTAATACGCGGCGCATGGAGGAGGACAACGTCCGCCTCGCGCGCCGGAGCAGCGGCGGCGGCGCGGTGTTTCACGATCTGGGCAACACCTGCTTTACCTTTATGGCGGGCAAACCGGAATACGACAAAACCATCTCCACCTCAATTGTGCTCAACGCGCTGAATTCGCTCGGCGTGACGGCGGAAGCGTCCGGGCGTAACGATCTGGTGGTGAAAACCCCCGAAGGCGACCGGAAGGTCTCCGGCTCCGCCTATCGCGAAACGATGGATCGCGGATTCCATCACGGCACCCTGCTGCTGAACGCCGATCTGAGCCGTCTGGCGAACTACCTGAATCCTGACAAGAAAAAGCTCCAGGCTAAGGGCATTACCTCCGTACGCGGACGCGTGGCGAATCTGGTGGAACTGCTGCCGGGGATTACTCACGAGCAGATCTGCGATGCGGTCCGTGACGCGTTCTTTGAACATTACGGCGAGCGCGTGGAAGCAGAAGTCATCTCTCCTGACAAAATCCCGGACCTGCCCAACTTCGTGGAAACCTTCGCCCGCCAGAGCAGCTGGGAGTGGAACTTCGGTCAGGCTCCGGCGTTTTCTCATCTGTTGGACGAGCGTTTTACCTGGGGCGGCGTTGAGCTGCATTTTGACGTGGAGAAAGGCCATATCACCCGCACGCAGGTGTTTACGGACAGCCTTAATCCGGCACCGCTAGAGGCGCTGGCCGTTCGTCTGCAGGGCTGTTTGTATCGGGCGGATATGTTGCAGCAGGAATGTGATGCATTGACTGGGGATTTTCCGGAGCAGGAAAAAGAGCTGCGGGAACTGTCGACGTGGATTGCCCAGGCCGTACGTTAGTAAAAAAGCCCGCAGGCGCTGCGCCTGGCGGGCCTGCAAAACCGGAGGCCGGGTCAGGCGAAGCCGCCACCCGGCACAACAGCTCTTACTCTTTATCGCCCAGCAGAACGGATTCCAGCGCGATTTTGATCATGTCGTTGAAGGTGGTCTGACGTTCAGCCGCGGTGGTCTGCTCGTGGGTACGGATGTGGTCAGACACGGTGCAGATGGTCAGCGCTTTCGCACCGAACTCAGCCGCCACGCCGTAGATACCCGCCGCTTCCATTTCCACGCCCAGGATGCCGTATTTCTCCATCACGTCGAACATGTCGCCTTCCGGCGAGTAGAACAGATCGGCAGAGAACAGGTTGCCCACGCGCGCGTCAACGCCCAGCGCTTTTGCTGCGTCAACCGCGTTACGCACCATGTCAAAGTCAGCGATGGCCGCAAAGTCATGATCTTTAAAGCGGATGCGGTTGACTTTAGAGTCGGTACACGCGCCCATGCCGATCACCACGTCGCGCAGCTTAACGTCCATGCGCACCGCGCCGCAGGAGCCCACGCGGATGATTTTCTTCACGCCGAAATCGGTGATCAGCTCTTTGGTGTAGATAGAGCAGGATGGGATACCCATACCGTGGCCCATCACGGAGATTTTGCGGCCTTTATAGGTACCGGTGAAGCCCAGCATGCCGCGCACGTTGTTCACTTCACGCACGTCTTCGAGGAAGGTTTCTGCAATGTGCTTCGCGCGCAGCGGGTCGCCCGGCATCAATACGACGTCAGCGAAATCACCCATTTCTGCATTAATGTGAGGAGTTGCCATCTTCAGTTCCTTTTACATTGTTGTTTTTGCCGGGTGGCGGCTACGCCTTACCCGGCCTACAAAACCGTAGGCCCGGTAAGCGAAGCGCCACCGGGCAATGACCTCAGAACATGGCCTTGCCATATTCCATGTCGGACGTACCAAAGTATTTCGCCAGGGTCTGGCCGATGTCCGCGAAGGTTTCACGGTGTCCCAGTGAACCGGGTTTCACTTTCGGGCCGTAGACCAGCACCGGAATATGCTCACGGGTATGGTCGGTACCGGTCCAGGTTGGGTCGCAGCCGTGGTCCGCGGTGAGGATAAGAATGTCATCTTCACCCACCAGCTCCATCAGCTCCGGCAGACGGCGGTCGAACAGCTCCAGACCCGCAGCATAACCCGCCACGTCGCGACGGTGGCCCCAGGAGGAGTCGAAGTCCACGAAGTTGGTGAAGACGATAGTCTTGTCGCCCGCTTCTTTCATCTCTTTGATGGTGGCATCGAACAGCGCATCCAGACCGGTGGCTTTCACTTTTTTGGTGATGCCGCAGTTGGCGTAGATGTCCGCGATTTTACCCACGGACACCACGTGACCGTCTTTCTCGTCAACCAGCTTCTGCAGCACGGTCGGTGCCGGCGGCTCAACGGCCAGGTCGTGACGGTTACCGGTACGCTGGAAGTTACCCGCTTTGTCGCCGATAAACGGACGCGCGATAACGCGGCCAATGTTGTAGCCGCCTTCGGTCAGCTCTTCGCGAGCGATTTCGCACAGCTCGTAGAGTTTATCCAGGCCAAACGTCTCTTCGTGGCAGGCAATCTGGAACACGGAGTCGGCGGAGGTGTAGAAAATCGGCTTGCCGGTTTTCATATGCTCTTCGCCGAGCTGGTCCAGAATCACGGTACCGGAAGAGTGGCAGTTACCGAGGTAGCCCGGCAGGTTGGCACGCTTAACCAGCTTATCAAGCAGCTCCTGCGGGAAGCTGTTCTCATGATCGGAGAAATAGCCCCAGTCGAACAGGACCGGTACACCGGCGATTTCCCAGTGTCCGGACGGGGTGTCTTTACCGGAAGAAAGCTCGTGAGCCCAGCCGTAGGCGCCCACCACTTCCGCGTTGCCGTCCATACCGGCTGCGATTTTACCGGTAGAACCTTCATGCGCTTTCACCAGCCCGAGGCGGGTCAGGTTAGGTAGAGTCAGAGGGCCTTTACGACCGTTGTCCGCTTCGCCTTTAGCACAGGCTTCCGCGATGTGACCCATGGTATCGGAACCCACGTCACCAAAACGTTCTGCATCTTCGGTTGCGCCGATGCCGAATGAGTCCAGCACCATAATAAATGCACGTTTCATAATTGTTCTCCGTACGTAGTGCTTCAAAAATTATCGATCAGATCAGTATACCGCTATTCGGTGATACGGCGATAGACAGTCGGTGTGGTTTCCGGCGCTTTATCGTCAAGCGTGATGGCCGCCTTCACCGCTTTTGCCGCTTCCTGCCAGCTGGCTTCGTCTTTCGCGTGGATCACCGCCAGCGGACGTTGGCCGTCAACGCTGTCGCCCAGGCGGGCCATATCGGTAAAGCCGACGCTGTAATCAATGGTGTCTGACGCCTGACGACGGCCGCCGCCCATCGAAACCACCGCCATGCCGAGGGCACGGGTGTCCATCGCAGAGACAAACCCTTCTCTATCGGCATACACCGCTTTGCTGAGCGTCGCGGTGGGCAGGTATTTCGCGTAGTTTTCGACGAAATCGGTCGGGCCTTTCTGCGCAGCGACCATACGGCCGAAGATCTCCGCCGCTTTGCCGTTGTCCAGCACCGCCTGCAGTTTCGCGCGGGCTTCTGCATCGTCTTTGGCCAGCTTGCCGGAGATTAACATCTCAACGCACAGCGCCATGGTCACGTCAAACAGACGCGGGTTACGGTATTCGCCGGTGAGGAACTGCACCGCTTCACGCACTTCGACAGCGTTACCGGCGCTGGAGGCCAGCACCTGGTTCATGTCGGTGAGCAGCGCGGTGGTGCGCACGCCCGCGCCGTTGGAGACGCCAACGATCGCTTCGGCCAGTGCCTCAGAGAGTTCATAGGTTGGCATAAACGCGCCGCTGCCCACCTTCACGTCCATCACCAGCGCGTCCAGCCCTTCTGCCAGCTTCTTCGCCAGGATAGAGGCGGTGATCAGCGGGATGGAGTCAACGGTAGCGGTGATATCGCGGGTCGCGTAGAAACGCTTGTCTGCCGGAGCAAGAGAGCTGGTCTGGCCGATAATCGCCACACCAACGTCTTTAATAATGTCGCGGAAGCGGTTGTCGTCCGGGAAGATATCGAAGCCCGGAATGGCTTCCAGTTTGTCGAGCGTGCCGCCGGTGTGGCCCAGGCCGCGCCCGGAAATCATCGGGATGTAACCGCCGCAGGCGGCCACCATCGGGCCGAGCATCAGGGAGGTCACATCGCCCACGCCGCCGGTGGAGTGCTTATCGACAATCGGGCCGTTAAGGTTGAGGCTTTTCCAGTCGAGAACGGTTCCTGAATCTCGCATCGCCATGGTCAGCGACACGCGCTCGGGCATCGACATATCGTGGAAGAAAATGGTCATCGCCAGAGCCGCAATCTGCCCTTCTGAGACGGTGTTATCACGAATGCCGTTGATGAAGAAGCGGATCTCTTCGTCGCTTAATGCATGACCATCACGTTTTTTACGAATAATTTCTTGTGCGAGAAACACGGTAACCCCCATGAGGAATCGGGTGAATGGCGGCGGGTACGGTTTACCCGACCACGATCCGGTAGGCCGGGTAAGCGTAGCGCCACCCGGCAATTCAAACTTAGTAGCTGCTTGCGCTCTTACCGTCGCCGTGGCCCAGCGCTTTCAGCAGGCTGGCCAGCAGGCTGGACGCACCGAAACGGTAGTGGCGGGAGTCCGCCCACTCTGCGCCGAACAGCTCGTCGGCAATCGCGAGGAACTGCTGCGCGTCTTCCGCGGTACGCACGCCGCCCGCAGGTTTGAAACCAACGGTTTTGGACACGCCCATATCGCGAATGACTTCCATCATGATGCGCGCGCTTTCCGGGGTGGCGTTCACCGGCACTTTACCGGTCGAGGTTTTAATGAAGTCCGCACCGGCTTTGATAGAAATTTCAGAGGCTTTACGAATCAGCGCTTCTTCTTTCAGCTCGCCGGTTTCGATGATCACTTTCAGCAGCACGTTTGCCGCCGCGCACGCGTCTTTACAGGCTTTCACCAGGTCGAAGCCAACCTGCTCGTTACCGGCGATCAGCGCGCGGTACGGGAATACCACGTCAACTTCGTCCGCGCCGTAAGCAATGGCCGCACGGGTTTCTGCCAGCGCAATCTCAATGTCGTCATTGCCGTGCGGGAAGTTAGTCACGGTTGCAATGCGCACGTCCGGGGTGCCCTGCTCTTTCAGCGTCTTACGGGCAATCGGGATAAAGCGCGGGTAGATACAGACGGCTGCGGTGTTACCCACTGGCGTTTTCGCCTGATGGCACAGGGCGATGACCTTCTCATTGGTGTCGTCATCGTTCAGGGTGGTCAGGTCCATCAGCTTCAACGCGCGCAGGCTGCTTGCAGTTAAATCGGTCATAACATTCTCCAACGGCAGTGCCGTATCAATTTTACCTTGCGGGTCTGTGAGTATTCTAACATTCACCCGCATCCACACTTCGACATTCATCACAGTTAATGAAAACTGCGTACAAATTTGCATTACTGTAATGAGATCTTCTTCAAACTTTAGCGCGTAAATTGCTGCCTAAAGCAGCGATACCCCCTGTCGGATCAAAAGCCCCAACAGGCTGGCTTCCTACAATTCGTTCATCATCCGCAGAACACTCAAGGAAGCGAACATGCCCCACGCCCTGCAACAACGTTGCCAGCACATTGTGACAAGCCCGGTGTTAACCCCGGAACAAAAGCGTCATTTTCTGGCGCTGGAAGCGGAAAACAATCTGCCTTATCCGGCACTTCCTGAGGCCGCCCGCGCCGCGCTGGACGAGGGGTTCATCTGCGACATGTTCGAAGGCCATGCGCCTTTCAAACCGCGCTACGTGCTGCCGGATTACGCAAAATTCCTCGCTAACGGCTCAGAATGGCTGGAGCTGGAAGGGGCAAACGATCTCGACGACGCTCTCTCGCTGTTAACCATCCTGTACCATCATGTTCCGTCCGTCACATCGATGCCGGTCTATCTGGGGCACCTTGATGCGATATTAACTCCATATGTTAGAATTCTAACACAAGAAGAGATCGATAGCCGAGTAAAACGTTTCTGGCGCTATCTTGACCGCACGCTGCCGGATGCGTTTATGCACGCAAACATCGGGCCCGCCGATGGCCCCATTACCCGTGCCATTCTGCGTGCCGATGCAGAACTGAAGCAGGTCGCGCCGAATCTGACCTTTATTTACGCCCCTGAAATCACCCCGGACGATTTGCTGCTTGAGGTGGCGAAAAACATTTGCGAATGCAGCAAACCGCATGTTTCAAACGGTCCGGTGAATGATAAAATTTTCACAAAAGGCCGTTTTGGCGTGGTGAGCTGTTACAACTCCCTGCCGCTGGCCGGCGGTGGCAGCACCCTGGTTCGCCTGAACCTCAAAGCCATTGCTGAACGCAGCACCTCCATTGACGACTTCTTCACCCGCACGCTTCCGCACTACTGCCAGCAGCAAATCGCCATCATTGATGCCCGCTGCGATTTCCTCTATCAACAATCAGGCTTCTTTGAGAATAGCTTCCTGGTGAAAGAGGGGCTGATTGATGCCGATCGGTTTGTACCCATGTTTGGCATGTACGGCCTGGCAGAGGCGGTAAACGCGCTCTGCGAGAAAGCAGGCATAGCGGGACGCTACGGAAAGGATGAACAGGCCAACGCGCTGGGCTACCGCATCAGCGAACAGCTTGCGGCGTTCGTGGAAAACACGCCGGTGAAGCACGGCTGGAAGCATCGCGCGATGCTCCACGCGCAGTCGGGCATCAGCTCGGATTCAGGCACCACGCCGGGGGCGCGTCTGCCCTACGGCGACGAGCCGGATCCCATCAGCCATCTGCTGGCGGTGGCTCCCCATCACAAGCACTACGCTTCCGGGATAAGCGATATCCTGACGCTGGATGAGACGGTAAAACGCAATCCGCAGGCGGTGGTGCAGCTTTGCCTGGGCGCGTTCCGGGCGGGCATGCGTGAATTTACCGCCAACGTGGCGGGTAACGATCTGGTCCGCGTCACCGGATACATGGTGCGCCTGTCGGATCTGGAGAAATACCGGGAAGCCGGATCGCGCACCAATACCACGTGGCTGGGGGAAGAAGCCGCACGTAATACCCGGATTCTGGAACGTCAGCCGCGCGTGATTAGCCATGAACAGCAGATGCGCTTTAGTTAGTCAGGTTATTCCATTCTCCTGCGTCGACGGGCCGGGCAGCCGCCTGGCCCTGTTCCTGCAGGGCTGCAACCTGCGCTGTAAAACCTGCCACAACCCGTGGACGATTGGCCGCTGCAACGACTGTGGAGACTGCGTGCCCCGCTGCCCGCACGACGCGCTGACCCTCCAGGCCGGGCGCGTCTGGTGGCAGGAGAGCAACTGCCGCCAGTGCGACACCTGCCTGCAGCTGTGCCAGCAGCAGGCAACGCCCATGGCGCACCGCTTCAACGTGGAGGAGATCCTCACCCAGGTCCGCAAATCAGCGCCGTTTATCGAAGGGATCACGGTGAGCGGCGGCGAGGCCACAACACAGCTGCCGTTTTTAATCGCTCTTTTTCGCGCGATCAAAGCCGATCCTGAGCTGCAGCAGTTAACCTGCCTGGTGGACAGCAACGGGCTGCTAGGCGAAACCGGCTGGGAAAAACTGCTGCCGGTACTCGACGGCGCGATGCTGGATCTGAAGGCGTGGGGGAACGCGCATCATCGCTTCCTGACCGGGCGCGACAACCCGCAGATCAAGCAGAGCATCCGCTGGCTGGCCGATCGTCGCCGTTTAACGGAACTCCGCCTGCTGGTGATTCCGGAGCAGTGTGACTATCTGGAACACCTCAAGGCGCTCACGACGTTTATCCACGGGCTGGGAAATGTGCCGGTGCGCCTCAACGCGTTTCATGCGCATGGCGTTTACGGCGAGGCGGCGTCATGGCGTAGCGCCACGCCGGAAGACGTTGAACCGCTGGCGCGGGCGCTGGAAAAGCAGAAGATAATGGTGATCCGTCCGTCGCTTTACCTATAGCGTGATGCCAAAAACCTCACGGGTATTCTCAAGCAGCGCACCGGCAATCACCTCTTCAGGCTCCTTTCGCAGCTCACACAGGCTGGTAAACACGCGCGCCGCCTGTTCCGGGCGATTCGGCTGCCCCTGAAAACCGTTCAGCGGCATATCCGGGGCGTCGGTTTCCAGCAGAAGCGCCGAGAGCGGCAGCTGCGCCATCACGTCCCGGGTTTTACTGGCGCGCGGATAGGTAATGGTGCCACCGACGCCGATCTTATAGCCCAGCTCGATAAAACGCTGCGCCTGCTGCAGGCTGCCGGAAAAACCGTGCACCACGCCCCTGCGCGGCAGATCGATGCGTTTCAGGTGCATCGCCAGCTTATCGTGGGTGCGTCTTGAATGGAGGATCACCGGCAGATCGTGGCGCTTCGCCAGCCTGAGCTGCGCGTCGAGGATCGTCTGCTGGCGCTCGAACTGGGGATCCTCACGATAAAGATCGAGCCCGATCTCGCCGATGGCGACAAGCTTGTCGCCTGCGGTCTGCAGGATCTCATCAAGTCTCTCAATGTGCTCATCACGATGCCGTTCAATCACGATCGGATGCAGGCCGAGCGCCGCATAGAGCGCGGGGTGCCGTGCAGAAAGATCCAGCACGCGGGAAAAGTACGCCGCTTCCACTGACGGCACAATAATGGCCTGAACGCCCGCGTCGGCCGCTTTCGCAATGCTTTGCGCTTCATCCCCCGTAAACGGCGGAAAATCAAAGTGGCAGTGGGTATCGATAAAGCGGTGCGTCACGCCAGATCCTCGTTATCCAGTAAAGCGTCATTCGCCTGCGGAATATCCACCAGCGGCACCGTCAGGGCGTCGTTGGCGACAACGGCAGGCGGCGTAATAATGCGCTTATGCCGATGAAGCGGCGGTTGCTCCGCCAGCATTTTCCCCACCGTCGCCAGGAAGTAGCGCCCGCACAGCCGCCCCGTTTTGTAGTCCATGCGCAGTGCAGGAACGCGGCTGCCCAGGGCCATGCTCAGCAGCGGCTTCGGCGGATAGATTTCAAAAATACGCAGCTTGCCCGGGGGTTTTTCAATAAAGCGCTGCATCGCGCCGTAGGTGGTTTCATGCTGCTTCGCGATGTTCACCAGCGGCTGCAGGCTGCTGTCGCCCAGCCAGCGCTCCATCCGTTTGAACCACTGCGGCGTGTAGTACATCTGCGACGGCACGGTGCGGATCACCACAATGGTTTTCGCCCCGCGCCGGGCGGCTTCCTGCACCGGCACCGCATCACTGATCCCGCCGTCCAGATAGCTAATGCCGTCCAGCAGGGCGCCGGTACGATAAAAACCGGGGATCGCGCTGGAGGCGCGGATGATGTCCAGCCAGTTCTCCTTCTGCGGAGAAAAATAGCCCGGCGAATAGTCATCGCCCCGGCTGGCGCACATCCAGAATTCTTTACCGCTATCAAACAGACGGGCGGCGGTGTCCATCGCCAGCGGCATCTGGCTGGAGGTTGACTCCAGCAGCCAGTCGAGATCGATCAGGTTGCCGCCGCGCACAAAGCGCACCGGGTTAAAAAATTCTTTGGCCGTGGTGTAACGCATGATGACCTTGCGCGCATAGCCGGGCTGGTTACAAACGTAGGCAGAGAGATTCTGCGCCCCGGCGGAGGTGCCGAAGTAAAGGTCAAACGGGTTGAACTGCGCGCGCATAAATTCGTCCAGCACGCCTGCGGTGAAAATGCCGCGCTGTCCGCCACCCTCGCAGACCAGTGCGAGTTGACCAGCGTGGAACGGTTTTAACGTCAGCGGCGCAATATTGCCGAGCGTAACGGGAATTCGTTGCCCCACCTCTGCTTTCCTGTTTTGATTATTTTATAACACCACAGTAACGCACCCGGCCTGTTACGCAAATAAGAAAAAGCCAGTCGCAGTGACTGGCTTTTTTTTGTTGAAGAAATATTGCGTTTGCTACGGACGTCGACGCCCCGTAAACAGGCTGACCAGGAACAGAATAATACCCACAACGAAGACAATTTTAGCTGCCCATGCTGCTGTACCTGCCAGTCCACCAAAGCCCAATGCGGCGGCAATTAACGCGATAACCAGAAATATAATGCCCCAACGAAACATAAGCTTCTCCTTTACCATAGTTAATGTCGGCCGCTAAACGTGAGCGCTCAGGCCACTCACCGGCGTTTTTCCAGAATCGTTCTTATATCGCCCGCCGGTATTAACCAGACGGGCGAAGGGTCCAGACTTACTTCGTTTTCAGATCGTTTTTAACGCTTTTCACACCATCAATCGCTTTCGCGATGGACTCGGCACGTTCACTTTGCGCCTGGGAATCTACCGTACCGGAAAGCTGAACCACGCCATCGGTGGTTTCCACTTTCACCTTACGAGACGGCACGATGTCATCTGCTAACAGTTTAGCTTTGATTTCGCTGGTCGTAGCGGCATCACCGGCATAACCTTTCATCGACGCGTTTTTACCGTCACGCACGTGCAGTTTATCGCTAACGGAGGCGACGCCTTCGACGCCTTTCGCCACTTTAACCGCCTGTTCAGCCTGAGCCTGGCTTTCAACAAAACCGCTCAGGGTGACCACTTTCTTGTCGGTCTTAACGGAAATATCGGTGCTCTTGATGGCTTCATCATCCACCAGTGCGGCTTTCACTTTTGCTGTGATTGAGCTGTCATCCATGAAATTGCCGACTTTATTCATAGAGCTATCGATTTTTTGCCCTGCGCTATCGGCCGTGGACTGTGCTTTATCCATGGTGCTGCTTTCCGCCAGGGCGGAGCCGCTCACCAGAACGCTACCCAGAGTGACTGCCAGCAGAGTTTTAGAAATCTTCAGTCTTGTCATATTCATCGATCTATTCCTGTGTTGACCCGTTATTCGGGCTACGTACATCCTTAGTAGTTTTATATATTGCGAATAAACACGCGGGCAAAATGGATAACCTAAAGCCATGCATTGAACAGTTAATTTATCCATGCCCGGTGTTAAACACTGAGTTAAATATAGATCACTCTCGCAGAGCCGCTTTCGGAATTGGGTAAAAAACGCGCGAATAGCGTGAAATTGCGTTGAATTAAGAACATTCCGCAAGGGATTAATAAGACAGGAATTAAAGAAGAGCACGGCGGCAGCCGTGCTCTGAGAGGGGATTAGTGCTCGCGGGTTTTACGGAACTGAACGTCAGGATAACGTTCCTGGGTCAGGTTCAGGTTCACCATGGTTGGGGCGATATAGGTCAGGTTATCGCCACCGTCCAGCGCCAGCTGAATTTCGTTCTTGCGCTTAAACTCTTCGAATTTCTTCACGTCAGCACACTCAACCCAGCGCGCGGTCGCGACGTTCACAGACTCGTAAATCGCCTCCACGTTGTATTCGCTCTTCAGACGCGCGACGACCACGTCAAACTGCAGCACGCCGACCGCGCCCACGATCAGATCGTTGTTGGCGATTGGGCGGAACACCTGCACGGCGCCTTCCTCGGAGAGCTGAACCAGGCCTTTCAGCAGCTGTTTCTGCTTCAGCGGATCGCGCAGACGAATGCGGCGGAACAGCTCCGGCGCGAAGTTCGGAATACCGGTGAACTTCATCATTTCACCCTGGGTGAAGGTATCGCCGATCTGGATCGTGCCGTGGTTGTGCAGACCAATGATGTCGCCCGGATAGGCTTCTTCAACGTGCGAACGGTCGCCCGCCATAAAGGTCAGCGCGTCGGAGATCACCACGTCTTTGCCGATACGCACCTGGCGCAGCTTCATGCCCTTTTCATATTTACCGGACACCACGCGCATAAAGGCCACGCGGTCACGGTGTTTCGGGTCCATGTTGGCCTGAATTTTGAACACGAAGCCGGTGAACTTCTCTTCTTTCGCTTCCACTTCACGGGTGTCAGTTTTGCGCGGCATCGGCTGCGGCGCCCACTCCACCAGACCGTCCAGCATGTGGTCAACGCCAAAGTTACCCAGCGCGGTACCAAAGAAGACCGGGGTAATTTCACCGCTCAGGAACAGCTCTTTGTCGAACTCGTGAGACGCGCCCTTCACCAGCTCCAGCTCGTCGCGCAGCTGCGCGGCCAGCTCTTCGCCGACGGCCACGTCCAGTTCCGGGTTGTCCAGACCTTTCACAATGCGCACTTCCTGAATGGTGTGGCCTTTGCCGGTCTGATACAGGTAGGTTTCGTCTTTATAGAGGTGGTAAACGCCTTTGAACAGCTTACCGCAGCCAATTGGCCAGGTAATGGGCGCACAGGCGATTTTCAGCTCGTTTTCCACTTCATCCATCAGCTCCATCGGGTCACGGATGTCACGGTCGAGTTTGTTCATAAAGGTGAGGATCGGCGTATCGCGCAGACGGGTCACTTCCATCAGCTTACGGGTACGATCTTCTACCCCTTTCGCGGCGTCGATCACCATCAGGCAGCAGTCCACCGCCGTCAGGGTACGGTAGGTATCTTCGGAGAAGTCTTCGTGGCCCGGGGTGTCAAGCAGGTTCACCAGGCAGTCATGATACGGGAACTGCATCACGGAAGTGGTAATCGAAATACCACGCTGCTTTTCCATCTCCATCCAGTCAGATTTTGCATGCTGGCTGGAGCCACGGCCTTTTACGGTACCCGCAGTCTGGATCGCCTGTCCGAACAGCAGCACCTTCTCAGTGATGGTCGTTTTACCGGCATCCGGGTGCGAGATAATGGCAAAAGTGCGGCGCTTGGCCACCTCTTGCAGATAAGGAGACAACGTCATAATTAAATCTTCTTTTATAAGCGCGGCAGCACGCCACGCATCATGGAATACAAAATTGCGGCTATTTTACCCATCAATAGGGGGCAGGCAATCATTGTTTACACAGGAGTTGCTCCAGTTCGTTCAACGACGTCACGGTCCAGGTCGGTTCGATGCCTTCAGGCTTCTCGCGGCCATGGGCATTGAGCCACACGGTCGACAGGCCGGCCTTCATGCCGCCCAGAATATCTGACTCTGCGGTGTCACCCACCATCAGAACGCGATCGCGGTCGGGATTGCCGGCCTGCGCCAGCGCGTAGTCGAAAATTCGCGGATCCGGCTTTGGCACGCCAACCTCTTCCGAGATCACCAGCGCGTCAAAATGATCGCGCAGGCCGGTGCGCTCAAGGCGGATCTGCTGCAGGGCGGTAAAACCGTTGGTGATGATCCCCAGCTTCACCTTGCCTTTCAACGCATTCAGCAGGGAGACCGCCCCCGGCAGTGGCGCACAGATTTCGGCCATCGCGTTCAGGAACGCCTCATTCAGCGTCCCCGGACTCACCTTTAACCGTTCCGCCCAGACGTCAAAGCGCTGGTGCTGAAGCTGTAACGCGGTGATGGCACCGTTCTGGTAATCCACCCACAGCGGCTTGTTGACCGCCTGATAGTCCTGAAAATCTTCAGCGGTGAAGGTCACGCTATAGTCGAGAAACATCCGCTGTAGCCCGCCGAACGAGTCGAACGTAAACAGCGTTTCGTCGGCATCAAAGAAAATCCAGTCCCATTTCATCGTTACAACCTTATCTTTATTATCCAATCGGCAGAGCCATTATGATGGCGTCTTCACGTCCCTCTGCGGTGGGGTAGTAGTTACGGCGGATTGTCGCCTCGTTAAAGCCTAAGCTTTCATAGAGCGCGATGGCGGCGACATTCGACGCGCGCACCTCCAGCCACAGGGTGAAAACGTCACGGGTTTCGAGCTCACGAATGAGGTACTCGAGCAGTTCTCTTCCCAGCCCACGGCGCTGGAACGCGGGATCAACCGCGATATTAAACAGCGTCGCCTCATCAAGAACAACCTGCGTGATGGCGAAGGCGGCCAGAGTACCGTCAACGTCCAGACGGTAGTTCAGATACCGTTCGCCCTGATTGCTGGCGAAGGTTTTTTCGCTCCACGGAAACGCGTGAGCGCGTGTTTCAATCGCGAACGCGGTGGTCAGGTCAGCCGTCGTGAGGGAAGAAATCGTGTTCATATTCGCAGATTTGTTGCCATAGCGCGCTGCGCGCTTTTGGGTTGGCCTTCAGTTCGTCCAGCGCTGGCGAGCAGATCTGGCTCCCCTTGAGAGGGATCTCGTTTGTCTCTCCGATACGCCAGCTGTTACAGCGGCTATCGGGAGGAAGCATCGCGACACGCTCTGGCGTCAGCGGTAAAACCTGGTCGGCCGTCAGCTTCAGGCTGCGAAGGACATCGTCGATCAGGGGTTCATTCAGGGCAGGCAGTTCTTCCGCCACCATCACCAGGCGAACGTGCGTCGGGATGGAGATGGCGATTTCGCCCTGCAACGCCGTCGGGCGACGCAAAGCCCACTGGGTAATGCCCAGCTGCTGCAACTGCCAGTCTCGTCGGGATGTCATAGGGAAAACTCCTGTCTCTCAGGCGCGCAAATATAGCAAATGTGTCGAAACTGCGCCATCTACCTACTATAATCCCCGCCTGAGTTTATTGAGGAACAATTCATGTCTGCATTTACCCCGGCAAGTGAAGTCTTGCTGCGTCACAGTGATGATTTCGAAGAGAGCCGTATTCTGTTTGCCGGAGATATGCAGGATGACCTGCCCGCGCGTTTCGACTGTGCTGAAAGCCGTGCCCACACCCAGTACTACCACCACTGGCAGGTGCTGAGCCGCCAGATGGGCGAGCGCGCGCGCTTTAGCCTGGTGGCAGAGCAGAGCGATATCGCCGACTGCGATACGCTGATCTACTACTGGCCGAAGAATAAACCGGAAGCGCAGTTTCAGCTGATGAACCTGCTCTCTCTGCTGCCGGTCGGCTGCGATATTTTTGTAGTCGGTGAAAACCGCAGCGGCGTGCGCAGCGCGGAACAGATGCTGGAAGGCTACGCGCCGCTGAATAAGGTCGACAGCGCTCGCCGCTGTGGGCTGTACCATGGCCGTCTGGAAAAACAGACCACGTTTGATGCGCAGTCTTACTGGGACGAGTACCAGCTTGACGGCCTGACCATCAAAACCCTGCCGGGCGTGTTCAGCCGTGACGCGCTGGATACGGGCAGCAAGCTGCTGCTTTCTACCCTGACGCCGCACACTAAAGGCAAAGTGTTGGACGTGGGCTGCGGCGCGGGCGTTCTCTCGACCGTGCTTGCGAGCCATTCACCAAAAGTGCGCTTAACCCTGTGTGACGTGAGCGCCCCGGCGGTAGAAGCCAGCCGCGCAACGCTTGCCGCAAACGGCATTGAAGGCGAGGTGATTGCCAGCAACGTTTTCTCCGACATCACCGGTCGCTTCGACATGATCATCTCTAATCCGCCGTTCCACGACGGTATGGAGACCAGCCTGGAAGCGGCACAAACGCTGATCCGTGGCGCGGTCCGTCACCTCAACAGCGGCGGCGAGCTGCGTATTGTCGCCAACGCCTTTCTGGCGTACCCGAAAGTGCTGGACGAAACCTTTGGCTTCCACGAAGTCATCGCCCAGACCGGCCGCTTTAAGGTCTACCGCACCGTGATGACGCGTCAGGCCAAAAAGTAATCGCCTCCCCTGCTTGCCGGATAAGCGCAATCACTATCCGGCAAGCAGGCGTCTCCGTTCCGACCATTTTTGCAGCAATCAATAAAAGGTGAGCACTTTTCAGTTGACGTAAAGCTGAAAACATCTAGAATGCGCCTCCGTGGTTACGATACTTTTACAGTATCGATGGTATGCGAAGGTGGCGGAATTGGTAGACGCGCTAGCTTCAGGTGTTAGTGTCCTTACGGATGTGGGGGTTCGAGTCCCCCCCCTCGCACCATAAATCACAATGATATTGCTCGCACTGGGCGAAGGTGGCGGAATTGGTAGACGCGCTAGCTTCAGGTGTTAGTGTCCTTACGGATGTGGGGGTTCGAGTCCCCCCCCTCGCACCAACGAGGCGATATCAACATAACAATAAAGAGTAAGATGACTGTGCGAAGGTGGCGGAATTGGTAGACGCGCTAGCTTCAGGTGTTAGTGTCCTTAGGATGTGGGGGTTCGAGTCCCCCCCCTCGCACCAATTATCTTACATCCCTTCTGACGTTCCCCTTGTTTTTCCCGTTATTTCAAACTCATCAGTATCACCAGAATTCCGCTGACCAGTGCTACACAAGATGGCAGCAGGACAAAGTGCCGTAATTGTTTATGCCAGATCATGCCTGACGTGACTAACAGTCCAGCAACAATGATCGCTTTCCAGGTATCAAGGGAGAGATCGGCAAACATCAAACCGCCGAGAATGGCTCCCGGCAGCAATACCCCCCAACCACTTCCCAGCGCCCTGTTCAACATGATCCGCCCTCTTATAACGATAATGATAACCAATATCATATGACAGGCATTATCATTTGTCAGCTGAATGAATCAAAATCCATTGACCTTTACCTTTCCCGTAATGACAGGAATTGCCTAAGGTGATAAATTGCACACCTGTTAACAACATCTAAAGATTTTCTGATAATTACTCTTTGAGTTTTTTGCATATTTTATTACGAAACAACAGCTACTTATTTGTTTTAATTAAATTTTAATAAAAACGTACGACTATGACATCACAATCCTGGCGGTCTTTGGTTCACAGAAAATATCAGTTGTCGTTACGTTTGTTTTTATTTCTGAACGCAACCTCAGCAGTGTTCTCGGTAACAAACCCGCTCAATTCCGTACGCCTGTTCTCCGTCCCACTTATTGCTATATTCTGCATTAGCACTGGGCTGTTCGTCTGGCACTGGAGAAAGAAGACGCGGAAGATAAATATTCCTCTCGTTTCAGGGATCTTCGGTATTATGTGGGCGTGGCAAATTGTGTCCAAATTCGCCTTAATTACCCACGACCCTGCGACGTATTTGTTAATCGCCCTGTTGACGGTGCTTTTTATCGGCACACTGGCATTCGCCAGTAATATCAAAGCATTTACGCTGCACTCACTGCCCACCTTTATTGTCTGCCTGTGGCTAAGCGATCACGATATATGGCTGAGAATGACCTATTCTTTCGCACTTCCTGTGGTGGCGATTGCTATTCATAACATTTTGCAAAGGCGTAACGACCGTTTCGCCCAGGAGCTGCTTTCTCGCCTGCTGGAAGAGCGAGAAACTCTTACCGATCTCAGCATGATGGACCCGCTCACCGGGCTATATAACCGTCGCGGTCTGCAAAGCCGTCTGGAGAACCTGCCGGCGGTAGAAAATGGCGAGCATTTTGTCCTGCTAATGGATATCGATCACTTCAAAGCCTATAACGACCATTATGGCCATATGATGGGCGACCAGGCGCTGAAGCGCGTCTCTGCGGCAATTCGCGACGCCGTGCGTTCTCGCGATATTGTGGCGCGTTTTGGTGGGGAAGAATTTATGGTGCTGCTGACCAATATCTCACTCGAACATGCCCGCCAGACGGCCGAGCGGATCCGTCAGAAAGTCTACGATTTGAAAATCCCGCACCTGTTTAACGAGAGTGTTGCGACAAACGTCACCATCAGCATTGGCATTGCTATCTTCGGGGATGAAGACGTGGAAGGTGCGCTGGAAAAAGCGGACAAAGCCCTCTACGAAGCCAAGCACATGGGTCGCAATAACATTCTGTTGAGTGAAGAGCTGCAGACGGCGTAAACATCACGACGATGTCTCCAGGACAAAAGTCTTGCCATTGGTATGAGCAATAGTTAGGATTGGCAATCATTATCATTTAGATTTCTATCTATACTATGGCCACGCATACCGCACACATCGTCGAACCCCTCCTCTGGCGAGCGCCCCTCACCAGCGGGAATGCTTCGCTTGCGGATGCGATACGGGACAAGATTGCGGAAACGCGCGCCCACCTGCTGGACTTTATCCGGCTTGATGAAGCGCCCCCCGCCCACGCCATGACGCTCTCGGAGTGGCGACAGCCGTCAAAACTGCAATCGCTGCTGGCCGCCTATTCCGACCATATTTACCGCAATCAGCCCACCCTGACGCGGGAAAATAAACCGCTGCTCTCTCTCTGGGCGCAGTGGTATATCGGGCTGATGGTGCCGCCCCTGATGCTGGCGCTGTTAACGCAAAAGAGCATGCTCGAACTCTCACCGGATAATTTCCACGTCGAGTTCCACGAAACCGGGCGCGCGGCCTGTTTCTGGATCGATCTTCACGAAGACCAGAATGCTGAACGCCTGACGGCTCAGGAACGCATGGAGCGGCTTATCACGCAGGCCCTTATCCCGGTGGTTGAGGTGCTTGACGCGACGGGAGAGATAAACGCGAAGCTTATCTGGAGCAATACGGGCTATTTAATCCACTGGTATTTAACGGAAATGAAGCCGCTGCTTGGGGATGAGAACGTGGAGGCCCTGCGCCAGTCCTGTTTCTTTGCAAAACAGCTTTCCGATGGCCGTGACAACCCGTTATTCCGTACCGTCGTGCTCCGTGACGGGCTTCTGGTTCGCCGCACCTGCTGCCAGCGCTATCGCCTGCCGGACGTTAAGCAGTGCGGGGATTGCACGCTGAAGTAGAGCGGTGTATTGCCCGGTGGCGCTTCGCTTACTGGGCCTACAAAAACCTCAACTCGTAGGCCGGGTAAGGCGCAGGCGCCACCCGGCACAACGCTTATACCTAGGCGACCTGCTGATTGTCCTCTTCCGCGCTACGCTGGGCTTCTTCCGCTTCCTGCTCCAGCAGCTGCTTCTCGTACACTTTGAAGAACGGGAAGTAGATGATTGCCGATACGCAGGCCAGCACTACAACCAGAATAGCCGCGCGGAAATCCCAGCCCAGGGCCCACGCTGCGCCTATCGGCGCCGGTGCCGTCCAGGGAACGACCGAGATGACGCGCCCAATCAAATCAAACGACATCGCCGCCCAGGCCAGAACGGCGTTGACCATCGGTGCCAGCAGGAACGGAATAAAGAACACCGGATTCATCACAATCGGCGTACCGAAAATGACGGGTTCGTTGATGTTAAAGAAGCTGGGCACCACGCTCAAACGCCCGATAGAGCGTAAATGTGCGGAACGGCTGCGCAGATAGCAAATCACCAGCCCCATCGTAGCGCCCGATCCGCCAATCACGATAAAGAAGGTCCAGAACGCCTCCATAAAAATATGCGGCAGCGGCTGGCTGGCGGCCAGCGCCGTCTGGTTAGCGCCCAGGTTCGTGAGCCAGAACATCTGCAGCATCCCGGAGACGATGGCGGCGCCGTGGATCCCGGCGAACCACAGCAGATGGCCAATCAACACCGCCAGCAGGATCGCAGGCAGGGAATCCGCGGCGGAGACCAGAGGTTTAAAGACCGACATAATGGCCTGCGGGATGAGCATGCCAAACTGAGACTGAATCACCAGGCTCAGAGGATAGAGGGTCAATACCACCACCAGCACAGGGATCAGCAGATCAAAAGAGTTTTTGATCATCGGCGGAACCTGGTCCGGCAGGCGAATACCGATGTTATGCGCTTTCAGGAAACGCATCATCTCAACGCAGTAGATCGCCACCAGAATCGCGGTAAAAATCCCCGTCCCGCCCAGGCTGTCGACAGGAAGCGTGCCTTTCGTTTTCGGGGCCGCAACCAGCAGAAACGCCATCAGCGACAGCATGGCGCACATAAACGGGTCTAACTGGTGCGATTTGACATAGTGTTTGCCCAGGTTATAGGCGATGGCCGCACAGATATAGATGGACATAATGCCCATCGTCATATCAAACGGCGTCAGGATCTGGCCTTCAAACTGCTTCGCCATATCCAGCCAGGCGCGGGCGAAACCCCAGGTCGTATCAGGCGAAAAAGGTGGGTAAGCGAACACTAACAAGAATGAACCCACGATCATAAACGGCATCGCGGAGATGAACCCGTCGCGAATAGCCATAACATGACGCTGGGAAGAGATCCGCCCGGCAATTGGGCTGACGTAATTTTCTACGAAACGGAATATCAGGTTAAACGCAGCATGGTTGGCAGACATGGCAGCTCTCCTGTCAAATATTTGTTACGGGCACATTCGCGCCGCACGTTGTTCCATAAATCAGCTTCACAACCTTGCTGGCTTGTGTACCAGTGGTACTGCTCAGACGAAATGGTTTCATAATTTGCTCTTATTATTGGATACAGGGGACGTTACGCACTCAGTATTAATCGACGCATCACGCTCTGCAACCGGTTACTGTAACCGGTTTCCGTGATTGTGAAGAGGATCCAGAAATCAGCCGTTCAGGATATTTGTTACCTTAGAGATATTTACAGAGCATAATTTCTTATGACAGATTACGCAGGATATTTGTCAGGAGGAAATAATGAGTTTGCAGTCTGTACAGCAATTTTTTGCCGACAACGCGCCGGATATCGACGTCATTGAGCTTAGCCAGAGTACCGCTACCGTTGCGTTGGCAGCTGCCGCCCATCGCGTTGAACCGGGACAAATCGCCAAGACCTTATCATTAAAGGTAAAAAATGAGGTGATCCTGGTGGTGGCGAAAGGCGATGCCCGCCTGGATAACAAAAAGCTGAAAGAGACGTTTGGTGCGAAAGCGCGCATGCTCAGCAGTGATGAAGTGGTGACCATCACCGGTCATCCCGTGGGTGGCGTATGCCCGTTCGGGCTGGAAAATCCGCTCGCGGTTTACTGCGATATCTCATTAAAGCAGTATGCCGAAGTCCTGCCTGCCGCAGGCGCAATTCACAGTGCCGTGCGTATTTCCCCCGACAGAATGGCGGAGCTGACTTCCGCAAAGTGGGTGGATGTTTGCATCTGATTGATGCGCCAGAGCCTGTCTGGCGCGCAACAGGCAGGTTATAAAAAGGTCGGCTTGCTGAGTGCCGAACTTCGTGGTTCTCTTACCGGAAGGTGAGTAAGAATATCCGCTGCATCGAGCAACCCTACGTCAGAATTCACCCCCAGCTTCACCATCGCATTAAACTTATGCGCCCGGATGGTCTTAATATTGCGTTCAAGCTGTGCCGCGATTTGAGGAATGGAATAGCCGCACGACATATAGCGCAATATTGCCCGTTCCGTTGGGCTTAACATTCTGTTTTGGCTGCGGTACCAGTGATTCATCATATTGTCATTGATGCGCTGCGTTTCACTCAGCAATACCATGAGCTCCTGCTGCAGATGCTCAAGCGTCAGCGATTTACTCACCACACCGTGCAGGCGTGACGGCGAAAGATGGGTGATTAACCGTGCTTCCGTCTCATCCGCGACCAGGATAATGCGCTGAATATGACCATGCGTAAACGCGAGATCCCGCAGATGTGCCAGACAGTTACGACGTTCCTCTCGCGCATCGGAAAGTGAATAGATCAGCGAGAAAAAATTGACATGCTGAAGCGCTTTCTTAAAGCTGTCAAATTCGCTAAACAGATGCAGCTGGTAATGATTCAGGTTGGGCCTCGCAAAAAGATGCTGCAGCCCAACGGCACTCATCGTGCAATTTTCGACGATGGCGATATGTCTTGTTGAATCGGTTTTTTCCATTCCTCGAACTCTCCATAGGCTGACATCAAACTCAGCTCTCTCATTCCCTGCGTACTGTTGATCCAGGCGTACATATCGGCATTACTGCGTAAAGACAGCCGTCGCATTGCACTGTTTTTTTGCGCGCTAATGGTTTTATTGCTCTTCTTGAGCAATGTGGCGATTTGGTTAATCCCCCATCCTTTACCTAACAGACGCAGTACCTTACGTTCGGAGTGCGTGAGCGCGATAATGTGTTCGTCTTCCTCCTCCGTACTTTGAGGTTCTGGGGTCAATAACGTCTGGCTTATCCGCTCTGCGCGCTCGCTGCCTGCCCGAATAGCGTTAACCACGCCTTCAATAGGCTCCATATCAGAAAGCAGCGTACTTTCCGGGCGCATAAGCAACTCAACCGCGATAGGGTAAAGCGGCCGCGAGACTAAAAAGATCCAGTGAATATCCCGGTATTGGTTCAATAAACTGTAATACTCTTCGAGGGTGCCCCGAGGATTCCGGTATTCACCTGAAATATCAGCAATAATGACATCTGCGCGGCGTAACTGGAGCAGCGTCAGCTCCTGCAGTGAGCGGCAATAGGTCAGTTCAAAATCCGGGAAATGGCGAGCCATCACGCCCCCTAACCCGTTTTGCATCACGGGTATCCGGCTAATGACAACGCAATGCTTGCCATGTAATGACAACATAGACCCTCCGTGTCCATTCTTCATTTGATGTGTAACGTTAAAACGCATCAATGTATGAGTTTTTTCGTCCCTGAGTGTAAAACTGATTAATACAAGCAGAAGATGAGATATGTTCTTAGTTTAAGAAACGCCTAAAACATCGGTAATATCTCATAAAGCGCAAATAAAATTAATTGCGTAGCCATTAAAATAACGACAATCTAAAATTAGAATAACTAAATACAAATATTTTATATTTCCATATTAATAATTCATGGCATTGATAAATTAATCCCGCCTCCCCTTTCGCCATACGCGCTGAAACTGTTTGCATAAACCTTGATCTGGCCCACAGCAAGAGACACGGCACTTTGTGCTAAAAGTAATCACTATGGGCCAGGCGGCAACTTTCCATCTTCTTCAGGACAATACATGCAGGCAGATCGGTCAACGCAGCGTGCTATCACGCGGCTATGTATTCAGTGCGGTCTTTTTCTACTCCAGCACGGCGCGGAAAGCGCGCTGGTCGAGGAGCTTTCCACCCGGCTGGGACGGGCGCTGGGTATGGATAGCGTTGAAAGCGCGATCTCATCCAACGCCATTGTGCTGACCACGATCAAAGACGGTCAGTGCCTGACCTCCACCCGCAAAAACCATGACCGCGGCATTAACATGCACGTCGTGACCGAAGTGCAGCACATCGTCATCCTGGCTGAACATAAGCTTCTCGATCTCCACGAAATTGAGAAACGGTTCAACCAGATTAAGCCATTACGTTATCCGCGCTGGCTCGTCGTGTTGATGGTAGGGCTCTCTTGCGCCTGCTTTTGTAAGCTCAATAAAGGCGGCTGGGATGGTGCGATCGTCACCTTTTTCGCCAGCAGTATCGCCATGTATGTGCGCCAGCTGCTGACGCACCGGCAGCTGCACCCGCAAATTAACTTCTGCATTACCGCGTTTGTCGCCACCACGGTTTCCGGTCTGCTGCTGCGCCTGCCGCAGTTTGCCAACACGCCGACGATTGCCATGGCCGCCAGCGTGCTGCTGCTGGTCCCGGGCTTCCCGCTGATCAACGCCGTCGCCGACATGTTTAAAGGGCACATTAATACCGGTCTGGCACGCTGGGCTATCGCCAGCCTGCTGACGCTGGCGACCTGCATCGGCGTGGTCATGGCCATGACGCTCTGGGGGCTACGCGGATGGGCGTGATCGATTTTGTGCTGGCGCTGGCGCAGGACATGCTTCTGGCCGCCATTCCTGCCGTCGGCTTTGCGATGGTATTTAACGTCCCGCAACGCGCGCTGCCGTGGTGTGCGCTGCTGGGTGCGATTGGCCATGGCTCGCGAATGGTGATGATGACCGCGGGCTTTAATATCGAATGGTCAACATTTATGGCTTCCATGCTGGTTGGCAGTATTGGCATCCAGTGGTCGCGCTGGTACCTGGCGCACCCCAAAGTGTTCACCGTCGCCGCCGTGATCCCAATGTTCCCGGGCATATCGGCGTATACGGCGATGATTTCTGCGGTGAAAATCAGCCATTTTGGCTACACCGAGCCTCAGATGATCCTTCTTCTGAGCAACTTTCTTAAGGCATCGTCCATCGTCGGCGCGCTCTCTATCGGGCTGTCGATCCCCGGGCTGTGGCTGTACCGCAAACGCCCACGCGTTTGATATTTGTGTTATTTCGCTGTCATGGGGATAATCTTTCTGGTCCGTTTGGCGAAAAATAAGGAAAGGATGTGGCTAACCCTGGCAGCGAACACCCTGAGCACGGTGAAGAATCCAGCCTGAAAGAGAAAATTTTTCAGAGCGCCATCGCGCTTTTTGCCGAGTATGGTTTGAACGGTGCCCGCATGGAGCAGATCGCGGAGAAAGCAGGTACCACCAAACGCATGGTGGTTTACCATTTTAAGAACAAAGAGAATCTCTACCTTCTGGTTCTGGAACACGTTTACACGCAAATTCGCGCCAGTGAAAAGGCGCTAAGCCTGGCGGGAATGCCCCCGGTCGAAGCGCTGGTTAACCTGGTCGAAACCACCTTCGACTATCATGCGGACCACCCAGACTACATCCGGATTATCTGCATGGAAAACATGCAGCGCGGCCGCTTCATGCAGCAGTCGAGCTATCTTCGCCAGGTCAACCGCAGCGCGCTCGACCTGCTGGAGGGGATCCTGCACAGGGGGAAAGAAAAACAGCTCTTCAGCCAGACGGTTGACGCCCGCGATCTTCACCGCCTGATCAGCAGCTTCAGCTTTCACTACGTGGCCAACAGCTACACCTTCACGCTCCTGTTTGAAGACGGTGCGGACGAACAGGCCCAGCGCCAGCACTACCGCAAAATGGCCGTTCAGGTCGCGCTCCGTTACACCTGCCCATAAAATTGCTTGCAATTATATCGTGCACTATCTATATTCATCTCATGAACGCGAAAACGAACGATGCAACCGCTGCGCTCAGGCTGGATAACCAGCTCTGCTTTGCCCTCTATTCGGCAAACCTGGCGCTTAACAAGCTGTACCGGCAGCTGCTGGCCCCGCTGAACCTCACCTACCCGCAATACCTGGTGATGCTGGTGCTGTGGGAGCAGGATGATATAACGGTGTCGGACATCGGCGAACGGCTGTTTCTTGATTCTGCGACCCTGACGCCGCTGCTAAAGCGGCTGGAAAGCGCCGGGTTCATCAACCGCCACCGTTCGCGTAAAGACGAACGTCAGGTTGCCGTCACGCTGAGTGACGCGGGACGTGAGCTTCAGCAGCAGGCATTGGGTATTCCCCATGCGGTGGGTTGTGCCGCGCAGTGTGATACCGACACTCTGCTGGCGCTCAAACAGCAGCTCGAACTTTTGCGACAACAGCTTCACCGCGCGTAAAGCTATACTTTACGCGTGATTATTACCCATATACATCGCACGCTATTTAATAGCGCAAATTAAAGCAAGATGAGGAACCTGCCATGTCTTTAGAAAAAGTCGTTTATACCGCCAAAGCCAAAGCAACCGGTGGCCGTGACGGTCGTGCCACCTCCTCCGATGGCGTACTGGACGTAAAGCTGGGTGTGCCGAAAGAGATGGGCGGCATGGGCGGCGAAGTGACCAACCCTGAACAGCTGTTTGCTGCAGGCTACTCCGCCTGCTTCCTGGGCGCGATGAAGTTTGTGGCCGCGCGCGACAAATTTACCCTGCCAAAAGAGGCGTTTATTGAAGGTGAAGTGGGGATTGGCCCGCTGCCGACCGGTTTTGGTATCGAAGCAAAACTGAACATCCACGTTGAGGGTATGGATCCAGCGGAAGCCAAAAAGCTGGTGGACGCGGCGCACATTGTTTGCCCGTACTCTAACGCGACCCGCGGCAACATCGACGTCACGCTGAACATCATCGCGTGATAACTGCCTGATGGTGCTGCGCTTATCAGGCCTACGACTGTAGCCCCGGTAAGCGCAGCGCCACCGGGGAAATCCCCTCCTTCCCTTTCCCCTCTCTGTGCTACCATAAGCCCATATCACGCCCGTAGTCATCAGTAGAGTAAGCGTTATGTCCTCAAGAATTTTGACCACCAGCATTGCTGGCATTGATGCCTTTATGCGCGACCCGCGCGGTGTGTTGAGCCACGCCGAAGGCGGCACGGTTGCGGTTTTTGCCGACAACGCTCCGGCGTTTTACGCCATTACGCCGGAACGTCTGGCACGGCTTCTGGAGATCGAAGCGCAACTGTCACGCCCGGCGAGCGACGTCACCCTGGACAACCAGTTCTTTGATGAACCGGTTAACGTCCCCGTGACCGTTCCGATGGGCAAATTCGCCCTCTACGCGGGCTGGCAACCGGATGCCGATTTCCAGCGGCAGGCCGCGCTGTGGGGCATTGCGTTAACCCAACCGGTCACCGCGGAAGAGCTCGCCGCGTTCACCGCCTGGTGGCAGGCAGAAGGTAAAGTTTTCACCCATATTCAGTGGCAGCAAAAGCTCGCGCGACATCTGCAAATCGCTCGCGCCAGCAATAACGGCCAGCCCAAGCGCGATATCAACGCGTTTTCAGAACCGGATAAACAGATCCCCAGCGGATTCCGAGGTGCGAAATGAAGAACGTCGGCGACCTGATGAAACGTCTGCAAAAAATGATGCCTGCCAACGTGAAGCCCGCTTTCACCACGGGCGAAGAGCTGCTGGCGTGGCAAAAGGAGCAAGGCGAGATCCGCGCCGCCGCGCTCGCCCGGGAAAACCGGGCGATGAAAATGCAGCGCACCTTTAACCGCTCCGGTATCCGCCCCCTGCACCAGAACTGCTCGTTCGATAACTATAAAATTGAGACCACCGGGCAGATGAACGCGCTGGCCGCCGCGCGGCAGTACGTGGACGAATTCGACGGCAATATCGCCAGCTTCATCTTTAGCGGTAAGCCGGGCACCGGAAAAAACCACCTTGCAGCCGCTATCTGCAACGAGCTGCTTCTGCGGGGTAAGTCAGTCCTCATTATCACCGTGGCCGATATCATGTCCGCGATGAAAGACACCTTCAGCAACCGCGAAACCAGCGAAGAACAGCTGCTTAACGATCTGAGCAATGTGGACCTGCTGGTCATCGACGAAATTGGCGTGCAGACAGAATCCCGCTATGAAAAAGTGATCATCAACCAGATTGTCGATCGCCGCTCCTCGTCCAAACGCCCCACCGGCATGCTGACGAACCACAACATCGACGAGATGACCCGCTTACTGGGGGAACGCGTCATGGACCGCATGAAGCTGGGTAACAGCCTGTACGTCATCTTCGACTGGGACAGTTACCGCAGCCGCGTCACCGGCAAAGAGTATTAAGACAGTTCCAGGAATCGCCGTCAGGGCGCAGGTATATACTGGAACCCCTTCGGCCCAAAACGGACCTTTTTGAGAGAGCCACGATGAAAAAACAGATCCTTATCAGCGCCTTTTCAGGCGCGCTGCTGGTGACCGGCGCAGCGCAAGCGGCGTCCTGGCAAGATTCCCTCTCGAGTGCAGCGAACCAGCTGACCAAAGAGAGCGGCAGTTCTCAGGGCGGGCTTTCCGCTTCCTCACTCACCAGCCTGCTGGGCAACAGCTCCCAGAGCCTCAGCGCGGGCACGATGAACAATGCGGCGGGAATTCTGGAATATTGCGCGAAGCAAAAGCTGGCTTCCGTGACCGACGCGCAAAACATCAAAAACCAGGTGCTGGGTAAGCTGGGCCTGGATACCCAGGAGCAGAAAGCGGACACCAACTATATGGACGGCATTCAGGGCCTGCTTAACGCGCAGAACGGCCAGCAGCTTAACCTGAGCACCCTCGGCAACTCCTCTCTGGCAAAACAGGTGAAAACCAAAGCCTGCGATCTGGTGCTGAAACAGGGCGTGAATTTCCTCTCCTGATCCATCCCATTTTCTGCCACAACACGCCGCGTTTAATGCGATAGTCTTGCAGCGCGGCGCTAAATGAGCGTTTTTCCTGCCTGCCACCGTCTCAGCGTCCGTTTGTCAGGATGTGCACGTCTTCATAAAAACGGTTTTCTAAACCAAATCCTAATAACAGTACACTTTCGTGACACTAAAATTGCAGCTGAACGACATCGCAATTACATTGTATGCCCCAAAAATAAACAGTTAGCCAGCGAAGCATCTGGCGTCACGAGGATATGCTGTTGTCTGAACTCTTGTCTCTTATCCTTTTTCTGGCTTCCGTCGGCGTTTACGCCTGCAAAGCTGGCCGTCACACCTGGTGGTTTATCGTCACGCTGGTGGTGCTCGGCATTTTTATTATTTTAAACATTACCTTATACGCCAGCGATTACTTTACCGGTGACGGTATTAACGATGCGGTGCTCTACACGCTGACGAACAGCCTGACGGGCGCGGGGGTGGGCAAATACATTCTTCCGGGGCTCGGCCTTATCGTCGCGCTGGTGACGATTTTTGGCGCGCTGGCCTGGGTGCTGCGTCGACGTCGCCATCATCCGCACCATCATGGCTACAGCCTGCTGGCGTTATTTTTGGCGCTGGCCTCCGTCGACGCCAGCCCGGCGTTCCATCAGATCGCCGAGCTGGTGAAGTCCCAGTCTCGCGACGGCGATCCTGATTTCGCGGCTTACTATAAAGAGCCGTCGAAAACGATCGCCAACCCGAAGCTCAACCTGGTCTACATCTACGGCGAAAGCCTGGAGCGCACGTATTTTGATAACGATGCCTTCCCTGACCTGACGCCAGACCTGGGGGCGCTGAAAAATGAGGGGCTCGATTTCAGCCACACCATGCAGCTGCCCGGTACGGATTATACAATTGCCGGGATGGTGGCCTCCCAGTGCGGTATCCCGCTGTTCGCGCCTTTTGAAGGTAACGCCTCCGCCTCGATGTCGACCTTCTTCCCGCAGAATATTTGCCTCGGCGATATCCTGAAAAACTCCGGCTATGAAAACTATTTTGTGCAGGGGGCAAACCTGCGCTTCGCCGGAAAAGACGTGTTCCTGAAATCCCACGGTTTTGACCACCTGTATGGCTCGGAAGAGTTAAAAACGACGGTTGCCGATCCGACCTACCGCAACGACTGGGGCTTCTATGACGATACGGTGCTCGACGAAACCTGGAAGAAATTTGAAGAACTCTCCCGCGCGGGCAAGCGCTTCTCCCTTTTCGCGCTGACGGTGGATACCCACCATCCGGACGGGTTTGTCTCGCGCTCCTGTAAGCGCAAAAGCTATGAGATTGATGGCAAAAACAACAAATCGTTCAGCGCCGTCACCTGCAGCCAGGAGCACATTGCCGCGCTGGTCGAGAAAATCAAAGCCTCGCCCTGGTTTAAAAACACCGTCATCGTCGTCTCGTCTGACCATCTGGCGATGAAAAACAGCGCCTGGGACCAGCTCAACAAGCAGGATCGCAGCAACCTGTTCTTTGTCCTGCGCGGCGACCAGCCGCAGCAGGAGGAGATCGCCACCAAACGCAACTCGATGGATAACGGCGCCACCGTGCTGGACATCCTGGGCGGCGACAACTTTATCGGCCTCGGCCGCAGCACGCTGTCGGGGCAATCCCTGTCGGAAGTGTTCCTCAACATGAAGGAAAAAATCCTCGCCTGGAAGCCAGACATCATCCGCCTGTGGAACTTCCCGAAAGAGATGAAGGATTTCACCGTCGATCGGGATAAAAACACGATTGCCTTCTCGGGCAGCACATTCCGTCTGCCGCTGCTGGTGCGCGTGTCGGAGGGGCGCGTTGAGCCGCTGCCGGAAAGCGAGTATTCCGCGCCGCTGCGCTATCAGCTGGCCGATTTTGCGCCACGCGATAATTTCGTCTGGGTCGACAGATGTTACAAAATGGGCCAGCTCTGGTCGCAGCCGCTGGCGCTCTCGACCGACTGGTGCGTCTCTCAGGGGCAGCTTGGCGGGGAGCAAACCGTGCAGCACGTCGATAGCGCCCAGTGGAAAGGCAAAACCGCATTTAACGCTACGGTGATTGATACCGCGCGCTATCAGCACAATGTCGACATGCTGAAAACCGTCGATAACGATATTCGCTACAAGGCGGACAGCTTTATCTTTAACGTGGCCGGCGCGCCTGAGGAAGTGAAGCAGTTTAGCGGCATCTCGCGTCCGGAGTCCTGGGGCCGCTGGTCCAACGCGCAGCTGGGCAACGAGGTGAAAATTGAGTACACCCATCCCCTGCCCGAACAATTTGACCTCGTGATCACGGCCAGAGCATACGGACCCAACGCCAACAAGCCCGTGCCGGTGCGCGTGGGCGATCGGGAGCAGATCCTGACGCTCGGAAACGACGTGTCCACGCACACGCTGCATTTTGAAAACCCATCCCGCAGCAACACGCTGGTGATTGTGCCGCCCGACCCGCAGGCGACGAACGAAGGGAATATCCTTGGGCACTCACCGCGCGAGCTCGGCATCGGCATGGTAGAAATCAAGATCGTCAGTACACAAGGGTAACCCGCGCGTGCCCGGCCTTCCGCCGGGCACTTATGAAAATAAATAATTCTATAAATTCATTATAAATAAGATAAAAACACTTTATATCAGCCGTTTTAATTTATAAATATCCCGCAAAAAAGCCAAATCCATAAAATGTGCAGCTTCTGAAGTCACCACGGAGCGTTACGCACTTTTATTATGCTAACCGGCTATAAGTTCGAATCCATCCGGGCACTGCGCAGTGAAAATGTCATTGCCTGGGAGGTATTGTCCACGGCAAAGCCCCACGTCAATCTCGAAGACTACTTTGACTCAATGCCCCTGACGCAGCGTAAAGCACACTTCTTTGCGCAGCTTCGTCATGCCATGTTTTGCGAGGCGGGCGACAAGTATTATCTCAATGCGACGTCGGATTTGCTGCTGGAAACGGACTTCCTCGACAGGCTCAAAGAAGAGACGCCCTTCCCGGCGAAGCTTGCCATCGAGGTCACCGACCTCCATACGCTGGTGCAGCTCGACGGCGCGCAAAGCCAGGCTCTGCGGATATGCATCGCAACGCTCCATCAGTGGGGGATTGAAGTGTGGGCTGACGACGTCTGCGAAGACATTCTTCCCGACCTCCTGACCAGCCAGATCCGCTTCTGCGGCGTCAAAATTGACAAGCATACCTTCTGGAGCGGACGCACCGAGCAGGAGAAGTTCCTGCATCTCACCCGCCAGTGCAAGCGCGTCGCCAGCAAGGTGCTGATAGAAGGCATTGAAACTGCGGGTGATTTCGCGCTGGCCCGTGCCAGCGTGGCCGACTATGGCCAGGGCTATCTGTGGGGCAGAAAATGACGCCCTTTATTCCGAATGCTGGCTATCAGGCTATCGTCCTGAGCGGCAATGCGTTTTTATGGCTTGGCCTCAGCTCGATGATTTCAGCCGCCGTCACCCCCTGCCCGGAGATGCACTGGATCGATGACGTTACTCCGCAAGGGCTTCTGCGCCTGCAGACGCTGCTGCGCAATACGCACGTCGGACAGAACTGGCTGGTATTTACGGATGCCGCGCGGGTCTGCGACGTTAACGCCTGCCTGCGCAACGAGCGGGTCAGGGTGGTCGCAGATAACCTCTCTCTTGCGCAGCTGAGCCGCTGCTTTAGCGACACGACATTCGCCTTCGAAAACGCCGCCACGCTCTCGTATCAGGAGATGCGGGTATGCATGCTGCTGCACAAAGGATTCAGTCCGGTCCGCATCGCAAAAATCCTGAATAAGTCACCTAAAACGATCTACACCCACAAGCGTAACGCGATGAACAAGTTTTGCTGTCACAGCCTGGCGGATTTCCATCGAAAACTCTGCCTGCTGGACGCTCGGTCTTTCACATTGTAATTGCACTGTTACTCACGTCAGGAAATACGATCATGAAAATTATCAACGCTGCTGTATGTTGTTCCGCTCTCCTGCTTCCTGTTGCCGCAATCGCCGCAGACAGTACCGCAAGCGCGACGATGCACGTCTCACTTGAGGTCGTGAAGTCGTGCACGCTCAAAGCTAACGACCTCAACTTCTCGCGCCATGGCTCGGATGAATCGAGCGAAATCCAGGCCAGCACGCAGGTTGATATCGTCTGTACCAACGGTACCCCGTTCACCCTCTCGGCCACCAGCAACGATAGCAGTGATAACGGCACCTTCTGGCTGAAGCCGGAAAACGGCGAAACGGGCGCACAGAAGATTGCCTGGAAACTCTTTGCTGATGAAGGCAAACAGACGCAAATCACCAGCACCGATGGGCTCACCGACACCGGCAACGGCCAGGAGCAGAAAGAGACGCTCTATGGCGTGATTGACGCAGGTGCCCTGACGACCGCGCAGGCGGGTGCCTACAGCGACGACGTCACCTTAAACCTGGTGTACTGATCGTGCGTCGCTATCTTCCTTGCTTCATTCTGTGGCTCATGATGCTGGCGCTGCTGTCACGCTACGCGCTGGCCGCCACGCTGCAGGTGGCGCCCGTTACGCTCGATCTGCAAAGCGGCCAGCGCGCGACGGCGGTCACCCTCACCAACAGTGGAAAAGCGGCCATTCACGCGCAGATACGGGTGTACGAATGGACCCAGAAAAACGGTCAGGATGTCTTAACCGCCACCGACGAGGTGGTCAGCAGCCCGGCGATGACCGCGCTGGCGCCGGGCCAGCAGCAGCTGGTCCGCATCATCGTTATGCAGCCTGACGTTCATGAACAGGAGCAGAGCTATCGGCTGGTGATTGACGAGCTGCCGGACACCGTTTCCCGTGCGGCCAATCCCAACGGCGTACACTTCCTGCTGCGCTATTCGATTCCGGTGTTTATTGGCGGCACTCAGAATACCCCCATCGGCCACGATGCGCTGAGCTGTGAACAGGCAGACGGCCCGGCGACAATCCGCTGCTATAACGCAGGAAAAAGCCATATTCGCCTGAGCCATCTTGAGGCTCTGACGGCAAGTGGGCAGGTTGCGGGATCGGTTAAAGGCCTGGCGGGCTATGTCCTGCCCGGACAGACCGCTCTTGTGAAACTTAAGCAAGCATCACGCCATACGCTCAGCGCGTTGCGCGTCTACCTCAACGATGACCATCATGCCAGCCAGATCCCCCTGCGCCCGCTCGCTTCTCGCGCTCCTGCTTTGGCTACCGTTGATGCTGTTAGCCCGCACTGAAGGTACCGCCGACACCGTCCAATGGCTGGCCATCACCGTGAATCACGCCCCGCGTGGGGATCTGTGGGCCTGCCGGGTGGTGGACAATGCGCTGTGGATAAGCCGCAGCGACGTAAAAAAACTGGGGCTTCACGCCCCGGATGACCACGGCGGATGGGTGGAACTCACGGCCCTGCCGGGGCTGAAGGTGGAGATTGACCTGCTTGCCCAGCAGGTGTCGATTACGGCCGAGGCGAAGGCGCTCGAGGGGCAGCAACATCTGACGCTCGAAAAATCGTCCCCGCAGTACGTCTATCCTGAGGCCCAGCCCATCAGCGCGTTTACGCTCGGCTATACCCTCTACGCCAGCGATGCGCAGGGTCAACGCCAGCTGAATGCCCAGACCCAGCTGACCGCGTCAGGGGTGCTGCCCGGGACGCTCAGCAGCAGCTTTTCAAGCCGTGCCGGAGAGGAAAACAGCGCCGCCCGGCCCACCCATACGCGTCTTGAAACCCGCTGGCAGTGGGACAACACCGATTCGCTGACCACCCTGGCGCTGGGAGACAGCATCACTACGGGCACGCGCTGGAGCCGTCAGGTCCGCTTTGGCGGGCTGCACTGGGCGCGAAATTTTGAACTCGATCCCCAGCTCAATACCGAACCACGCAGCCGCTACAGCGACACGGCGGTTCTCCCTTCAACGGTCGATCTATATATTGACGGGCTCAGGCAGAGCACCCAGCACGTTACGCCGGGGGCGTTTACGCTGGATACGCTGCCCACCTTCACCGGAAGCGGACAGGCGCAGCTGGTCATTACCGACATCAACGGCCAGCGTCGCACCGTACAGCTCGATGTGTACGGGGCGCCGGGAATGCTGGCCGAAGGGCTCAGCAGCGGCTCGCTGGATATTGGCTGGATGCGGCAAAACTACGCCCAGCGTTCCGACGACTATGCCGCGTCGCCGATGCTCGACGCCGGCTGGCGGTATGGGGTCAACAATCAGCTGACGCTGGCGCTGCATACGGAGCAGCAGCACAAACTGCGCAATATCGGAACGGGGATTGACTGGCTGATATCCCCCGACGCCGGCATTGTCAGCCAGCACGTCGCGGTGAGCGACAGCCCCTACGGTCAGGGAACGCAGTGGGGCCTCGGCTGGCAGTGGAACGGCAGCGGGACGAGCATTTCTGCCAGCACCGTGCGCACCGATGCCGCGTTCGCCGACAATGCCCGCATGAGCGGTGCCGTGCCCGTCAGTCGCAGCGATAGCGTCTGGCTAAGCCATTCCTTCTCCCACCTGGGCACGCCAGGCGTGGGCTGGGTAGAACAGGACATTCAGGGCAACAAACAACGCTATCTCAACGCCTCCTGGTCCGTTTTGTTACCGGCACATCTCTCCGCCACGCTGAGCTATACCCGCTCGTTTACGGACGCGTCGAGCAACGTTCAGCTTTTGCTCTCGCTCCCGCTGGGGCGGCAGGACACTCTCTCACTCCAGGCAAACCAGGATTCGCCGCGCATGGACTATCGCCATCAGCCAGACGACCAAACCGGCGGCTGGTCATGGCAGCTGGGGCAAAGCGTTGGCGAACAAAGGGAAAGGTTTGCTGACGTGGGCTATCTGGGCCACGCCGGTGAGTGGCACGTTGGGCTCGAGCAAGGTGCTAACGCGAGAAATCAGTATGCCTCAGCCGAAGGCAGCCTGACGCTGCTGGATAACAGCCTGCACGCCCTGCGCTACAACGAGCAGGGCCTGGCGCTGGTCTCAACCCGCGGTATCGGGCACGTGCCGGTGATGCTGGAAAATCGCCCGGCAGGCGAAACCGATGAGGAGGGATACCTTCTGCTGACCGACCTGCCGCGCTACCACAACAGCAAAGTCACCATCAATCCGCTGGATCTGCCTTCCGATGTGATTGCCTCCGTCACCGACATGTATGCCAGACCGGGTAACAGCAGTGCGGTAAAAGTCGATTTCAACGTCCACCACGCCGTGACGGTTCAGGCCAGGCTGGTCGACAGCCGCGGCGCGCCGATCCCGCTGGGCAGCATCGTTTCAACGCCTCACGGCGCCACCATCGTGGGACGCGACGGGTTTATCTGGCTTGAGGACCCGCCCCTGCCGGGTGAACTGCTGGTGAAAACCGGTGAGGGGGAGTGCCGGGTCACGCTTCCGGCGCCGCGTACCGCGTCATCTATACAGAATATCGGAGAACAACCGTGTCGCTAAGAACGCCGTTATTATTGCTGCTCGTCCTGTCCATAAAGGCAATGGCGGCAGCCTGCTGGATCACCTCCATGCCCGCCATTAACTTTGGCAACGTCGTGGCGGGCAACGCCGCCTCCGTCAACGCCGAGGTAAAATTTAGCTGCCAGGCGGATAACCCCGGGACGACAGAGTACATCAACGTCTGCCTGAGCAGCATCGACGCCCCGCCCTTTAAGATGATCTCGCCGGGGGATCAGGAGGGAAAACAGTACACCCTTCTCTTCCGCCTGCTTAACGGCGTTGCGCGCTCTCAGGAGCTGGGGCCTGCCGGCAGCGGGAACCTGATTCAGCAGACCCTGGCCGCGGAAAGCAATGCCAACGTCAGCGGTACCTTTCCGCTGATCGCCACCCTACCCGCAGGGCAAAGCCAGCTTCCGGCCTACCACTACTACAACTACAACATGAATCTGCGGATAGCATGGCACAGCGCCCTGCGCCAGGATGCGCTGCAAAACTGCTCGGACGGTTCCGCAGAGGGAGAACAGGTGCAGGGCGGCACCAGCGCGCAGGCCGAAATCAGCCAGGGATGCTACATCGAGCACGTCACTCCGCTTAATTTCGGCACCCTGACCAGCGCCGCCACGCTGCGCCCGACGCGCTCCACGGCAACCCTTACCACGCGCTGTCCAGCCGGTACCGCATTCACGCTGGCGATGGGAAATGGCAATCATGCCAGCGGTAACCAGCGGCAGCTATGCAACGAGGGAGGCCAGTGCCTGCGCTACGGCCTCTGGCAGGATGCGGGGGCCACGCAGCGCTGGGGCGACCAAAGCAGCGGCGACGCGATGCAGGTCACTCACTCCGCTGGCGGCACGCAGAGTTACACCGTCTACGGCGACGTCCCGGCGCAGCCGCTGAGCGGCACGGGGGAATTCAGCGATGACGTCATCGTTACGCTGACTTATTAAACAGCGCAAAATCCTGCCTGGATCAATGTTATGGGTAACAATGACGCTAAAATAGCCAACAGCTCTGCTTAATCAGGCGAAAGGCCTGTTCTTTTATTCGTTATCTCTGTCTGTATTACAACAACTTATGAAATACCTGCTTGCTGACGCCCTCGTCTACAACGACGAGGACGGTTCTGTTTCTCTTATTAATGCACCGGATGAGGATGTGCAGATCCTCACCTGCACGGCCAATACCATTATGAAGCTGCTGGTGCAGCATCATGGGAACGTGGTCGAACGAGAAACGCTTCTTCACGAGGTCTGGGACAGCCGCGGGCTGCAGGGGTCGAACAATTCGTTAAACCAGTACATCAGCATTTTGCGAAAGCTGCTGGCAAGCCTGCTGCCCGACGTCCTGTTTATCGTCACCGTGCCTAAGACGGGCTTTATGCTCAGCGCAGAGGTCACGGTCACCGCGCTGGAGGAGCCATGCCCGGCAGCCAGGACGGCGACATCCGTTCGGCGCGTTCGCCCGGACGTGCTGTTCTGCGGGGCGCTCACGCTGGCGATCGTTGCGCTGTGCATCTGGATAACGGCAATCAAGCCGGCAACCCAGCAGCAGGAGATCCACCTGCTGACCCATATTGGCACGTGTCCGGTCTACACCTTTACGCCGCTGGCGGACGTGTTTCACGAGAGGGCGATTGGGCTGGCGCAGACGATTCAGCAGGACGGCCATCTTCCGTGCCTGAAAAACTCCATTTTCTACATGCACATTCAGAGAACGCTTTTCTACGGCCACGAAGGGCGGCTGGTGCTCTCCCAATGTTCCCTCACGCAGGGTAAAGCCAGCGCCTGCCGGACGCTTTACTATTACGAGTGGTGAAATGAGACACAAAAAAGTTTGGCTAATCCTCATCCTCAACCTGCTGCTGCTGGGCGCCGCGCTGGCGTGGTACTTTCACACGCCCCCGCTGTCGGTGGCCTGCGACGGAAACCTGACCTTTTCCGATCGGCGCGATAGCCACGAGTTCACCTTTGACGGCGAGATCATTATGCGTTTTCACCCCGACAAAACGGGGTATATCACGCTAAACGGCAGCGTGGTGAATGCGCCGCGCAGCTGGGAGGTCTCCCGCCAGGAGATGTTTAAATGGCGGCACGTAGAGGGCGAACTGTATGAGATTGTCATACAAAAAGTGGAGCGGTTTAGCCACGACGCCATGCCGCCCGGGGTCTTTGAAAAATACGTCTCGGGCCTGACGCTGGGCAATAAAAGGCTTCTGACGATAGAGCGCACTCCGCATGATGCGCTGGTGATCAGCAATTTTTACTCGCCGGTGCTGATCTGCTCGGAATAATGTCGACGGCTCAGGCTATACTTGCCGCCATGCACATTCATATTCGCTCCACCGCCCCTGACGACGTTACTGCCCTGCCCGCTATTGAACGCGCGGCGGGCGCGCGCTTTCGTGACGACCCGACGCTCGCCTGGCTTGCCGATGGCGAGGTCATTTCCGCCGAGCAGCATCTTGCTTATGCCGAACGTGGGCTAAGCTGGCTGGCGCTGGCAGACAGCCGCCCCGTCGGGTTTATCCTCGCCGAAGCGCATTCTTCTTCGCTGTTTATCGTGGAGCTTTCGGTTGATCTGGACTGGCAGGGAAAAGGCATTGGTCGGCAGCTTATCGCCTGTGCGGCTGATCATGCCCGTGAAAGAGGGCTGGCGTCGCTGACCTTGACGACGTTCCGGAACGTGCCGTGGAATGCGCCGTTCTATGCGCGGCTGGGGTTTGAATACGTTACTGAACTCACGCCTGAACTGCGTCAGAAAAGGGAAGAAGAGACAGCGCACGGCTTAGCGTTTGATTCCCGCTGCGCCATGCGTCTGCCGCTTTGATATCGCCCGGTGGCGCTGCGCTTACCGGGCCTACAACACCACGAACCGTAGGCCGGGTAAGGCGCAGCCGCCATCCGGCAAAAACCACGAACCGTAGGCCGGGTAAGGCACAGCCGCCACCCGGCAAAAACCACGAACCGTAGGCCGGGTAAGGCACAGCCGCCATCCTGCAAAAAACACGAACCGTAGGCCGGGTAAGGCACAGCCGCCACCCGGCAAAAACCACGAAACGTTGGCCGGGTAAGCGCAACCGCCACCCGGCAAAAACCACGAACCGTAGGCCGGGTAAGGCGCAGCCGCCACCCGGCAAAAAACTACGAACCGTAGGCCGGGTAAGGCGCAGCCGCCACCCGGCAAAAACCACGAACCGTAGGCCGGGTAAGGCGTAGCCGCCACCCGGCACAACGCGCACAGGACTAGAACGTTTCCCAGTTATCGCCTGAATCGACCGTCGCGGTTTTACGCGCCGTCACCGGCGTGGAAACCGCTTTAGCCGCAGCGAATTCGCGCGCCTTCATCTGCTCCTGCTGAATGCGGAACACCGCTACGGCCTGCGTCAGGCGGCTCGCCTGTTCTTCCAGCGCGGCAGCCGCTGCGGCAGATTCCTCAACCAGCGAGGCGTTCTGCTGGGTGACGCGATCCATCTCGGCCACCGCCAGACCCACCTGGTCAATACCGCGGCTCTGCTCGTCGGACGCAGAGGCGATTTCACCCATGATGTCCGTTACGCGGGTAACTGCATTCACGATCTCACCCATGGTTTCACCGGCGCTTTCGACCAGCGTTGAACCCACCTCCACGCGACCCACGGAGTCTTCAATCAGGCTCTTGATCTCGCGTGCAGCCTGGGCGCTGCGCTGGGCCAGGTTACGCACTTCACCCGCCACCACCGCAAAACCACGGCCCTGCTCGCCCGCGCGCGCCGCTTCTACCGCCGCGTTCAGTGCCAGAATGTTGGTCTGGAAAGCAATGCCGTCGATCACGCTGATAATGTCGGCAATCTTCTGCGAACTGCCCGCGATATCGCGCATGGTCTGCACCACGTTATCCACCACTTTGCCGCCCTTCTGCGCGGTTTCAGAGGCGCTCAGCGCAAGATGGCTCGCCTGACGGGCGTTCTCGGCGTTCTGCTTCACGGTCGCCGTCAGCTGCTCCATGCTGGCAGCGGTCTCTTCCAGGGAAGCGGCCTGCTGTTCAGTACGGGAGGAGAGGTCGTTGTTGCCCATCGCGATTTCGCTCGCGCCGCTGTAGATCGCATTCGCGCCGTTACGCACGTCGCCAACGGTACGCACCAGCTCACCCTGCATATGACGCAGGGAGTCGGCCAGTTCACCCATCTCGTTGGTGCCCTGAACCTCAATGCGCTTCACCAGGTCGCCGCTGGCGATATGGCGAATATTATCGATCAGACGATTGAGCGGGGAGATCAGCGTCTGCTTGATGTTCAGCCAGACGGCCACAATCACCACCAGCACGGCAATCAGGACGCCGATCAGCACCCAGATAGCCTGGCTGTAGGAGCTGTTGCTGTCTTCGACCGCCGTCTGGTACAGCTTGTCGTTCTGCTGCAGGTAGCTCACATATTGCTTCTCAAAACCATCCTGGTAGCTCTGGGTCGGCTGGTCGAAGAAGGCGTTAATTTTGCCCGCGCCCAGCAGCTGAATCAGCTCCGCCAGCGCGCCGTGGTAGATATCATAGTTACGCTTGATCTCCATGGCATCCGCATCGCTTTGACGCGGATCGCGCGGCAGGGCTTCATAGTCAGCCCAGTTTTTTTCCGCCTGTTTCAGAGACGCAGACGCAATTTGCATCAAGTCGTTCACGGTCGCGCCGCTGCCGATATTGCTCTGATCCATCATGTAGCGGATACCCGCGCGGTTCAGGGTATTACGGGTTTGCAGCAACGCTACCCAACTGCCGTTCAGCGTGGACTGTTGCTGGCGAATGGTTTGCAGGACGGTGAAATTCTCTTTGTCATTCTTCAGAGCATTAAAGAAAAGACCACCGGATGTGAGTTGTAAAAGGCCAAATATCGCTAAAACCAGCATTAAGCTGGTGACAATCTTGATACGGTTTAACATGTTTTCTCTTTCCTCAGACAGATACAGAATTTTCGGCCTGGAAAGGGAAAACTTTACGAAAATCATCCTGGAATTTGGGGTTTTTACTCTTCTTCCCGTCCTGCGTTATGCCGGTTTCCGAGTTCAATAAACTCTTCCAGCAGCGCCGTCAGCTGTTTCATCTTCTCCGGCGTGTATTCCGCCTCAATCTGCTGATACGCCTCTTCAACCTGCGCCTGCGCGTGTTCATACAGCGCATTCCCCTCTTTGGTCAGCGACACGTACAGCTTGCGCTGGTCGTTTACCGGCTTTAAGCGCAGCACCAGGCCGTCGCGCTCCATGCGCGTCAGAATGCCGGTCAGGCTGGGACGCAAAATACAGGTGCGAAACGCCAGATCGTGAAAATCCATCGACGGATGTTCAGCCAGCACGCGCACGATGCGCCACTGCTGTTCGGTCAGGTTATGGCGCTTCACGATCGGGCGGAAGTAGGACATCGCCGCTTCCCGCGCCTGCAGCAGCGCGATGGTTAATGAATCATGCATGGCTTCTCCCCTTCACATCATTAACAAGTAAACAATCCATAAGAGATGCTTTTATAAACAACACGTTTTTCATCAAAAAGTCTAACAGAAACCCACCAAACTCATTAACAACATGATTTTAATAGCAATATAAAACAGAATGTAAATTTATTGTTATTCATATCACAAATGTTTCACTTCTGATTGCGAAATAAACAGCAAAAGCATAAAACCAGATCATTAACATATTAATGAAATCCAAACCGGACATCCGGCCTGAGGAGTATGTGAATGAAAGGTACCGTTTTTGCCGTCGCCCTCAACCATCAAAGCCAGCGGGAAGCCTGGCGCGAGGCGTTTGAAAAAGCCCCCTACAGCACGCCGCCGAAAACGGCGGTATGGTTCATCAAACCGCATAACACCGTGATCCGCGCAGGCGAACCCATTCCGTTCCCGCAGGGGGAAACGGTGCTGAGCGGTGCGACGGTAGCGCTGGTGGTGGGCAAAACCGCCAGCAGGGTGCGCGTGGAGGACGCGGCGGCGTACATCGCCGGGTATGCGCTCGCCAACGAGGTGAGCCTGCCGGAAGAGAGCTTCTACCGCCCGGCGATCAAGGCCAAATGCCGGGACGGCTTCTGCCCGCTCGGCGAGCTGGTCAACGTTGAGAACGTGGATAACCTGACCCTCATCACCGAAATTAACGGTCGCGAAGCGGACCACTGGAACACGGCCGATCTTCAGCGCAACGCCGCCGAGCTGCTGAGCGTCCTGAGCGAGTTCGCCACCCTCAATCCCGGCGATGCGATCCTGCTCGGCACCCCGCACAGCCGGGTTGAGATCCGCCCAGGCGATCGCGTGCGTATTCTGGCGGAAGGCTTTCCGCCGCTGGAAAACCCGGTGGTGGATGAACGCGACGTCATTCCCGCTCACCGCACGCCGCCGCACGCCACGCTGTTTGCCCTCGGCCTGAACTACGCCGATCACGCCAGCGAGCTGGACTTTAAGCCGCCTACCGAACCGCTGGTGTTTATCAAAGCGCCGAACACCTTTAACGGCGACAACCAGACCTCGGTGCGCCCGAACAATATTGAATACATGCACTACGAAGCGGAGCTGGTGGTAGTCATCGGCAAAACCGCCCGTAAGGTGAGCGAAGCCGAGGCGATGGACTATGTTGCGGGCTACACGGTCTGCAACGACTACGCCATCCGCGACTACCTTGAAAACTACTACCGCCCGAACCTGCGGGTGAAAAGCCGCGACGGGCTGACCCCCATCAGCCCAAACATCGTGCCAAAAGAGGCTATTCCCGACCCGCACAACCTGACCCTGCGCACCTTCGTCAACGGCGAGATGCGACAGCTTGGCACCACGGCGGATCTGATCTTCAGCATTCCGTTCCTGATTGCCTACCTGAGCGATTTTATGACCCTGCAGCCGGGCGACATGATTGCCACCGGCACGCCGAAAGGGCTTTCCGACGTGGTGCCGGGGGATGAAGTGGTGGTGGAAGTGGAAGGCGTAGGACGCCTGGCGAACCGAATTGTGAGTGAGGAGACGGCAAAATGAAAAAGATTAACCACTGGATCAACGGTAAAAACGTCGCCGGAAGCGAGTACTTCCACACCACCAACCCGGCCTCCGGCGAGGTGCTGGCCGAAGTCGCTTCCGGCGGGGAAGCGGAAATTCACCAGGCCGTCGCCGCCGCGAAAGAGGCATTCCCGAAATGGGCCAACCTGCCGATGAAGGAGCGCGCGCGCCTGATGCGCCGTCTGGGCGATCTGATCGACCAGAACGTCCCGGAGATCGCCGCCATGGAGACCGCCGACACCGGCCTGCCGATCCACCAGACCAAAAACGTGCTCATCCCGCGCGCCTCACACAACTTCGAATTTTTCGCCGAGGTGTGCCAGCAGATGAACGGCAAAACCTACCCGGTCGACGACAAGATGCTGAACTACACCCTGGTGCAGCCGGTGGGCGTCTGCGCGCTGGTGTCGCCGTGGAACGTGCCGTTCATGACCGCCACCTGGAAGGTCGCCCCGTGCCTGGCGCTCGGCAACACCGCGGTGCTGAAGATGTCTGAACTCTCGCCGCTGACCGCCGACCGCCTGGGCGAGCTGGCCCTCGAAGCGGGTATTCCGGCGGGCGTGCTGAACGTCGTTCAGGGCTACGGCGCCACGGCAGGCGACGCGCTGGTGCGTCATCACGACGTGCGCGCCGTGTCGTTTACCGGCGGCACCGCCACCGGGCGCAACATCATGAAAAACGCCGGGCTGAAGAAGTACTCCATGGAGCTGGGCGGCAAATCGCCGGTGCTGATTTTTGAGGATGCCGACATTGAGCGCGCGCTGGACGCCGCTCTGTTCACCATCTTCTCCATCAACGGCGAGCGCTGCACAGCGGGCTCGCGCATCTTCATCCAGCAGAGCATCTACCCGGAATTCGTGAAGCGCTTTGCCGAGCGCGCCAGCCGCCTGCGCGTGGGCGACCCGACCGATCCGAACACCCAGGTTGGCGCGCTGATTAGCCAACAGCACTGGGAGAAAGTCTCCGGCTATATTCGCCTCGGCATCGAGGAAGGCGCGACCCTGCTGGCGGGCGGCCCGGACAAACCAGCCGACCTGCCTGCGCACCTTCGCGGCGGCAACTTCCTGCGCCCGACCGTGCTGGCGGACGTCGATAACCGCATGCGCGTGGCGCAGGAGGAGATCTTCGGGCCGGTGGCCTGCCTGCTGCCGTTCAAGGACGAAGCGGAAGGGCTTCGCCTGGCGAACGACGTGGAGTACGGCCTGGCGTCGTACATCTGGACCCAGGACGTCAGCAAGGTGCTGCGCCTGGCGCGCAATATCGAAGCGGGCATGGTGTTCGTGAATACCCAGAACGTGCGCGACCTGCGCCAGCCGTTTGGCGGCGTGAAGGCCTCCGGCACCGGCCGCGAGGGCGGTGAGTACAGCTTCGAGGTGTTCGCGGAGATGAAGAACGTCTGCATCTCCATGGGCGACCATCCGATTCCAAAGTGGGGGATCTGACCATGGGTACATTAGCGTTAGCGGCAAAAATCACCCACGTGCCGTCGATGTATCTCTCCGAGCTGCCGGGGAAAAACCACGGCTGCCGCCAGTCGGCCATCGACGGGCATAAAGAAATCAGCAAGCGCTGCCGGGAGCTGGGCGTCGACACCATCATCGTGTTCGACACCCACTGGCTGGTGAACAGCGCCTACCACATCAACTGTGCGGACCATTTTTCGGGCGTCTACACCAGCAACGAGCTGCCGCACTTTATCCGCGACATGACCTACGACTACGACGGCAACCCGGCGCTCGGCCAGCTGATCGCCGACGAGGCGGTGAAGCGTGGCGTGCGCGCCAAGGCGCACAACATTCCGAGCCTGAAGCTGGAGTACGGCACGCTGGTGCCGATGCGCTACATGAATGCGGATAAACGCTTCAAGGTGGTCTCCATCTCGGCGTTCTGCACGGTTCACGACTTCGCCGACAGCCGCAGGCTGGGCGAGGCCATCGTCAGCGCCATCGAAAAATACGACGGTACCGTGGCGGTGCTCGCCAGCGGCTCGCTGTCGCACCGCTTTATTGACGACCAGCGCGCCGAGGAAGGAATGAACAGCTACACCCGCGAGTTTGACCGCCAGATGGACGAGCGGGTGGTGAAGCTGTGGCGCGAGGGCCAGTTCAAAGAGTTTTGCAGCATGCTGCCGGAATACGCTGACTACTGCTACGGCGAGGGCAACATGCACGACACGGTGATGCTGCTGGGCATGCTCGGCTGGGACAAATACGACGGCAAGGTGGAGTTTCTCACCGAGCTGTTCGCCAGCTCCGGCACCGGCCAGGTCAACGCCGTTTTCCCGCTGCCCGCTTAGGAGCCACCATGCCGCACTTTATTGCTGAATGTACCGACAACATCCGCGAGCAGGCCGACCTGCCGGGGCTGTTCGCCAAAGTGAACGAAGCGCTGGCCGCGACCGGCATCTTCCCGATCGGCGGTATCCGCAGCCGCGCCCACTGGCTGGACACCTGGCAGATGGCGGACGGCAGGCACGATTACGCCTTCGTGCATATGACGCTGAAGATTGGTGCCGGGCGCAGCCTGGAGAGCCGGCAAGCCGTGGGTGAGATGCTTTTTGGGCTTATCAAAGCGCATTTTGCCGACCTCATGGCCGCCCGTTATCTGGCGCTGTCGTTTGAGCTCGACGAACTGCACCCGACGCTCAATTACAAACAAAACAACGTGCACGCGTTGTTTACGTAGTCGTCTGCTTGCCCGGTGGCGCTGCGCTTACCGGGCCTACAACGGCCCCGAACGCAGGCCGGGTAAGCAAAGCGC
>NZ_JBLKDA010000018.1:0-110604 GCF_047530215.1 Enterobacter sp. 01-M-03-SI-ECC
TTTAAGTCTCCTGAAGGAACGTTGAAGACGACGACGTTGATAGGTCGGGTGTGTAAGCGCAGCGATGCGTTGAGCTAACCGATACTAATGAACCGTGAGGCTTAACCTTACAACGCCGAAGATGTTTTGGCGAAGAGACACGATTTTCAGCCTGATACAGATTAACAGAATTTGCCTGGCGGCTTTAGCGCGGTGGTCCCACCTGACCCCATGCCGAACTCAGAAGTGAAACGCCGTAGCGCCGATGGTAGTGTGGGGTCTCCCCATGTGAGAGTAGGGAACTGCCAGGCATCAATTAAGAAGAACCCCGTACCGAAAGGTGCGGGGTTTTTTGCTTTGCGCTTTCTCTCTCTGACCTTTCTCTGAATCCCTTATCCTGCTAATGGAATGTGTGATCGCTGTCTCAATGTTGTTTATAACAAAATTATAACATTTCATTTACGAGGTAATTGAGTCTTAGGCTCAATACGCCGCTGTTAATGGCAGGAGCATAATTACAATGACAGAAAGCATGACATCAAACGGGACGCTGGCTAACAGTGATACCCGAAGAAGGGTATGGGCAATCGTCAGCGCCTCTTCAGGGAATCTGGTTGAATGGTTCGACTTTTACGTCTACTCATTCTGTTCACTCTACTTCGCACATATCTTCTTCCCCTCCGGCAACACCACAACGCAGCTGCTTCAAACGGCAGGGGTATTTGCCGCAGGATTCTTGATGCGACCCATCGGGGGCTGGCTGTTTGGCCGCATTGCGGATCGTCGCGGGCGTAAGGCCTCGATGCTGATCTCGGTGTGTATGATGTGCTTTGGCTCTCTGGTGATCGCCTGCTTACCGGGATATGAATCGATTGGTACCTGGGCGCCGGCGCTACTTTTACTGGCCCGCTTATTCCAGGGGTTATCGGTAGGCGGTGAATACGGTACCAGTGCGACCTATATGAGTGAGATTGCGCTGGAAGGGCGTAAAGGTTTTTACGCCTCATTCCAGTACGTCACGCTGATTGGTGGTCAACTGCTGGCCATTCTTGTGGTGGTGATCCTGCAGCAGATCCTGACGGACGAACAACTCCATGCCTGGGGATGGAGAATTCCTTTCGCGATGGGGGCTGTACTGGCCGTTGTCGCACTTTGGCTACGCCGTCAGTTAGATGAGACCTCTCAGAAGGAAGTCAGAACGCTGAAGGAGGCGGGAACATTCAAAGGGTTATGGCGTAACCGCAAGGCTTTCCTTATGGTACTCGGCTTTACCGCGGGTGGTTCTCTGAGTTTCTACACGTTCACCACCTATATGCAAAAGTATCTGGTGAATACCACCGGCATGCACGCAAACGTCGCCAGCGTGGTCATGACCGTGGCGCTGTTTGTCTTTATGCTCATACAGCCCATTATCGGTGTGCTCTCGGATAAAATAGGTCGACGTACGTCGATGCTGATATTTGGCGGGCTGTCTGCGCTGTGCACCGTCCCCATTTTGACCGCGCTTCAGCATGTCTCTTCCCCGTATGCTGCCTTTGCGCTGGTGATGCTGGCGATGGTGATTGTCAGTTTCTATACTTCTATCAGTGGGATACTGAAAGCCGAGATGTTCCCGGCGCAGGTTCGCGCGTTAGGGGTAGGGCTCTCTTATGCGGTGGCTAATGCGTTGTTTGGCGGATCGGCGGAGTACGTTGCGTTGTCGCTTAAATCATGGGGAAGTGAAACGACATTCTTCTGGTACGTAACGATAATGGGCGCACTGGCGTTTGTGGTCTCCCTGATGCTGCATCGCAAAGGGAAAGGCATTAGACTTTAATAGCGCGCCATCTGCCATACGGCATAGCCGGTCGTTGCGCCGGCGACATCCCAGGCGAAATCTTTCCAGCTCCAGCCGCTCCCTGCGGGGCGGCTATCCCACAGCTCTTTTGATGCCCCAAGACTTACGGAGAACATCAGCCCTATCGCCGCGCTGCGGTCCCGGCTGTAGCCCTGATGCTGCGCATATTCATTACCAGCGGCGGACAACATCGCGGAAGCGAGGAAATGCTGGGCTTTATCCTGTCCTGACCAGCTATCGTTAGCCATATGACTACAGCCGCTGAGGAAGAGGAAGCTCAGTAACAGAGGAATACGCATCATCGGGCCCCATAAAAAAGCCCTGCGGGTAACAGGGCCTGGACATTACAGAATACGGCTGATCAGTCGGTCGATACGGATACGACGTAAGCGGCGGATAAGCTTGCGCACTTTCACCGGATAATCGGCAATGCTCTGCAGTTCGCGGTAATGATTCACCACGGTCGTATGGGTGCGAATCAGCTCCAGCTCGCGCTCACGTTGTGCGGCTAACTCATGCTGAGGGTCATGGATCAGAATAGCGTTTTCCAGATCCAGTCGCCACGCGCGTGGGTTAAGGTTGTTACCGGTCAGCAGCATCCACTCATCGTCGACCCACATTCCTTTCAGATGGTAGCTGTTGTCTTCATCTTTCCAGAGGCGCACAACCAGCTGGTCCGTGTTAACGTAATACTGTAAACGGCTCAGGAAACGGCGCAGGTTAATCTCATAAAGGTAAGGCAGCGCACCGATGATTTTGAACGGCTGATCTTCAGGAATGAAGAAGTCGTTTGCCGTTTTATCACCCACGATGATTTCCACTTTTTTACCCTCGCGCAGCAGCTGAATGATATTGCGCACCAGCACGGCAGGAAGGTTGAAGTACGGCGTGCAGATGGTGAGCTTCTGCTCCGCACACGGCATCAGATGGAAGATCGTTTTGTTCAGCAGGCTGGATTTGCCGAGCCCGACCAGCGGAGTAACGGATAACTCTTCGTTGTTCGCATCGCCCTGGAAATGATAGACCGCATCACGCAGCTCCTGGCGGAAGGCGCGAACATCATTTTTGATTTCCGGGCTTTTAGGACGCTCGGGATCGTCAAGGCGATTAACGCCACGGCCATGAACCAGATTTTTATCAACCCAGTTGAACATGATATCGGCCATCTGCGGATTACGGATCAGGTGGTAACGGTCGTAGCGATATTTATCGAGCTGATGAAGGTAAACATCATTGAGACTTGCCCCGCTGTATAGCACGCTGTCATCAATGATAAACCCCTTGAAGTGAAGAACGCCGAGCGCCTCACGGGTATTCACCGGCACGCCATAAACAGGCACGTCAATGCCAGGGTTTTCCTGCGCCGTGCGGCAATACCAGTCAGCATTAGTGTTTGACGCGGCAGCGCCAATGCGTCCACGCTGAGCGCGATGCCAGTCTACCAGCACGCGAACATCAAGTTCCGGGCGCTGACGTTTGGCTTCATAGAGCGCGTTCAGGATCGCGCGCCCGCCTTCATCCTGTTCAAGATACAGAGCCACAATGCAAATGCGTCGCGTGGCGCTGGCAATCTTTTCCAGAAGCGTCTCCCGAAAATGAGCGGGAGCGTAAAAGAACTCTACATCATCAACTGACTGAGAAATCTTCGGTAGTTGAGCAAGGTGTTGTTGATGTTTATTACGCTTAAATTTTGACAACATCACAGTGCGTTTCTTCTCTGTTCATTGAAGGGTTGTCTGTACCATGCAAACAACATAAGCGGACAATGATACCACCAGTCCCGTCCAAAGTGGGTAACATTTCCAGTAGCTTACTCGCGTTTGTCCGCTGATGTCAGACTGAGAGACAAGGCCACAATACCTTCGTCCAGCTGAATATCAACGTCAAACCCAAGTTTTCGCGCCAGGGTCACCATACCGCGATTGTTAGGCATAGTAATGCCATTAAGGCGTAATAATCCGTGATCCCGCGTATAACTGATGAGTTTTTCCAGCAGTCGTCTTCCCAGACCCAGGCCTTTAAGATCGGACCGTACCAGCACGGCAAACTCCGCATCGACGTTATCCGGGTCAGAAATCGCACGCGTGACGCCGAGGATCTCATCCCCCTCGTCGTTGCGACGAACGGCAACAAACGCCATTTCTCGATCGTAGTCGATCTGGGTCATATTGGCTAAATCATCGTGGGTAAATTCGTTGATTTCGCTAAAATAGCGATAATAAAGATCTTCTTTCGTGACCTGAGAGATAAACGCCCGCAGCTGGGGCTCATCTTCCGGCAGAATAGGGCGGAACAGGGCGCGCTCCCCATTTTTCATCTCGACCCACTCCTCCAGCTGGAGAGGATAGGGGCGGATCGCCAGGCGGCTCTCCCTGTCACCTTCGAATGGCGCGATATCCAGGGTCACGTCCAGCGCCGTAAACTCATTGCCGGAGGCAAGCAGGGGATGAATGTCCAGCCGCTGGATTTCGGCACAATCCACGATAAGGTTAGACACCTGCACCAAGAACTGGCTTAACCCGGTAATATCAAGCGGACGCAGCGCGCTCCGGCCACGGATTTTTTTGCTTTTTATCGCCTGGATGATCAGATACCGCGCCAGGTTCATGTTCAGCGGCGGTAGCGCCACGACCGCCTGCTCCTCCGGACGCCACTCCATGCCGCCTTCCCCCAGCATAATGAGCGGGCCGAAGACCGGATCGTGTTCAACGACCACCCTTAATTCCTGCGCCCCAGCGCGGTTTGCCATGCTTTGCACCAGCAATCCGTGGATCCTTGCCTGCGGCCAGGCCATTTTGACCCGGTCGAAAATGGCATCTGCTGCCTGTTGGACCTCTGCCGCCGTCCGCAGGTAGAGCATCACCCCCTGAACGTCAGACTTGTGTGGGATATCCGGAGATCGCAGCTTCAGGGCCACCGGATAGCCAATCTGCTCGGCAATATGCACGGCCTCAGCGCTGTCGCTGGCGATCCAGGTTGGCAGGGTCTGCATCCCGTAGCTGCCCAGAATCGGCTGGACTTCATGCGTATCCAGCGACGTTGCGCCCTCTTCAATAGCCTGCTGCAACAGCCGGTGAACGTCGACGGTGTTTGCCGTCAGGTTGCCGGGCAAAGCGGGCGTCTCGCGGAGCTGCTTCTGGTTGCGGCGATATTCCACCATATGCATAAACGCGGTGATGGTACCTTCCGGCGTGCGGTAGGTTGGCAGTCCGGCCTCGCTGAACAGGCGTCGCGCCTCCTGCGAAGAAAACTCGCCGCACCAGTTGGTCAACAGGGTGACATATTTGCCTCGCGGATGATTGCGCACGGCCTCAATGAGCGCACGCGCGCTTTCGCTGCCCGGCGCGACCGCGCTGGGGGAGTGGATGATCATCAGCGCGTCGAAATCCTGGCTATCCAGCAAAATGGAAATCGCCTTGATATAGCGATCGCTGCTGGCATCGTCGCGCAAATCAAGCGGATTGCCGGGCGACACGCTGCCCGGAAGCGCGTCTTTCAGGCGCTGCAGCGTCTCTTCACTCAGCGTTGCCAGCTTGCCGAAGCGTCGCCACAGCTCATCAAGGGCGAGCGCGGCAGGGGCAGCACCGTTACTGACAATCATTAACTTCTCGCCGCGCAACGGACGCATGTGGCTGAGCGTTTCAACGGCGGAAAAAAGCTCGTGCGTGTCCTGTACCCGCAGCAAACCGGCGCGCTGAATGGCGGCATCCCAGGCGGGATCCATACCGGAATGCGAATGCAGCAGACGCTGCGCCGCAGGGCTGCGCCCGCTTTTGATCACCAGGATCGGCTTATTGCGCGATGCGCTTCGCGAAGCCGAGACAAATCGTCGGGCGTCGCTGAGGTGCTCAAGATAAAGCAGGATCGCGCTGGTTTTGCCGTCGCGCGCCAGAAAATCCAGCAGCTCGTCAACGTCGATATCCAGGCTGTCGCCGAGGGCAATGAAGTAGGAGAATCCCATTTCACGCTGCTGCGCCCAGTCGAGAATGGTGTTCGATACCGCAGCCGACTGCGAGATAAACGCGAGTTTGCCTTTGCGGATCGGCACCGGCGAGAAACTGGCGTTCAGCCCCTGCCAGGGGGCGAGCAGCCCCAGACTGTTTGGCCCAAGGATGCGCATTTGATAGCGGCTGGCGCAGGCCAGAAGCTCGGCTTTCTGTTCAGGCGGAGACGAGAGAATAATGCAGGTTTTACACCCCTTCTTGCCGAGTGATTCCAGCAGTTCCAGGTTACGCTTTGCGTTTGTACAGAGGACAGCAAGGTCCGGTACGAAGGGCAGGCTCGCTACATCAGGCCATGCCAGCACCCCCTGAACCGCCTTATACGCCGGCGTGACGGGCATGACGGGGCCATTAAAACCGCCGGCCAGCAGGTTGCGCATCATCAGATAGCCAGCGCGATCCGGTTTCATTGATGCGCCGATAACGGCAATGGATTTAGGACGAAGTAGCGCTTCTAACCCTCGCTGGCTCATGCAGGCCTCCTGTGAATGCAAGCGACCTGATGATTTTAAACGCTTTCTGGCTCGAGTGCTGTGACGCTGCCCTTATGAACGGTTTTTCCCGCCAGATAGCGCTCCCGGAAGCATGAGAAATGGTTGCCCAGGGCGCCAGCCGCAGCGGTATCTCCCGCTAAATCCAGAAGGGCAATGGCCACTTCGGCGGTGCAGTATTGCCCGTCAGCATGCGCTTCACGCAGGCGGTAGGCGGAAACGCGGGAAAGATCGACGGAAATCACCGGCAGCGCGTCGAGATACGGGCTTTTGCGAAACATTTTTCGCGCTTCAGTCCAGGTGCCGTCCAGCATAATAAATAGCGGCGGCTTACCGGATGGCGGGGCCGAAAGCACCTGGCGATCGTCACCTGCATATGACGCGGGGAAAACGACCATCGGCTGATAGTCCGGGTTGGTCACCAGGTCGAGCAGGGCCTGAGGCGGCTCCGTACGGGACCATTGGAACGCCGCGGTATCCGGCAGAATATCGGCGATAAGACGCCCCGTATTGCTGGGCTTCATCGGCTCGGTATCGAACATGACCAGACAAAAACGACTCTCCGCCGTACTTGGGGCCAGCGTCTCGCACAGGCAAACCTTCAGCGGCAGCAGGCAGCGTTGACAGCGGCGAATACGGTTACCCCGGGCGAGGAACGGTCGGGTGGCGCGCGCAAGGCGTTCGGCGCGTAATTGAAGAACGGCGTTATCAGTCATGGGCGAAATGCAGGAAAAACCCTATTTTCGCAGAGGCGGGAGCGGGGCACAAGATGTGCCCCGTGAATGTTACAGCGACTCGTTTAACCAGCTCTCAAAAGGCGCTTTAGGCACCGCGCCGTTGAGCATATCGATCACCTCACCATTTTTGAAAATCATAATGGTTGGAATGCTGCGAATGCGAAAACGGGCGCTCAGTTCGGGCTCGGCTTCCGTGTTGACCTTAACGAAACGTATCTTTCCGCTGCGCTCTTCGGCCACGTCTTCAAAGATCGGCGCGAAGCTTCGGCATGGGCCGCACCATGGCGCCCAGAAGTCGACCACGACGGGCAGATCGTCCTTGAGGAGTTTGTCCAGCGTAGCACCCGTCGCGTTAATGACATCGCCATCAAACAATTCATGGCCGCAACGTCCGCATTTCGCACCATCTTCCATCCGATCGTCCGGAATGCGGTTAAGAGCCTGACAGTTGGCACATACGGTATTCATAACTAACCTCTGATAGAGCCGCGGGACGGCGGCAAAACGCCAATAATGTTTCTAATATGTTACATATTATCAATGAGCCTGTTTGAAACAACAATGCGTTTTATTCAATGAGAACAATAGTCGCAGGCTTTTGTACGAAATTATGGCTATGCGCTGGCACATCGGGTAATCTGCGCGCTTCGCGCAGCGCTGGTGGAGAAAAGCATGAACGACGAAATGAAAAACAAAAGCGGCAAGGTCAAAGTGATGTATGTCCGCAGTGATGATGACTCTGATAAACGCACCCAAAATCCGCGTACTGGAAAAGGTGGCGGGCGTCCGGCGTCTTCTCGTGCAGACGGTGGCCGTCGCCCCGCCCGCGATGACAGAAATACCCGCGGTGATGACCGCAAACGTGACGATCGCAAACGCGATGACCGTCCTCGCTCCGACCGCCCACGCAGTGACCGTCCACGTGACGATCGCCCCCGTGATGACTTCTCACGTGATAACGCTTCCCCGTGGCGCACCGTTTCTCGCGCCCCTGGCGATGAGACGCCGGAAAAAGCCGATCACGGCGGTATCAGCGGTAAAAGCTTTATCGATCCGGAAGTGCTGCGCCGCCAGCGTGCGGAAGAGACCCGCGTGTACGGTGAAAACGCCTGCCAGGCGCTGTTCCAGAGCCGTCCTGAGTGTATCGTCCGCGCCTGGTTTATCCAGAGCGTGACCCCGCGCTTCAAAGAAGCGCTGCGCTGGATGGCCGCGAACCGCAAAGCCTATCACGTTGTGGATGATGCCGAGCTGACCAAAGCCTCCGGCACTGAACACCACGGCGGCGTCTGCTTCCTGATCAAAAAACGTAACGGCACGACCGTACAGCAGTGGGTCAGCCAGGCGGATGCCGATGACTGCGTGCTGGCGCTGGAAGATGTGGGCAACCCGCACAACCTGGGCGCGATGATGCGCAGCTGCGCGCACTTTGGCGTGAAAGGCGTGCTGTTGCAGGATGCCGCGCTGCTGGAATCCGGTGCTGCGATCCGTACTGCGGAAGGCGGAGCCGAGCACGTACAGCCGATCACCGGCGACAGCGTGCTGGACGCCCTTGAGCAGTTCCGTAAAGCGGGCTATTCCATCGTGACCACCTCGAGCCATGCCGGTACCCCGCTGTTTAAGGCGACGCTGCCACGCAAGATGGTGCTGGTACTGGGCCAGGAACGCGATGGTCTGTCTGATGCGGCGCTCTCGAGTGCGGATCTGAGCGTCTCAATCGATGGGACGGGCAATGTGGAAAGTCTGAACGTATCCGTTGCAACCGGCGTACTGCTGGCCGAATGGTGGCGTCAGAATAAGGCCTAAGTCTCTTATGTGCCGGGCCTGACCCGGCACATTCAAATCCTACTCGCTCTCTGCCGGTAGCACAGGCATCCAGTCAATCGGCGTTTCGCCCCGTTTTTCCAGCCACTCATTCGCCAGAACAAAATGATTACTGCCAAAGAAACCGCGGTGTGCAGACAGCGGTGACGGGTGCGGCGCTTTCAGCACGTGATGACGCTGGCGGTCGATAATCGCCCCTTTCTTCTGCGCGTGCGATCCCCAGAGTAAAAACACCACCCCTTCCCGATGGGCGTTGATGAGGCTGATGACTTTATCGGTGAACGTCTCCCAGCCCAGGCTGGCGTGCGAGTGCGCCTGGCCCGCCCGTACGGTAAGCACCGTATTCAGTAACAGCACGCCCTGGCGCGCCCAGCTTTCCAGGTAGCCGTGATTTGGCCGGGTAAACCCGGGCACGGTTCCCTCAAGCTCTTTATACATGTTAAGCAGAGAAGGGGGGATTGCCACGCCGGGACGAACGGAAAACGCCAGACCATGCGCCTGCCCCGGGCCGTGGTAGGGATCCTGACCCAGAATGACCACTTTAACATCGCTCAGTTCGGTGTAGCGAAAGGCGTTGAACACGTCTTTCTGCGGCGGGTAAATCGTCTGTCCGGACTGACGCTCAGCCGCAACGGTGCTGAGCGTATTGATAAAATAGGGCTGCTGCTTTTCTTCTGCCAGCACGTCATGCCAGGTTAAAGGTGTCGTCATCTCGCTCTCCTGCGAATCTCAATCTGTGCCTAGCTTACCTGTTTAACCCCGGTGAGCAAAATTACGCGCTGAAATGCGCGCTAAGTGGCTAAATTTATTTTGAAAAGATACGAGGTAAGTTGAATTGGTAAGGTGGTTAAATTGATCTAAAACAATAAATTCAAACCACACTCTTTATGTGGTTGGTATTTTTGTTGATTTAAATCAATAAATCACCGGGGTGTGAATGATATATATACACACAAGAAACAATGGTTTTACCAATTGGCCGCGAGAGGCCGACATCAGTTAAGGTAGCCTAGGGAGGCAACACATGATTACAGGTATCCAGATTACTAAAGCTGCAAATGACGATCTGCTCAACTCTTTCTGGCTGCTGGACAGCGAGAAGAACGAAGCGCGCTGCGTCGTCGCAAAAGCGGGTTTTGCCGAAGATGAAATCGTGCCGGTGAGCAAGCTGGGCGAAATCGAGTACCGTGAAGTTCCTATGGAAGTGCAGCCGGAAGTGCGCGTGGAAGGGGGTCAGCACCTGAACGTAAACGTTCTGCGTCGCGAAACGCTGATGGACGCGGTTGAGCATCCAGAAAAATACCCACAGCTGACCATTCGCGTGTCCGGCTATGCGGTTCGCTTCAACTCTCTGACCCCAGAACAGCAGCGCGACGTTATTGCCCGTACCTTTACTGAAAGCCTGTAAGGCTTCAGCTACGGGGGGAATAAAAAAGCCGGGGAAATCCCCGGCTTTTTCTTACTCTTCGCTTTTTGTCTCTGGTACGGCAGAGCTTGGCTTCCGGCGCTTACCAATATTCTTGGTATCGCGGTGGCGCTGCTTCACGCGCGGCTTCTCTTTTTCTTTCTCTTTTCTCTCAGCACGTTTCGCGAGCGCTTTCTTGGACGGTTTGCCCGTCATTTTTTCACTCGGTGCACGCGTGGTTGGACGCAGGCCATCAATAACGCGCGCTTTCAGCGGCTCATCAACGTAGCGGCCAATTTTCTGCAGCAGCAGGTAGTCATGCGCTTCAACCAGTGAAATCGCAATCCCTTTGCGGCCCGCGCGGCCGGTGCGGCCAATACGGTGCAGGTAGGTATCGCCGCTGCGCGGCATATCGAAGTTAATGACGTGGCTGACGTCAGGGATGTCGATCCCGCGTGCGGCTACGTCTGTCGCAACCAGCACGTTAACGCGACCGTCGGTCAGACGCTTAATGCCTTCGGTACGCTTGATCTGCGCCATCTCGCCTTCAAGATAGCAGTTGTTGATCCCGGCGTTACGCAGCATCTCAGCCAGCTCGTGCACGCGCTCGCGCTTACGTACAAACACGATGGTGCGCAGGGCATCTTCCTGCTTAAGCAGGTGCTTCAGCAATTCAACCTTGTGCTCAAGGTTATCCGCGCGGTAGTACCACTGGTGGATCTTCTTACGCTCGCGGGTGGACGGCGTAGCCGATACTTCCACCGGATCTTCCAGCAGACGCTCTGCGAAGTCTTTAATCGCTTCCCCTTCGAGGGTGGCAGAGAACAGCATCGTCTGGTTACGCCAGCGCGTTTCACCCGCAATATGCTCGATATCCTGTGCGAAGCCCATGTCCAGCATGCGGTCGGCTTCGTCGAGGATTAGCGTTTCAACCGCACGGCAGTCGAAGTTCTCTTCTTTAATGTACTGCAGCAGGCGGCCCGTCGTTGCCACGACGATATCCTGGTTTTCGCTGAACACTTCGGCGTGGTTCATGTACGCAACGCCGCCGGTGATGGTGGCGATATCCAGATGGGTATTTGCCGCGAGTTCACGCGCGTGATCGGCAACCTGCATGGCCAGCTCGCGCGTAGGCGTCAGGATTAAAATACGCGGCGGGCCAGATTTTTTACGCGGAAAGTCGAGCAGATGCTGCAACACAGGCAGCAAATAGGCTGCTGTCTTCCCCGTGCCGGTTGGCGCAGAACCGAGCACATCGCGGCCCTCAAGCGCAGGCGGGATGGCCGCTGCCTGAATGGCGGTCGGGCGTGTAAAGCCTTTGCTCTCAAGTGCATTGAGCAGGCTTTCATCGAGTTCAAGTTCGGAAAAAGTCGTTACAGTCATGTTCTACCTCTGTGTGGGGCGCTGATTATAGACGTTACGGCTGTAATCTTCATCTGTTTGTATGGATATCGCTTTTCGGCCACTTCGCTTTCCCCTATGCTACTCCAGTTTCACTTAGAAGGTTGCTCTGACATGTCTCAACTCAAAGCGCAGCTGCGCCGCGATGGTTTTACGTTTAAACAATTTTTTGTCGCTCACGATCGCTGTGCCATGAAGGTCGGTACCGACGGTATTTTACTGGGCGCGTGGGCACCTGTCGCAGGCGTTAAGCGTATTCTTGATATCGGTACCGGCAGCGGGCTGGTGGCGTTGATGCTGGCGCAGCGTACGGAAGAACATGTCACCATTGATGCCGTCGAGCTGGATGTACAGGCCGCAGAGCAGGCGAGTGACAATATGGCCGAATCTCCCTGGGCGGCCCGAATGAGAGTGGAATGCGCAGATGTGCTTGCCTGGGCACCGGAGCAAACGTCACGTTACGATCTGATCGTCAGCAACCCGCCTTACTACGCGCCCGGCGTTGAGTGCGGTTCCCCTGAGCGTGAACAGGCGCGTTATACCGGCTCTCTCGATCATAAGGCGCTGCTCACCAGTGCGGCAGAACTCATCTCCGAGGACGGCTTTTTCTGCGTGGTCCTGCCAGAGAGCACCGGCAACACGTTCATCGGTATCGCGCAGGAGATCGGCTGGACGCTGCGTCTGCGTACCGATATTTCCGATACGGAAGGCCGACTGCCGCACCGCGTGCTGCTGGCGCTCTCGCCAAAAGAGGGTGAATGCTTTAATGACCGGATGGTGATCCGTGGGCCAGACCAGCGTTATTCCGAAGATTACACTGCCCTGACCCAGGCGTTTTATCTGTTTATGTAAAGCTGCGGAGCGAGGATTGACGGGCCGGACTCAGCAAGCTGATTCGGGTAGTCGAGGGTATAGTGCAATCCGCGGCTCTCCTTACGCATCATCGCGCAGCGAACGATCAGCTCGGCAACCTGTACCAGATTGCGCAGCTCCAGCAGATTATTGGATACGCGGAAATTGGCATAATACTCATCAATCTCCTGCTGCAGCATGGTAATGCGGCGCAACGCGCGTTCCAGACGTTTCGTGGTGCGCACGATCCCCACGTAGTCCCACATAAACAGCCGCAGCTCATGCCAGTTGTGCTGGATCACGACCAGCTCGTCCGGATTCTCAACGCGGCTTTCATCCCAGGCGGGCAGGCGCTCTGTCTCGCGAGCGTAGGGCATGCGCCTGATGATGTCTTCAGCGGCAGACCAGCCGTAGACCAGACACTCAAGCAGTGAGTTCGAGGCCATACGGTTCGCGCCGTGCAGCCCGGTATAGCTGACCTCACCGATAGCATACAGGCCATCCACATCAGTATGTCCATGATCGTCAACCATGACGCCACCGCAGGTATAGTGGGCGGCTGGCACAATGGGCACCGGATCGCGCGTTAAATCAATGCCAAGCGTGAGCAGCTTTTCGTAAATCATCGGGAAATGCTGGCGAATGAACTCGGCTGGCTTATGGCTGATATCGAGATACATACAGTCCACCCCAAGACGCTTCATTTCATGGTCGATGGCGCGGGCCACGATGTCGCGCGGCGCCAGTTCACCCCGGGCGTCAAAGTCGGGCATAAAGCGGGTGCCGTCAGGGCGTTTCAGATAGGCGCCTTCACCGCGCAGGGCCTCCGTCAGCAGGAAGTTGCGCGCCTGAGGGTGGAACAGGGCGGTTGGGTGAAACTGATTGAACTCAAGGTTCGCCACCCGACAGCCGGCGCGCCAGGCCATCGCGATGCCGTCGCCGGAGGCAATGTCCGGATTCGTGGTGTACTGATACACTTTTGAGGCACCGCCCGTCGCCAGCACCACCGCCTTCGCCCGGCAGGTTTCCACCTTCTCTTTATTGCGGTTCCAGACCCACGCCCCCACTACGCGACGCGTGCCCGGCAGGCCAATTTTGTCGGAGATAATCAGGTCAACGGCATTGCTTCGTTCAAGCACCCGTATATTTGGATGACTCAGCGCCTTGCCAACCAGCGTGGTCTCCACTGCTTTACCGGTGGCATCTGCGGCGTGCAGGATGCGGCGGTGGCTATGACCGCCTTCGCGCGTCAGGTGGTAGCTCTCTTCACCGTTGGGGTGAACCTGCGTATCGAATAAGACGCCCTGGTCGATGAGCCACTGAACGCAGTGACGGGCATTGCTGGCGACAAACTCTGCGGCGTGAGGATCCACGATCCCGGCACCGGCAATCAGCGTATCTTCTACGTGGGACGCAATGCTGTCCGTCTCGTCAAACACGGCGGCAATCCCGCCCTGGGCATAAAATGTAGAGCCTTCACTTATCGGTCCTTTACTCAGAACGATAACGTTTTGATGCTCCGCGAGGCGCAGCGCCAGAGAAAGACCGGCAGCCCCGCTGCCGATGATCAGGACATCACAATGCAGTTCAGGTGTTGTGTTCATGATGGTTGTTTAATTTACTAAACAGTGTTGGGTCAGAATAGCACCTGAGTGCGATTTATCGCACGTTTTTTTTAAAGGCTGTTGCAATGACTAAACTCGCAGGAAGAGGTAAACGGAGGCTAAATGAGTGAAATTATTTTGCGAAGCAGATCGTTAGCGTCAGATTTTGTGGTGAAATAATGCCTGTGTTGCGTTACTCTTCTGGCGGGAAAAAAGATGTTTCTTGTCAGAAAGTGGTGCGTATCGTGAACAGACTTATAATGAGAGAAAATGAACAGTCTGCGGCGCGATGAACAAAAACAAAGGCGTTACGGAACTTATTGACGATCGGACACTCTAAATCGGTGCTTGCTCAAAGTGCGGTATTTTTAGAGTGGCGTTTCGATAACGCGTGGAATTTAGGTTTGGGGAGACATTACCTCGGATGAGCGAGCAGTTAACGGACCAGGTCCTGGTTGAACGGGTCCAGAAGGGAGATCAGAAAGCCTTTAACCTACTGGTGGTGCGCTACCAGCATAAGGTGGCGAGCCTGGTTTCCCGCTATGTACCGTCAGGCGATGTGCCTGATGTGGTGCAAGAGTCTTTCATTAAGGCCTATCGCGCGCTGGATTCTTTCCGGGGAGATAGTGCTTTTTATACCTGGCTGTACCGTATTGCGGTCAATACGGCAAAGAATTATCTGGTCGCTCAGGGCCGTCGTCCGCCTTCAAGTGATGTGGACGCAATCGACGCCGAAAATTATGAAAGTGGCGGCGCATTGAAAGAAATTTCGAACCCTGAGAACTTAATGTTGTCAGAAGAACTGAGACAAATCGTTTTTCGCACGATCGAGTCGCTCCCGGAAGATTTACGCATGGCAATTACGTTACGGGAGCTGGATGGTCTGAGCTATGAAGAGATAGCCGCTATCATGGATTGTCCGGTCGGCACGGTACGTTCACGAATTTTCCGTGCGCGAGAAGCTATTGATAATAAAGTTCAACCGCTTATCAGGCGTTGACGATAGCGGGATACTGGAAAAGGTATTAGGCATGCAGAAAGAAAAACTTTCCGCTTTAATGGATGGTGAAACGGTGGATAGTGAACTGCTCAACGAGCTGTCTCATTCACCCGAAATGCAAGAGACCTGGGAGAGTTACCATCTCATCCGTGACACCCTTCGCGGTGATACCGGCGAGGTTCTCCATTTCGATATCTCAGCCCGCGTCATGGCGGCAATTGAGAATGAGCCTGTTCATCAGACCACCCCGCTGATTCCTGAAGCTCAACCCGCGCCTCACCAGTGGCAGAAAATGCCGTTCTGGCAAAAGGTGCGCCCGTGGGCCAGCCAGCTTACCCAAATGGGTGTGGCTGCATGCGTATCGCTTGCAGTTATCGTTGGCGTCCAGCACTATAATACTCAGTCTGAAACTAATCAGCAGCAAGAAGCGCCAGTGTTTAACACACTGCCGATGATGGGCAAAGCCAGCCCGGTAAGCCTGGGTGTTCCGGCCGATGCTTCCGCCAGCGGCGGTCAGCAACAGCAGGTTCAGGAGCAGCGCCGTCGCATTAATGCGATGTTGCAGGATTACGAGCTGCAGCGTCGTCTGCACTCTGAACAGCTTCAGTTTGAGCAGGCGCAGACACAGCAAGCCGCTGTGCAGGTGCCCGGAAACCAAACTTTAGGAACGCAATCGCAGTAATGAAGCAACTTTGGTTCGCCATGTCTCTGATGGCGGGTAGCCTGTTCTTCTCTGCCAACGCCTCGGCTGATGTTTCATCCGGGGCGTTGTTGCAGCAAATGAATCTGGCCAGCCAGTCACTCAACTACGAGTTGGCATTTATCAGCATCAATAAGCAGGGCGTCGAGTCGTTACGCTATCGTCATGCCCGTCTTGATAACCAGCCGCTCGCCCAGCTTTTACAGATGGATGGCCCGCGTCGTGAAGTTGTCCAGCGTGGTAACGAAATCAGCTATTTCGAGCCCGGCCTGGAGCCCTTTACGCTGAATGGCGACTATATCGTTGATTCTCTGCCGTCGCTCATTTACACCGATTTCAAACGGCTTGCCCCTTACTACGATTTTATCTCGGTAGGGCGTACGCGCATCGCGGACAGGCTGTGCGAGGTGATTCGCGTTGTCGCCCGCGATGGTACGCGCTACAGCTATATCGTCTGGATTGACGCCGAAACCAAACTCCCCATGCGTGTTGACCTCCTCGACCGCGACGGTGAAACGCTGGAGCAGTTCCGCGTGATCTCCTTCAGCGTGAACAATCAGGTTGGCAACAGCATGCAGAACCTGGCGAAGGCCAGCCTGCCGCCGCTGCTTTCTGTTCCTGCCGGAGATTCCGTTAATTTCAACTGGGTACCTGCCTGGATCCCACAGGGGTTTAGCGAGGTGTCCAGCAGCCGTCGTCAGCTGCCAACCATTGAAACGCCGGTGGAATCGCGCCTTTATTCCGACGGCCTGTTCAGCTTCTCCGTAAACATCAATCGCGCAACGGCAAACAGCGCTGAGCAGATGCTGCGTACCGGGCGCCGTACGGTGAGTACCACGGTACGCGACAACGCCGAGATTACCATTGTGGGTGAACTCCCTCCGCAAACGGCGAAGCGCATTTCCGACAGTATTAAATTCAGGGCTGCACAATGATCAAAGAGTGGGCGACGGTCGTCTCGTGGCAGAACGGCATTGCGCTGGTGAGCTGCGATGTCAAAGCCTCATGTAATAGCTGCGCATCCCGCGCCGGCTGCGGTAGCCGCGTGCTGAATAAGCTCGGGCCGCAAACCTCGCACACCATTTCTGTGCCAAGCGAACAGCCGCTGATGGCGGGGCAGAAGGTTGAGCTGGGTATTGCGGAAGGCAGCCTGCTCAGTTCCGCCATGCTGGTGTATCTCTCTCCGCTGGTCGGGCTGTTTATCGTGGGCGGCATTTTCCAGATGCTGTTCGGTACCGATGTGGCCGCCATGTGCGGGGCCGCTTTGGGCGGCGTAGGAGGGTTCTGGCTGGCCAAAGGCCTCTCTCCGACGCTTGCCGCGCGCGACGAGTGGCAGCCAGTCATTCTTAGCGTAGGGCTGGCACCCGATCAGCTTCGTGTTGAAACGCTCTCTTCTGAGGCCCGGTGATCCATCGGGCTTTATCATTTTTTACACCCTAAAACAGAAAACGTCCTTTCTTCACGCTATACCTGTCTCTAAGTGCATTTCCAGGTAGCGAGGATGTAGTGTAGAATGCTGCGTTTTCGCACTGAAAAACGTCAGGCTAAGAACAGCGGCCTCCAGGAATTCGTAAGGCATAATTATTTAACTATATGAAGAACATACGTAACTTTTCGATCATTGCTCACATTGACCACGGTAAGTCGACGCTGTCTGACCGTATTATCCAGATTTGCGGTGGCCTGTCTGATCGTGAAATGGAAGCCCAGGTTCTGGACTCCATGGACCTGGAACGCGAACGTGGTATCACCATCAAGGCGCAGAGCGTCACGCTGGATTACAAAGCGGCTGATGGCGAAACCTATCAGCTGAACTTTATCGACACCCCAGGCCACGTTGACTTCTCCTATGAGGTTTCACGCTCGCTTGCGGCCTGTGAAGGCGCGCTGCTGGTGGTGGATGCCGGGCAGGGCGTAGAAGCCCAGACCCTGGCAAACTGCTACACCGCGATGGAAATGGATCTCGAAGTTGTGCCGGTTCTGAACAAGATCGACCTGCCTGCCGCCGATCCTGAGCGCGTGGCGGAAGAGATTGAAGATATCGTCGGCATTGACGCGACCGATGCGGTGCGCTGCTCCGCAAAAACCGGCGTCGGCGTGACCGACGTGCTGGAACGCCTGGTGCGTGATATTCCGGCCCCGGAAGGCGATCCGGATGCCCCGCTGCAGGCGCTGATTATCGACTCCTGGTTCGATAACTACCTGGGCGTTGTCTCGCTGGTGCGTATTAAAAACGGCACCATGCGTAAAGGCGACAAAATTAAGGTGATGAGTACCGGGCAGGTCTACAACGCTGACCGTCTGGGTATCTTCACGCCAAAACAGGTTGACCGTACCGAGTTGACGTGCGGCGAGGTAGGCTGGCTGGTTTGTGCTATTAAAGACATCCTCGGCGCGCCGGTGGGCGATACCCTGACTGGTGCGCGTAACCCGGCAGATAAAGCGCTGCCAGGCTTCAAAAAGGTGAAGCCGCAGGTTTACGCGGGCCTGTTCCCGGTCAGCTCTGACGACTATGAAAACTTCCGTGATGCGCTCGGTAAGCTGAGCCTGAACGATGCCTCCCTGTTCTACGAGCCAGAAAGCTCAACGGCGCTGGGCTTCGGCTTCCGCTGTGGCTTCCTCGGTCTGCTGCACATGGAGATCATTCAGGAGCGTCTGGAGCGTGAATACGATCTGGACCTGATCACCACGGCACCGACGGTAGTGTATGAAGTTGAAACCACCTCGAAAGAAGTGATCTACGTCGATAGCCCGTCCAAGCTGCCGCCGCTGAACAACATTCACGAGCTGCGTGAGCCGATTGCCGAGTGTCACATGCTGCTGCCGCAGGAGTTCCTGGGTAACGTCATTACGCTGTGTATTGAGAAGCGCGGCGTGCAGACCAACATGGTTTACCACGGTAACCAGGTGGCGCTGACCTACGAAATCCCGATGGCGGAAGTGGTCCTCGATTTCTTCGACCGTCTGAAGTCCACCTCCCGTGGCTATGCGTCACTGGACTACAACTTCAAGCGCTTCCAGGCTTCTAACATGGTGCGCGTGGACGTGCTGATCAACGGCGAGCGTGTGGATGCGCTGGCGCTGATCACCCACAACGATAATGCGCCGTACCGTGGCCGCGAGCTGGTTGAGAAGATGAAAGATCTGATCCCGCGTCAGCAGTTCGATATCGCGATTCAGGCGGCTATTGGCAACCACATTATCGCGCGCTCCACCGTGAAACAGCTGCGTAAAAACGTTCTGGCGAAGTGCTATGGCGGTGACGTCAGCCGTAAGAAAAAGCTGCTGCAGAAGCAGAAAGAAGGTAAGAAGCGTATGAAGCAGGTCGGTAACGTCGAGCTGCCGCAGGAAGCATTCCTTGCCATTCTTCATGTTGGTAAAGACGGCAAATAACCCTAAGGAGTTGGCATGGCGAACATGTTTGCCCTGATCCTGGTCATTGCTACCCTGGTGACAGGTCTGCTGTGGTGTCTGGATAAGTTTATCTTCGCCCCAAAACGTCGTGAACGTCAGGCTGCCGCACAGGCAGCCACCGGTGACCAGCTGGACGCGAAAACCCTGAAGAAAGTCGGCCCGAAACCGGGCTGGCTGGAAACGGGCGCGTCGGTATTCCCGGTGCTGGCGATTGTGCTGGTGGTGCGTTCGTTTATTTACGAGCCCTTCCAGATCCCGTCCGGTTCAATGATGCCAACGCTGCTGATTGGTGATTTTATTCTGGTGGAGAAGTTTGCCTACGGCATCAAAGATCCTATCTACCAGAAAACGCTGATCGAAACCGGTCATCCGAAACGTGGCGACATCGTGGTGTTCAAATATCCGGAAGATCCGCGCCTGGACTACATCAAGCGCGCGGTAGGTCTGCCTGGTGACAAAGTCACCTACGATCCGGTTGCAAAAGAAGTCACCGTTCAGCCGGGCTGCAGCTCCGGTACCGCATGTGAAAACGCGCTGCCAATCACCTACTCAAACGTTGAGCCAAGTGATTTTGTGCAGACCTTTGCACGTCGTAACGGCGGCGAAGCGACCAGCGGATTCTTCCAGGTACCGAAAGGCGAAACCAAAGAGAACGGCATCCGTCTGGTTGAGCGCAAAGAGACGCTGGGCGACGTGACGCACCGTATCCTCACCGTGCCCATCGCGCAGGATCAGGTGGGGATGTACTATCGCCAGCCGGGCCAGCAGCTGGCGAGCTGGATTGTACCGCCAGGCCATTACTTCATGATGGGTGACAACCGCGATAATAGTGCGGACAGCCGTTACTGGGGCTTTGTGCCGGAAGCGAATCTGGTGGGTAAAGCCACCGCAATCTGGATGAGTTTTGAGAAGCAGGAAGGCGAATGGCCGACCGGCGTACGCCTGAATCGTATTGGCGGAATCCATTAATTCTCGTTAATTGAACGTGTAGCCGCTAATTAACGCGGCTACACGAATTATTTCACCGATAAATCTCTTTGAACTAACGACATCCCCTGTCGTTGTGTATAGAATATTCCCCCGAAGTTTAAGGTTGGCCCTGCAAGGGTGCCACGGCACACGAAACCGCGTTGGTTTTCTCAGGTCGGTTTCGTGTGCTGCATTTTTGACGCATTCATTTATTGGTATCGCATGAACCCCATCGTAATTAATCGGCTTCAACGGAAGCTGGGCTACACTTTTCATCATCAGGAGTTGTTGCAACAGGCATTAACCCACCGCAGTGCCAGCAGCAAACATAATGAGCGCCTCGAGTTTTTAGGCGACTCTATTTTAAGTTTCGTGATTGCGAATGCGCTTTATCATCGCTTCCCGCGCGTGGATGAAGGTGATATGAGCCGCATGCGTGCCACGCTGGTTCGGGGTAATACCCTTGCGGAAATCGCGCGCGAATTTGAGCTGGGCGAATGTCTGCGTCTTGGGCCGGGTGAACTGAAAAGCGGCGGCTTCCGTCGTGAATCTATTCTTGCCGATACGGTCGAAGCATTAATTGGTGGTGTGTTCCTGGACAGCGATATCCAGACCGTCGAAAAGCTGATCCTCAACTGGTATCAGACCCGTCTGGACGAAATTAGCCCGGGCGATAAACAAAAAGATCCGAAAACGCGTCTGCAGGAATATTTGCAGGGTCGCCATCTGCCGCTGCCATCTTATCTGGTGGTGCAGGTCCGTGGCGAAGCGCACGATCAGGAATTTACCATCCATTGCCAGGTCAGTGGCCTGAGTGAACCGGTGGTGGGCACGGGTTCAAGCCGTCGTAAGGCTGAACAGGCTGCCGCCGAACAGGCGTTAAAAATGCTGGAGCTGGAATGAGCGAAGACAAAACCTATTGCGGATTTATTGCCATCGTCGGACGTCCGAACGTTGGCAAATCCACCCTGTTGAATAATCTGCTTGGGCAGAAGATTTCAATCACCTCGCGTAAGGCGCAGACCACGCGTCACCGCATCGTCGGCATCCATACTGAAGGCGCGTATCAGGCGATCTACGTCGATACCCCGGGCCTGCACATGGAAGAGAAGCGCGCCATCAACCGTCTGATGAACAAGGCGGCGAGCAGCTCGATTGGCGACGTGGAGCTGGTGATTTTCGTTGTTGAAGGCACCCGCTGGACGCCGGACGACGAGATGGTGCTGAACAAGCTGCGTGACGGCAAAACGCCGGTCATCCTCGCGGTCAACAAAGTTGACAACGTGCAGGAAAAGGCCGACCTGCTGCCGCATCTGCAGTGGCTCGGTAGCCAGATGAACTTCCTCGACATCGTGCCGCTGTCTGCTGAGACCGGCCTGAACGTGGACACCATCGCGGGCATCGTACGTAAGCATCTGCCGGAAGCGATTCACCACTTCCCGGAAGACTACATTACCGATCGTTCTCAGCGCTTTATGGCGTCTGAAATCATCCGTGAAAAGCTGATGCGTTTCCTGGGCGCCGAACTGCCATACTCCGTAACGGTGGAGATCGAGCGTTTCCAGAGCAACGAGCGCGGCGGCTACGACATCAACGGCCTGATCCTCGTTGAGCGCGAAGGTCAGAAGAAGATGGTGATCGGCAACAAAGGCGCCAAGATCAAAACCATCGGTATTGAAGCCCGTAAGGACATGATGGAGATGTTCGAAGCGCCGGTTCACCTCGAACTGTGGGTGAAAGTGAAATCTGGCTGGGCCGATGATGAGCGTGCGCTGCGCAGCCTCGGTTACGGCGAAGACCAGTAAACCAAGACGACGCGCATATGGAAGGATGGCAGCGCGCCTTCGTCCTGCATAGTCGTCCCTGGAGCGAAACCAGCCTGATGCTGGACGTCTTCACGGAAGAGTCTGGCCGCGTGCGCCTTGTTGCGAAAGGCGCACGTTCCAAACGTTCTAATCTGAAAGGTGCCTTACAGCCCTTCACGCCGCTGCTGGTGCGCTTCAGTGGGCGAGGGGAAGTGAAAACCCTGCGCAGCGCCGAAGCCGTCTCCCTGGCGCTTCCTCTCTCCGGCATCACGCTCTACAGCGGTCTGTACGTCAACGAACTCATCTCACGGGTTCTTGAACATGAGACCCGCTTCTCTGAACTTTTCTTCGATTATCTGCACTGTATCCAGGCGCTGGCTGGCGCAACCGACACGCCCGAACCCGCCTTGCGGCGTTTTGAACTGGCGCTGCTGGGCCATCTTGGGTACGGGGTCGATTTTCTGCACTGTGCGGGCAGCGGTGACGAAGTTGAAGACACCATGACCTACCGCTACCGCGAAGAAAAGGGCTTTATTGCCAGCATCGTGATCGACAACAGCACCTTTACCGGGCGCCAGCTCCGGGCGCTGTATGAGCGCGAGTTTCCCGATCGGGACACCCTGCGCGCAGCAAAACGCTTTACCCGGATTGCCCTCAAGCCGTATCTTGGCGGCAAGCCCTTAAAGAGCCGCGAATTATTCAGGCAGTTTGTGCCGAAACGTTAGACCACAGAATCGAAAAGAAAACCGAGGATTGTCATGGCTGAATTACTGTTAGGCGTCAACATCGATCACATCGCCACGCTGCGTAATGCGCGCGGTACGGCGTATCCCGATCCGGTTCAGGCGGCGTTTATCGCCGAACAGGCTGGCGCCGACGGCATTACCGTTCACCTGCGTGAAGACCGTCGCCACATCACCGATCGCGACGTGCGCATTCTGCGCCAGACGCTGGACACCCGTATGAATCTGGAGATGGCGGTCACGGAAGAGATGCTGGCGATTGCCTGCGAGACGCAGCCGCACTTCTGCTGCCTGGTGCCGGAAAAACGTCAGGAAGTGACCACCGAAGGGGGTCTGGATGTGGCGGGTCAGCTCGAGAAAATGCGCGATGCCTGCAAGCGCCTGGCGGATGCCGGTATCCTGGTTTCTCTGTTTATTGACGCCGATTTTACCCAGATTAAAGCGGCAGCCGACGTGGGCGCGCCGTATATCGAAATTCACACCGGCTGCTATGCCGATGCCAAAAACGATGAAGAGCAGGCGGAAGAGCTGGCGCGCATCGCCAAAGCGGCCACCTACGCGGCGAGCCTGGGGCTGAAGGTTAACGCCGGTCACGGCCTGACCTACCATAACGTGAAGGCCATTGCCGCCATTCCGGAAATGCACGAGCTGAATATCGGCCACGCCATTATTGGCCGTGCGGTGATGAGCGGCCTGAAAGAGGCGGTCTCAGAAATGAAACGCCTGATGCTGGAAGCGCGTCAGTAATGGCCATTCTGGGCTTAGGCACCGATATTGTAGAAATAGCCCGCATTGAAGCGGTGATCGCCCGCAGCGGCGATCGCCTGGCAAGACGGGTGCTGAGCGATAACGAGTGGGCCATCTGGGAAGCGCATCAGCAGCCGGTGCGTTTTCTGGCGAAGCGCTTTGCGGTAAAAGAGGCGGCGGCCAAAGCCTTCGGGACCGGCATTCGTAACGGCCTGGCGTTTAACCAGTTTGAAGTGTTTAACGATGAGCTGGGTAAGCCACGCCTGCGTTTATGGGGCGAGGCGCAAAAGCTGGCGGAGAAGCTGGGCGTGAATCATATGCACGTGACGATCGCGGATGAACGCCACTACGCCAGCGCAACGGTGATTATCGAAAGTTAAAGCTTGTCCGCGTGGTGCATCAGGACAAACTTATCCCACAGCTGCTCTTCGCTCTCGACGTGTGCCGGATCCTTCAGGATGGTATTCGGGATCGGGCACACCTTCTGGCAGGTCGGCGTCTCATAGTGGCCGATGCATTCCGTGCAGCGGTCGCTGTTAATCTCATAAATGCTGTCGCCCATCGAAATCGCCTGGTTTGGGCATTCGGGCTCGCACATATCGCAATTGATGCATTTTTTGGTAATTAACAGCGCCATCAGGAAATTCTCAGAAACAACACAAACTGGGCGGGCATTATACGCGTCAAACCAGTTTCTTTACCAGTTCTTCGCTGTGGCGAATGCGCTCTGGCGCGTGCTCCAGATCCTGCTGCACCAGCGCCATAAACAGCAGATCCGTCAGCATCATTTGCGCACTGGTGGACGAGATCGCCGCGCTGCGCGTGGCCTGCTCTTCGGCAATGGTATATAAACAGCGCGTCGCCCGCTGCTGCAGGGCATTCGGCGTAAAGCCGGTGATCGCCAGAATTTTACCGCCGACGCGCAGCGCTTCATCGGTGGCCATGTTGATTTCACGGCGCTCGCCGGAGTAGGAGATCGCCAGCAGCAGATCGTCAGGATCCATTGCCTGCACGGTCGCCAGCAGGGCGTGCATATCCTGCTCGACGATGGCGTTAAGGCCAATTTTTGTCAGCTTCCAGCCAAAATTGCGCGCCACAAGGCCGGACGCGCCGATGCCGGTCAAAATAATCCGCCGCGCGCCGCGCAGCATCGCCACGCTCTCCAGCAGCTTCTCTTCCGTGTTCACATCGAGCGTCGCATGCATGGCCGCCACGTTCTCTTTGATCAGCTTTTCGCCGACCAGCCGCATCGGGTCATCACCACGGATCTGATTATGCACCGGCATTGACTGCGGGTTGGGGTTGCTCACCAGCGCTTCACTGATCGCCAGCTTGAGAGCCGGGAATCCCTTAAAGCCAATCTTCTGGGCAAATTTCACCACGCTGGACTGGCTCACCCCGGCTTCACTCGCCAGCTGCTGCGAGCTGAGATGGCGCGCGCGATCGGGTTGAGAAAGCAGAAAATCCGCCAGCTTCTTGTCGCTTTGGGCAAAGCCGGCATAGCGCTGGCGAATGCGAATTAAACAGTTCATACGGTCTCCTGGCGAAAATGTGATTATCTGCGCAAATACGAATTTTGCTCGCCTGAATGAATTTTATATTCCATTATAGTGTGATTATTATGAATTAAAAATTCTTGAGGTACAAAAATGAATCTTGGCTCACTTGTTTCTGAAACACGTAACCCGCAAACCATGGATCTGGACGCGCTCTCCACCCTGGAGCTGGTTAACCGCTTTAATCAACAGGATACGCTGGTCGCGCAGGCAGTGAAAGAGACATTACCTGAGGTGGCGAAGGCGGTCGATGCGGCGGCGGCGGCCCTCAAGGCCGGGGGGCGCATTATCTACATGGGGGCAGGCACCAGCGGGCGTCTTGGGGTGCTGGATGCCTCAGAATGTCCGCCAACCTTTGGGGTGCCGCATGGTCTGGTGGTAGGGCTGATTGCCGGGGGACCCGGCGCGCTGCTGAAGGCCGTGGAAGGGGCGGAAGATAACAAACAGCTGGGTGAGGATGACCTCAAGGATCTTAATCTGACGGCGAAGGATCTGGTGGTCGGGCTGGCGGCATCCGGGCGCACGCCGTACGTCATTGGCGGGCTGGAGTACGCCAGGCAGACCGGCTGCACCACGGTCGCCATCTCCTGTAACCCGGGCTCGCCGATTGCGCAGGTGGCCGCTATCGCCATCTCTCCGGTGGTCGGGCCGGAAGCGCTCACCGGCTCTACGCGCCTGAAGTCCGGGACCGCGCAAAAGCTGGTGCTCAATATGATCTCCACCGGCGCGATGGTGAAGTTCGGCAAGGTGTATCAGAACCTGATGGTGGATATGCAGGCCACCAACGTCAAGCTGGTGGACAGAGCCTGCCGCATGGTAATGGAAGCGACGGGCGCAGGCCGCGAAGAGGCTGAAGCGGTGCTCAAACAGACCGATCACGATGTGAAACCGGCCATTCTGATGATCTTAAGCGGGCTGGATGCGGCGAGCGCAAGAGCCAGACTCGCTGCGCATAACGGCTTCTTACGGGCGGCATTAGAAAACTAACAGAGGCGTCTATGGACAAAACAGCAGCGCTTGCCAGCGATATCCTGCAGGGGATTGGTGGGGAAAAAAATATTCAGCGTCTCGAAAACTGCATGACGCGCGTGCGCGTCGAGGTGCATAACGACGACCAGCTTGACGTGCCGCGCCTGAAGCAGCTTTCCGGCGTCAGCGGCTATGTGAAACAGGGCCAGCAGCATCAGCTGATCGTCGGGCCCGGCAAGGCGGCGCAGGTGGTTGATGCCATGCGCGCGCTGATGGGCGGCGGGGCAAGCGTGTCGATCGACGATGCGGAACGCACCAAAGCGCAGGCAAAGGCCAAATACAAAGCCCCGATGAGCGACGCGCTGCGACAGCTGGCAAACGTCTTTATTCCGCTAATCCCGGCGTTTATCGCCTCAGGCCTGATCACCGGGATCATCAACATCCTTAAGCGGCCTGATATTGTCGGGGATTTCGCCACGCAGTATCCGAACCTGCTGGGCATTCTCGGGATCTTCGGCAGCGCGGTGTTCGCCATCATGAACATTCTGGTGGGGGTGAATACCGCGAAGGTGTTTGGCGGATCGCTGGCGATGGGCGGCGTGATGGCGGGCATCTTGTCCAGCCCGCAGCTGGCGCAGATCACGCTGTTTGGCGAGGCGCTCCAGCCCGGCCGCGGCGGGGTAATTGCGGTACTGCTGGTGGTTATCCTGATGTGCTGGATCGAGAAAAGGCTGCGCGCGGTTCTGCCTGGCTCGATTGAGCTGATTCTCAACCCGCTGCTAACTACGCTCATTACCGGTAGCGTAGCGATTGTTGCCCTCCAGCCGTTAGGCGGGTGGATCTCGGAAGCCATTGCCCACGGCGCGTCTCTGGCAATTGACCGTGGTGGGTTATTAGTGGGCGCGGTGCTGTCGGGCACCTTCCTGCCGCTGGTGCTGACCGGTCTGCATCAGGGTCTGGTGCCGATCCACGTCGAGCTGGTGCAGGCGCACGGCTATAACGCGCTTCTGCCTATTCTGTCGATGGCGGGCGTGGGGCAGGTCGGCGCGGCGATAGCCGTACTGATGAAAACCCGCAACGCGCGTCTGAAAAAGGTGATTAAAGGCGCGCTCCCGGTCGGCCTGCTCGGCATCGGCGAGCCGCTGATTTTTGGCGTCACGCTGCCGCTGGGTAAACCTTTCCTCGCCGCCTGTCTGGGCGGCGCGGTAGGCGGGGCGCTGATCAGCTACTGGAAGGTCGCCACCGTGATTACCTTTGGCATTTCGGGTTTACCGCTGGCATTAACCATCGTGACCGGAAAAGTGATGCTCTATCTGTTAGGCTATTTAGTAGCGGTGTTCGCCGGGTTCCTGTTTACCTGGCTATTAGGATTCAACGACCCAGAGGAGTAAGGTTTGGCAAATCACGCGCGTCGCATTGTCTTTTTCGACCTCGATGGCACGCTGCATCAGCAGGATATGTTTGGTACGTTTATGCGCTACCTGCTGCGGCGTCAGCCCCTGAATGCGCTGCTCGTGCTGCCGCTCTTACCGGTTATCGGGATCGCGCTGCTGGCGAAAGGCCGCGCGGCGCGATGGCCGATGAGCCTGCTGCTGTGGGGATGTACCTTTGGGCACAGCGAGGCGCGGCTCAAACGGCTCGAAAAGGATTTTGCGCACTGGTTTCGCGGCCACGTTGCCGCCTTTCCGGTGGTGCAGGCGCGCCTCACTGCCTATCTCGACGCGAACGATGCCGACATCTGGCTAATTACCGGCTCCCCGCAGACGCTGGTAGAACAGGTCTACTTTGATACGCCCTGGCTTCCGCGCGTGAATCTGATTGCCACGCAAATTGCCCGCGGCTACGGCGGCTGGGTGCTGACCCTGCGCTGCCTGGGGCATGAAAAAGTGGTCCAGCTGGAGAAACGCATCGGTACGCCGCTGCGCCTGTACAGCGGCTACAGCGACAGCAAACAGGACAACCCGCTGCTCTATTTTTGCCAGCATCGCTGGCGCGTTACGCCATCAGGTGAACTCCAGCAACTCGAATAGTCTTATCCATAATCGGCGTGTATAATGCGCCCCGCTTTTCGACTGGAGTATCAACCGTTGTCCAACCCTGAACTCGACCATGAATACTGGATGCGCCATGCGCTTAAGCTGGCTCAGCGTGCCTGGGACGAGGGCGAAGTGCCCGTGGGCGCCGTGCTGGTCCACAATAACCAGGTGATTGGTGAAGGGTGGAACCGTCCCATTGGTCGCCACGATCCTACCGCGCACGCCGAAATCATGGCGCTTCGTCAGGGAGGGCTGGTGCTGCAAAACTATCGCCTGCTTGACACCACGCTGTACGTGACGCTGGAGCCGTGCGTGATGTGTTCCGGCGCGATGGTGCACAGCCGGATCGGTACCCTGGTCTTCGGTGCGCGGGATGAAAAAACCGGTGCGGCCGGCTCCCTGATGGACGTGCTGGGTCACCCGGGAATGAACCACCAGGTGAAAACTATCGGCGGGGTGCTTGCACCAGAGTGTTCGGGACTATTAAGCGATTTCTTTCGAATGCGCCGTCAGCAGAAAAAGCAGCAAAAGGCAGAATTGAAGCTGTCGGGCGATTAAGCTCGTCCGGCGCCACGACCGGGTAGCTTTGCGCCAGCTGGTTGGCCTCCGTCGCCTCTTTCTCTTTCTCCAGCAGATACCCGACCAGGCTTATCTGATATTTACGGATATTTTCCACGTAGGCGTAGGCTTCATGCCCGCGCGCGTAGCCGTATGTCAGCTTGTTGTACCATGGCTTCTGGCTGAGCAGCGGCAGCCGCTGCTTAACGTCTGACCAGCTGTCCGGGTTGCCTTTTGTTTTGGCCGTCAGCGCTCGCGCATCAAGCATGTGCGCGTAGCCCATATTGTAAGCCGCCAGCGCGAACCAGATCCGCTCCTCTTCCGGCACCGTTTCCGGGACTTTGGCCATCATATCCTGCAGATAGCGAGCGCCGCCGCTGATGCTCTGTTCCGCATCGGTGCGGTCATTCACGCCCAGGCTCAGCGCGGTGTTTTTGGTTAACATCATCAAACCACGTACGCCAGTCGGGGACGTGGCCTGAGTATCCCAGTGGGATTCCTGATACGAAATGGCCGCCAGCAGCTTCCAGTCAATCTCCTGGGCATATTTTTCGAACAGCGGCTGCAGGTCCGGCAGGACGCTGTCTACCGCGCGCAGGAAGCTGCGGGTATCAACGTAGTCAAAGTCATCACCGTGGCCGAGGTACTTCTCCTCAAGCCGCGCCAGGGTACCGTCTTCATTGATGGTGTTGAAGAAATCGAGCATCGCGGCAGAAAGGGTCTGATCGTCATCAAGCTGGCTAAACCAGGTGACGGGCTGCTCGTCGGTGACGTCCAGCGCCACGGCGATTTCAGGATGAACGCGCTGGAACAGGCTGATCGCGACCGAATCGGCGATGGTGTAGGGGACTTTCTGGTCTTTTACCTGCTCCAGCAGCTCCGTCGTGCCGAGTTTCGGATCCACCGTCCAGCTCAGGTCGGGAAATTTCTTCTCCTTGAGCTCCCGCAGATCCTCAATTACCACGTGACCGGGCGCAATCGTCAGCTGCGTATCGTTAATCGAGGCCAGCGAGCGCGGGCGCAGGCTGCCGACGCGGTAAACCAGCTGCTGCGAAACGGAGTAGTAGGTCGGGCCCGGCTGGTAGTTCTTGCTGCGCTCGCTGTTATAGACCAGCCCGGCGGCGAGCATATCGGCATCGTCGTTATCGAGGTCATCAAACAGCTGGTTAATATTCTGGCGGACGGTGATTTTTAGCTTCACGCCAAGGTAATCGGCAAACTGCTGCGCCAGTTCATAATCCAGGCCAATGATTTTGCCGTTGATGTCGCTGTAAATCAGCGGAGAGTTGAGGGTACTGACGCGCAATTCCCCCCGCTCCTGAATGGCGGCGATACGGTTTTCGGCTTTGCCGAACCAGGGAATAGAAGGCCAGAGGGCCACTGCCAGCAGCAACGTTACAATGCCGATGAGCAGATAATTAATCTTTAATTTTTTCAATTAGTTAATTCTCTGCGACGCCGGTTGCCTCAGTCTGCTGTAGCCATGTTAATAATCAGGTTTGCCATTGAATGAGCGGCATTTTGCGTAAACTTGCGCCACTTGGCAACCTATTAGAGAAGCTGGTCACATCTATTGTTAAATCTCTGCGGCAATTTTATTTCGACGCAAACGGTTTCGTCGACGCTCAGGATTCTCTATAATGACGCCCGTTTTCCCCCCTTGCGCACACTGAAAGCGCCCCGGCGCTTCGAAGACGAGAGACTTATGATGGAAATTCTGCGTGGTTCGCCTGCACTGTCTGCCTTCCGTATTACCAAACTGCTGGCACGTTTTCAGGCGGCCGACCTTCCGGTAAGCAATATTTACGCTGAGTATGTCCATTTTGCTGACCTGAATGCCCCCCTGAATGCAGAGGAGCGCGTCCAGCTGGAACGCCTGCTCAAGTATGGCCCAAGCCTCAGCAGCCATACGCCAACCGGCAAACTGATCCTTGCGACGCCGCGTCCGGGCACCATCTCCCCCTGGTCTTCCAAAGCCACCGACATCGCCCACAACTGCGGCCTGAGCCAGATTAACCGTCTGGAGCGCGGCGTGGCGTACTACGTGGAAGCCTCTACCCTGAGCGACGCGCAGTGGCAGGCGGTTGCGGCTGAACTGCACGACCGCATGATGGAGAGCGTATTTGCCTCTCTCGATGACGCGCAGAAACTGTTCTCTCACCATCAGCCTGCGCCGGTACAGAGCGTAGACCTGCTGGGGCAGGGCCGTCAGGCGCTGATTGACGCCAACCTGCGTCTCGGCCTGGCGCTGGCAGAAGACGAAATCGACTACCTGCAGGATGCGTTTGTTAAGCTCAACCGTAACCCGAACGACATCGAACTCTACATGTTCGCGCAGGCCAACTCCGAGCACTGCCGCCACAAGATTTTCAACGCCGACTGGATTATCGACGGCGAACAGCAGCCGAAGTCGCTGTTCAAAATGATTAAAAACACGATGGAGCAAACTCCTGACCACGTATTGTCTGCCTACAAGGACAATGCCGCAGTGATGGAAGGTTCCGAGGTGGGCCGCTTCTTCGCCGATCGCGAAGCAGGGCGCTATGACTTCCACCAGGAGCCCGCGCATATCCTGATGAAGGTTGAAACCCACAACCACCCGACGGCGATCTCCCCGTGGCCGGGTGCGGCGACCGGCTCCGGCGGTGAAATCCGCGACGAAGGAGCGACCGGTCGCGGCGCTAAACCCAAAGCGGGTCTGGTCGGTTTCTCCGTCTCCAACCTGCGTATTCCGGGCTTTGAACAGCCGTGGGAAGAAGATTTCGGCAAGCCGGAGCGCATTGTTACCGCGCTCGACATCATGACCGAAGGCCCGCTGGGCGGCGCGGCGTTTAACAACGAATTTGGTCGTCCGGCGCTGAACGGTTACTTCCGTACCTATGAAGAGAAAGTGGACAGCCACAACGGCGAAGAGCTGCGCGGCTACCACAAACCGATCATGCTGGCGGGCGGGATCGGCAACATCCGCGCCGATCACGTGCAGAAGGGCGAGATCGTCGTCGGCGCGAAGCTGATCGTGCTGGGCGGCCCGGCGATGAACATCGGCCTGGGCGGCGGGGCGGCTTCCTCAATGGCCTCCGGCCAGTCTGATGCGGATCTCGACTTCGCCTCCGTGCAGCGTGACAACCCGGAGATGGAGCGTCGCTGTCAGGAAGTGATCGACCGCTGCTGGCAGCTGGGCGATGCCAACCCGATCCTCTTTATCCACGACGTGGGCGCAGGCGGTCTCTCCAACGCCATGCCGGAGCTGGTGAGCGACGGCGGTCGCGGCGGGCGTTTCAGCCTGCGCGATATCCTGAGCGATGAGCCGGGCATGAGCCCGCTGGAAATCTGGTGTAACGAATCCCAGGAGCGCTACGTGCTGGCGGTGGCGGCCGATCAGCTGCCGCTGTTTGACGAGCTGTGCCGCCGCGAGCGCGCGCCGTATGCCGTCATCGGTGAAGCAACCGAAGAGCAGCATCTATCCTTAAGCGACACCCATTTCGACAACCAGCCGATCGACCTGCCGCTCGACGTCCTGCTCGGTAAAACGCCGAAGATGACCCGCGACGTCACCACCCGTAAAGCGGCGGGCAAAGCGCTGGACCGTCAGGGCATCACCGTGGCAGAAGCGGTTAACCGCGTGCTGCACCTGCCTGCTGTGGCAGAAAAAACCTTCCTGGTGACCATCGGCGACCGCACCGTGACCGGTATGGTATCGCGCGACCAGATGGTCGGCCCGTGGCAGATCCCGGTCGCTAACTGCGCCGTGACCACCGCGAGCCTCGACAGCTACTACGGCGAAGCAATGGCTCTCGGCGAACGCACCCCGGTGGCGCTGCTGGACTTCGCGGCCTCAGCCCGTCTGGCGGTGGGTGAAGCGCTGACCAACATCGCGGCGACGCAGATTGGCGATATCAAACGTATCAAGCTCTCCGCAAACTGGATGGCCGCTGCCGGTCACCCAGGCGAAGATGCTGGCCTGTATGAAGCCGTGAAGGCGGTGGGCGAGGAGCTCTGTCCTGCCCTCGGCCTGACCATTCCGGTGGGTAAAGACTCCATGTCGATGAAAACCCGCTGGCAGGAAGGCAGCGAGCAGCGCGAAATGACCTCTCCGCTGTCGCTGGTGATCACCGCGTTTGCCCGCGTGGAGGACGTGCGTCACACCGTTACGCCACAGCTTGCGACCGAAGACAACGCCCTGCTGCTGATTGACCTGGGCAAGGGCAACAACGCGCTGGGGGCGACCGCGCTGGCGCAGGTTTACCGTCAGCTTGGCGATAAGCCAGCCGACGTGCGCGACGTGGCCCAGCTGAAAGGCTTCTACGACGCCATCCAGGCGCTGGTGGCGCAGCGTAAGCTGCTGGCCTACCACGACCGTTCCGACGGCGGCCTGCTGGTGACGCTGGCAGAGATGGCCTTCACCGGCCACTGCGGCGTGGAAGCGAACATTGCAACGCTTGGCGAAGACCGTCTGGCGGCGCTGTTCAACGAAGAGCTGGGTGCCGTGATTCAGGTGCGTGCCGCGGATCGCGACGCGGTTGAAGCCATTCTGGCGCAGCACGGCCTGGCAGACTGCGTGCACTATCTCGGTAAAGCCGTTCCGGGCGACCGCTTCGTCATTGAAGCAGACGGTCACGCCGTGTTCAGCGAAAGCCGCACCACGCTGCGCATGTGGTGGGCGGAAACCACCTGGCAGATGCAGCGCCTGCGTGATAACCCGGAATGTGCCGATCAGGAGCACAACGCGAAGGCCAATGACCAGGATCCTGGCCTGAACGTGAAGCTCTCCTTCGACATCAACGACGACATCGCCGCGCCGTACATTGCTACCGGCGCGCGTCCGAAAGTGGCCGTTCTGCGCGAGCAGGGCGTTAACTCGCACGTTGAGATGGCGGCTGCCTTCCACCGCGCGGGCTTTGACGCGATTGACGTCCACATGAGCGACCTGCTGGCCGGACGTACCGGTCTGGAAGATTTCCAGGCGCTGGTGGCATGCGGCGGCTTCTCCTACGGCGACGTGCTGGGTGCGGGTGAAGGCTGGGCGAAGTCCATCCTGTTCAACAGCCGCGTGCGCGACGAGTTCGAAACCTTCTTCCACCGTCCGCAGACCCTGGCGCTGGGGGTGTGTAACGGCTGCCAGATGATGTCTAACCTGCGCGAGCTCATCCCGGGCAGCGAAGCCTGGCCGCGCTTTGTGCGTAACCAGTCCGACCGCTTCGAAGCGCGCTTCAGCCTGGTGGAGGTGACCCAGAGCCCGTCTCTGCTGCTGCAGGGAATGGTCGGCTCACGGATGCCAATCGCCGTGTCCCATGGTGAAGGTCAGGTAGAAGTGCGCGACTCTGCGCATCTGGCTCAGCTGGAGAGCAAAGGCCTGGTGGCGCTGCGCTTTGTCGATAACTTCGGCAAGGTTACGGAAACCTACCCGGCTAACCCGAACGGCTCCGCCAACGGTATTACGGCGGTGACCAGCGAAAGCGGTCGTGCGACCATCATGATGCCGCACCCGGAGCGCGTGTTCCGCACCGTGAGCAACTCCTGGCACCCGGAAAACTGGGGCGAGGACAGCCCGTGGATGCGTATCTTCCGCAACGCGCGTAAACAGCTGGGTTAAGTTTTAGCACCCTAACCCTTGTAGGCCCGGTAAGCGTAAGCGCCACCGGGCTTTTTTATGCGTGTCGCAAAACTGCGACAAAGAGGATATGCGACTGTCTCTAAAAAGAGACATTTAACTCGTTGATTTATATATAACAGGACGGGTTCCCGTTAAGGTGTTGCTTAATAGCGACACTTAGCCTGGAAATCATTCAACCGCTCATTAACAGTCTTTATGAGTAAAAATCATATATATCAATGTGTTAATATTTTGTTTTGCATTCTGGCACGAGTGTTGCATAATATTAAACAGTGGCTCATTCACCTTCTTATGTCAGCCCCTTCGGGACGCGCTACATAAACTTCGAATGACGCACAAAAAGGTGCCTGCCGTCCAACTACTGATCATAGCGATGCTTTATCAGGCCAGGGCGAAACGTCGAGTTAGGCACCGCCTCATTCCATGACAAAGCCGGGTTTTTACCCGGCTTTGTTGTATCTGAAGGGCAGACTCAGTTACGCTCTGCGTAAACCCCCGTAAAGAGAGTAATGCGTTGAAACGCTGGCCCGTTTTCCCCCGCTCCCTGCGGCAGCTCGTCATGATGGCTTTCCTGCTGATCCTGCTGCCGCTGCTGATCCTTGCCTGGCAGGCGTGGCAAAGCCTGAATGCGCTCAGCGCGCAGGCGGCGTTGACCAACCGCACGACGCTCATCGACGCCCGGCGCAGTGAAGCGATGACCAACGCCGCGCTGGAGATGGAGCGTAGCTATCGTCAGTACTGCGTGCTTGACGATCGGACGCTGGAAAAGGTGTATCAAAGCCAGCGTAAACGCTACAGCGAAATGCTGGACGCCCACGCGGGGGTTTTGCCTGACGACAAGCTCTATCAGGCGTTACGTCAGGATCTGAACGATCTCGCGCAGCTCCAGTGCAGTAACAGCGGGCCGGATGCCGCCGCCGCCGCGCGTCTTGAAGCGTTTGCCAGCGCCAACACCGAGATGGTGCAGTCAACGCGCACGGTCATTTTCTCCCGCGGCCAGCAGCTCCAGCAGGAAATTGCCGAGCGCGGCCAGTTCTTCGGCTGGCAGGCGCTGGTGCTGTTCCTGGTAAGCCTTGGGCTGGTCCTGCTCTTTACCCGCATGATCATCGGCCCGGTGAAGGGCATTCAGCGGATGATCAACCGCCTGGGGGAGGGCAAATCGCTGGGGGATACGGTCGCCTTTAAAGGCCCCCGCGAGCTGCGATCCGTCGGTCAGCGCATCATCTGGCTGTCCGAGCGCCTGGCGTGGCTCGAGTCTCAGCGCCATCAGTTCCTGCGCCATATCTCTCACGAGCTTAAAACGCCCCTGGCGAGCATGCGTGAAGGGACAGAGCTGCTGGCGGACGAAGTGGCAGGGCCCCTGACGCCAGAACAGAAAGAGATTGTCGAGATCCTGGATAACAGCAGCCGCAATCTGCAGAAGCTGATTGAGCAACTGCTGGACTACAACCGCAAGCTGGCTGACGGGGCGGTCGTACTGGAAAACGTTGAGATTGAACCGCTGGTGGATATGGTGATCTCCGCCCATAGCTTGCCGGCAAGAGCTAAAATGATGCATACCGGTGTAGAGCTCAATGCGCCGACCTGTCTCGCTGAACCCATGCTGTTAATGAGCGTGCTGGATAATCTTTATTCCAATGCGGTGCACTATGGTACTGAATCCGGTAACATTTATATCCGAAGCTATACGAAAGGTTCCCGGGTGTTTATCGACGTCGCTAACACCGGCACCCCGATCCCTGATGACGAACAAACCATGATTTTCGAGCCCTTTTTCCAGGGGAGTCATCAGCGGAAAGGTGCGGTGAAAGGCAGTGGTCTGGGCTTAAGCATCGCCCGGGACTGCATACGACGCATGCAGGGTGAGCTAAACATTGCCACGGACGAACGTTCGGATGTTTGCTTCCGTATTGAACTGCCCCTGAGCCGGAAAAACCAATAAAATGAATCTATGTCTGGTGAGTATGTCACACGTCTTTTTCCGCGCCGTACGCGCGGTGTTTTCCCGCAACGCGCTTCGCCTGAGCCTGCCCTGTTTATTTCTGGCAGGATGCGTTTCCCATGCGCCACAAAGCGCCATTAGCGACAAACAAGAAGATAAATGGCCCGACAACCAGGTGGCCGATTTCCTTTCGACCCGCTGCGACGACATCTGGAACCTGTCGGGCCATGACGTCGAAAGTAACCCGCTGTTCTGGCTGCGTGGCATAGACTGCGCCCAGCGTCTGGCGCCGGTCGACGCGCGCTCGAAGGCGGCGATGCTGGATGACGATACCTGGCAGGACGCGTTCAAGCGTGGAATTTTACTGGCTGATGCGAAAATCACCCCCGTTGAACGCCGGGCCAACGTGACCCGCCTGGACACGCTGGTGGTCACGCTTCCCGTACAGGTACGCCCTGTCTACCAGCTCTGGCGGGAAGGGCAGACATTACAGCTTCAGCTGTCTGAAGAGCGCTCCCGCTACAGCAGGCTACAGCAGTCAACCGACAGCGAGCTGGATACGCTGCGCCAACAGCAGCAGCACCTGCGAACGCAGCTGGACACCACGACGCGCAAGCTGGAGAATCTGACCGATATCGAAAGGCAGCTCTCATCGCGTAAATATCAGCCGGGGAGCTCATCCGCCGCGCCGGACAGCGATACGCCGAAACAAGAGGATGTGAAGCATGACGAGCCGTAAACCAGCCCATCTCTTACTGGTGGATGACGATCCCGGGCTGTTAAAGCTGCTGGGGATGCGTCTGGTGAGTGAAGGCTACAGCGTCATGACCGCGGAAAGCGGGCTTGAGGGGCTGAAAATTCTCAGCCGCGAGAAAATCGATCTGGTGATAAGCGACCTGCGGATGGATGAAATGGACGGCCTGCAGCTGTTCGCGGAGATCCAGAAGCAGCAGCCGGGTATGCCGGTGATTATCCTGACGGCGCACGGATCCATCCCGGACGCGGTTGCCGCGACGCAGCAGGGAGTATTCAGCTTCCTGACCAAGCCGGTGGACAAAGACGCGCTGTATAAGGCAATCGACAGCGCGCTGGAACATGCCGCCCCGGCGGGAGATGAAGCGTGGCGGGAGACCATCGTCACCCGCAGCCCCATCATGCTGCGTCTGCTTGAGCAGGCCCGGATGGTGGCGCAGTCCGACGTCAGCGTGCTGATCAACGGCCAGAGCGGTACCGGGAAAGAGATCCTGGCCCAGGCGATCCATAACGCCAGCCCGCGCAGTAAAAATGCCTTTATCGCCATTAACTGCGGCGCGCTACCGGAACAGCTGCTCGAATCTGAACTGTTTGGTCACGCCCGCGGCGCTTTCACCGGCGCGGTGAGCAGCCGTGAAGGGCTATTCCAGGCCGCAGAAGGCGGCACGCTGTTCCTGGACGAAATTGGCGACATGCCCGCGCCGCTGCAGGTCAAACTGCTGCGCGTATTGCAGGAGCGCAAAGTGCGCCCGCTGGGCAGCAACCGCGACATTGATATTAACGTGCGTATTATTTCGGCGACCCACCGCGATCTGCCAAAAGTGATGGCCCGCAACGAGTTCCGTGAAGATCTCTACTACCGTCTGAACGTGGTCAACCTGAAGATCCCGGCGCTGGCGGAGCGTGCGGAAGACATTCCGCTGCTGGCGAACCATCTTTTGCGCCAGGCGGCCGATCGTCATAAACCGTTCGTGCGCGCCTTCTCTACCGATGCGATGAAGCGGCTGATGGCCGCAGGCTGGCCGGGTAACGTGCGTCAGCTGGTCAACGTGATTGAGCAGTGCGTGGCGCTGACCTCCTCACCGGTGATCAGCGACGCGCTGGTTGAGCAGGCGCTGGAAGGGGAAAACACGGCCCTGCCGACGTTTGCGGAGGCGCGTAACCAGTTCGAGCTCAACTATCTGCGCAAGCTGCTGCAGATCACCAAAGGCAACGTGACCCACGCGGCGCGAATGGCCGGACGCAACCGCACCGAATTTTACAAGCTCCTCTCGCGCCACGAGCTGGAAGCAAACGATTTTAAAGAGTAATGCCGTATGGTACTGTGAGCAATCGATTACGAGGCAGCTTACAGGCAAGCGTTTAAGGACCCACCATGAAAAAGATTGATGCGATTATTAAACCTTTCAAACTGGATGATGTGCGTGAAGCGCTGGCGGAAGTCGGCATCACCGGGATGACCGTGACGGAAGTGAAAGGTTTTGGTCGTCAGAAGGGCCACACCGAGCTTTACCGTGGCGCAGAGTACATGGTCGACTTTCTGCCGAAAGTAAAAATTGAAATCGTGGTCAGCGACGATATCGTCGATACCTGCGTGGATACCATTATCCGCACCGCGCAGACGGGTAAAATCGGCGACGGTAAAATCTTCGTCTTTGACGTGGCGCGCGTGATCCGTATCCGCACCGGCGAAGAAGACGACGCCGCGATTTAACATTGCCAACGGTTTTGTAGGCCGGGTAAGGCGTAGCCGCCACCCGGCGAAAAAAGCCCCTCGAACGAGGGGCTTTTTGCATTACAGCACCTTATGCGGCCCGAAACATTCGTAATGAATGTTGTCTTTATTCACCCCCAGCGCTACCAGCTGCTTCGCGGCATACTGCATAAACGCCACCGGCCCACAGACGTAGAACTGCATCTCCGGTGCGCTAAACGCCCCTTCATGCTGGCTTAAATTCATCAAACCTTCGCTGTCAAAGCGGGCAGATGCGCGATCCGCCTCCGTCGGCAGGCGATACCACGTGTGCGCGGTGAAGCGCGGCAGGGACGCCCCGAGCGTGTTCACCTCATCCGCAAAGGCGTGCACCTCGCCGTTTTCCGCAGCGTGGAACCAGTTAACCTGCGCGCCGTGGCCAGATGTTGCCAGCGTATCGAGCATCGCCAGCATTGGCGTTTGGCCGACGCCCGCAGAGATCAGCGTAACCGGGGTCGTCGCTTCAACGGCCATAAAGAAATCGCCCGCCGGCGCGGCCAGATGGACCACGTCGCCCACGTTGGCTTCGTTATGCAGCCAGCTGGATACCTGACCGCCGTCCTCACGCTTCACCGCAATGCGGTAGCCTTTGCCGTTTGGTCTGCGGGTGAGGGAATACTGGCGGATCTCCTGATGCGGGAAGCCTTCAGGCTTCAGCCACACGCCCAGATACTGGCCAGGCTGGTAATCGGCCACCGGTTGACCGTCCACCGGTTCAAATTCGAAGCTGGTGATTAACGCGCTGCGCGGGGTTTTCTCAACGATGCGGAAGGCGCGCGTCCCTTCCCAGCCGCCGTTCTTGCTGGCGTTTTCGCGGTAGATTTGCGCTTCACGGTTAATAAATACGTTTGCCAGCACGCCGTAGGCTTTACCCCACGCGTCCAGCACTTCCTGGCCCGGGCTGAACATCTCGTCCAGCGTTGCCAGCAGGTGGCCGCCGACAATGTTGTACTGCTCGGGCTGGATCTGGAAGCTGGTGTGTTTCTGCGCGATTTTTTCCACCGCGGGCAGCAGGGCGGCCAGGTTTTCAATATTGCTGGCGTAGGCGGCGATGGCGTTAAACAACGCTTCACGCTGATCGCCGTTACGCTGGTTGCTCATGTTGAAAATCTCTTTGAGCTCCGGGTTGTGCGTGAACATGCGATCGTAGAAATAGGCGGTGAGTTTAGGGCCCGTCTCTACCAGCAGGGGAATGGTGGCCTTAACGGTAGCGATGGTTTGAGCGTCGAGCATGGCAGCGTCCTTCCGATGTGATTTTAATGATGTATTTTAAATGCATCTTATAAAAAATAGCCCTGCGGTGTAAAGGGTTCTTTGCGAGATGAAAAATATGCATCACAAACCTGAAAAGAAATCCGTTGAAATAAGCGAGTGCTTTATTCCTCAAACCCTTGCGTGGCGGGTAGGGAAACGTTTGCGTAAAATCGTTTGTCAAGACCTGTTATCACAGAACTATTCAGTTATACTGTTGCCCGTCGTCCAACAGGACTGCCTTTTCAGGCCAAAATTTACTTGTTAGCTGAGTCAGGAGATGCGGATGTTAAAGCGTGAAATGAACATTGCCGATTATGATGCCGAACTGTGGCAGGCTATGGAGCAGGAAAAAGTACGTCAGGAAGAGCACATCGAACTGATCGCCTCCGAAAACTACACCAGCCCGCGCGTGATGCAGGCGCAGGGTTCTCAGCTGACCAACAAATACGCTGAAGGCTACCCGGGCAAGCGCTACTACGGCGGTTGCGAGTACGTGGATATCGTTGAACAGCTGGCGATCGACCGTGCGAAAGAACTCTTTGGCGCTGACTACGCAAACGTCCAGCCGCACTCTGGCTCACAGGCTAACTTTGCGGTCTACACCGCGCTGCTGCAGCCGGGCGACACCGTGCTGGGTATGAACCTGGCGCAGGGCGGCCACCTGACTCACGGCTCCCCGGTTAACTTCTCCGGCAAACTGTACAACATCATCCCTTACGGTATTGATGAGTCCGGCAAAATTGACTACGACGACATGGCGAAGCAGGCGAAAGAGCATAAACCGAAGATGATCATCGGTGGCTTCTCTGCTTACTCCGGTATCGTTGACTGGGCAAAAATGCGTGAAATCGCAGACAGCATCGGTGCTTACCTGTTCGTTGACATGGCGCACGTGGCGGGCCTGATTGCCGCAGGCGTTTACCCGAACCCGGTTCCACACGCGCACGTTGTGACCACCACCACCCACAAAACCCTGGCGGGTCCACGCGGTGGCCTGATCCTGGCGAAAGGCGGTGACGAAGAGCTGTACAAAAAACTGAACTCTGCCGTGTTCCCAAGCGCGCAGGGTGGCCCGCTGATGCACGTTATCGCGGCAAAAGCGGTGGCGCTGAAAGAAGCGATGGAGCCAGAGTTCAAGGTTTACCAGCAGCAGGTGGCTAAGAACGCCAAAGCGATGGTGGAAGTGTTCCTGAACCGCGGCTACAAAGTGGTATCCGGCGGGACTGAAAACCACCTGTTCCTGCTGGATCTGGTTGATAAGAACCTGACCGGTAAAGAAGCTGACGCTGCCCTGGGCCGCGCCAACATCACCGTGAACAAAAACAGCGTGCCAAACGATCCGAAGAGCCCGTTCGTGACCTCCGGTATCCGTATCGGTTCTCCAGCCGTGACTCGCCGCGGCTTCAAAGAAGCGGAAGTGAAAGAGCTGGCTGGCTGGATGTGTGACGTTCTGGACAACATCAATGACGAAGCGGTTATCGAGCGCGTCAAAGGTAAAGTTCTGGATATCTGCGCACGCTTCCCGGTATACGCATAATCCTTCTGCTTTGCAGAAATAAAAAGGCCGCGCTTGCGGCCTTTTTTTATGGCTTAACGTCGGTCGAGGGAAATCGCCCCGGGGCCAACTATTGCCAGCAAAATAAACGCGCCGGCAATGCTGATATTCTTGTAGAAGTTAATCATATTCGGTACGACCGCGTCACCGGTCATATTCCAGTAGTGATGCCCAATCACCGCCGTACCCAGCGTGTAGAACACAAACAGCACCGCGATGGGGCGGGTGAAGAAGCCCAGCACGATCAGGATGGCGGCGGGCACCTCCATCACCACCGCAATAATGGCCGCCAGCATGGGCATCGGCGTTCCCAGCGAGGTCATGTATTGAACGGTGCCGCTAAACCCCGTCAGTTTAGGATAGCCAAAGATAATAAACAGCACGACAAGCGCGATGCGGCCAATGAGCAGCAGCAGGTGACGTGACTGGCCGAAATCGAGATAACGTAGTGAGTTCATGGCAGAAAAACCTCTGCAAGTGGAGTAATTTAAACGTAATACATATTTCCATTCCCTGCCATAAGCCAGGCGACTGCACGGGGTGTTAAATTTTCGTTAATTTATAGCAGGCTATCGACTTGCTTAATTTTTATATTCTCGCCAGACTATGGCCTCGATTTCGGGAGGGATTCATGGTCTTGCATTCCACGCGCTGGCTGGCGCTCAGCTATTTCACCTATTTCTTTAGCTACGGTATTTTTCTGCCCTTCTGGAGCGTCTGGCTTAAGGGTATCGGCCTTACTCCGGAAACCATCGGCGTGCTGCTGGGCGCAGGGCTGGTGGCGCGTTTCCTCGGCAGCCTGCTGATTGCCCCGCGCGTCAGCGATCCCTCCTTACTGATCAAGGCCGTGCGTATTCTCGCGCTGCTGACGCTGGTCTTTGTCGCCTGCTTCTGGATCAGCCACCAGTTTGCCTGGCTGATGGTGGTGATGGTCGGCTTTAACCTGTTCTTCTCACCGCTGGTGCCTCTGACGGATGCCCTGGCGAACACCTGGCAAAAGCAGATCACCATGGACTACGGTCGCGTGCGCCTGTGGGGCTCAATTGCCTTTGTCATCGGCTCCGCGCTGGTGGGCAAACTGGTTAGCCTTTACGATTACCGCGCCATTCTTGCCCTGCTGAGTATCGGTATTGCTTCGATGCTGCTGGGCATGCTGCTGCGTCCGTCGGTGATGCCGCAAGGGCAAAGCCGCCACCAGGAGAGCGCAGGCTGGCCCGCCTGGCGGAGTCTGGTCGCACAGAGCTGGCGTTTTCTGGCGTGTGTCTGTCTGCTTCAGGGGGCGCACGCGGCGTACTATGGCTTCAGCGCCATCTACTGGCAGGGGGCGGGATATTCTGCTTCCGCCGTGGGCTATCTGTGGTCGCTGGGCGTGGTGGCCGAAGTCATTATTTTCGCCCTAAGCAAAAAGCTGTTCCGCCGCTTTGGCGCGCGCGATCTGCTGCTGCTTTCCGCGATTTGCGGCGTGGCGCGCTGGGGGATTATGGGCTGGACGACGGATCTGCCGTGGCTGATAGTGGCGCAAATTCTTCACTGTGGCACCTTTACCGTCTGCCATCTGGCGGCGATGCGCTATATCGCCGCGCGCGAGGGCGGAGACGTCATTCGTCTGCAGGCTGTTTATTCGGCGGTGGCGATGGGAGGCAGTATCGCGATCATGACGGTCTTCGCGGGGTTCCTCTACCAGCATCTGGGGCATGGCGTCTTCTGGGTCATGGCGCTGGTTGCCTTACCCGCCATCGTTATTCGTCCAAAAGTGGCCGCGCGCGCGTCGCTATGATTCCAGCATGGCGCGAATATGTTCTTGCTGCTGCGCGTTCAATGTCTCAACGGCATGGATCAACGGCGGCGAGAACAGCGGCAGGGCGGTAGGGTAGGGGGTGATAACCAGCGCGGCCTCGCGCGGTGCCCCCTCTTTCTGGAAAGCCTGCAGCGTCAGGTAGCGAATGTTGAGCGGCAGAAGGGTTAATTCGCGCAGCTGCTGCTCAATCACCTCTTCACAGGCTTTATCCTCTCCGGTTAACAACACCACCTGTTTTTCATGAAGATCGGTCTCCTGCATCAGCCAGGCGCCAAAAATGACCGCCACCAGCGCCATTTCTTCATCGGAAAAACGCAGCCCAAATTCCGCTTCCAGCTCAAACAGCGCTTCCTTCGTGGTGCGTAACAGACGGGGATAGAGGCGGTGGATCTCCTCCGGCAGGCTATTGTCGATGCCGATCTCAAACAGCGAGCGGTCCAGCGCCTGAGCAAGATGAATATAGAGCTGATCGGTCAGCCCCTGCTCGTCGCTGAAGTTCATTCCGGTTTGCGAACGAAAACGGGCCACCATGCGCACGATGGCGCGGCGCAAGCGCCGATCCTGCTGGTGTTTATCAAGCGCCGGATCGGGCGTGCGGAGCATCATAAACAGCAGGGCAAGAAACAGCTGTTCATCTCCGTGGGCACCCTGCGGGACGCGCCGTCTCCAGTGGCGCACAATCTCCTGGGCCGTAAAATACTCTCCTCTCGACTGGGTCCAGCTGCGCTGAACGTGGGAGAACTGCGGCGTATTCCCGAGCTGGTGCTGAATAAGACAGTATTGCAGATAGAGCTGTAAGAACTGGACGTCGCGGCATTCAAACTGGCGCTGGAGCTTGCGGGAGCAGAAGCCGATCAGCGCCCGCAGGTTTGCATCGTCATAAAGCGGCCGCGCGATGCCGTGCTGTTTAAGTGCGGTTTTTAATGCGGGGGTAAACTGGTGCGAGACGAACTGCGGGCAAAGCCGCAGCGCCCGACGCAGCCAGTGCAGCAGGCATAAACGCTGATTCAGGGCTGTACCTTCAATCCGGTAGCTGCCGTCGTGGTGCGTGACGATATCCAGCCGATGATAGCGCTGGATTTCATCGCGCGTCTCGGCTATATCTTGCCGTGCCAGCGCGTCGTCAACCCCGTTGGCAGCAATTATGCTCTGTGCGGTGACGGCAGCATCGGGCAGGTAAAGCATCAAAAGCACCTGGCAGCGGCGCTGCGAACTGGAAAGCACAGATGGAATTTCAAGCGTCGTCATCATCTGTCGGGTATCCAGTGAGAATGTTTGATAAGAATAGCTAAAGGATGAGCGCTGAAAAGCGCGCCGGCAGGCCTTTCATTCAGGATTGCTGGGGAACATCACAGAATTTTTGACGTGAGGAATTGATGCAAACAGGTAAACAATGCGCGATGGCGTTATTTTTGGCGATTATCAGCTTAACTGCCAGCGCACATCCTCACAGCTTTATTGATCTTAAAACCGAGCTGGTCACCGACGGCACGCAGCTGAGCGGTCTGAAAATGCGCTGGACGATGGATGAAATCACCTCGGCGGATCTGCTCTATGATGCGGGAAATGCAAAGCCGGGCGACGAAATCTGGAAAAAGCTGGCGGCGGAAGTGATGGCCAACGTGCTCGGCCAGCACTACTTCACCGAGTTCTGGCACAACGGGCAAAAGGTCAAATTTCTGAACCGGCCAACGGAATACGGGATGACGCGCGACGGGCATTAGGCGGTGCTGACGTTCGTGCTTCCTCTGGCGCAGCCTCAGCCGCTGGCCGGGCAAACGTACCGCTTTTCCACCTTTGATCCCACCTACTATGTCGACATGCGCTACGACAAAGACAGCGACGTACGGCTGCCGGACGCGCTGCAAAAAAGCTGCAAAATTGGCGTGCATACCCCGAAACCCAGCGAAGAGACGCTGAACTTTGCGGTCTCGCTCGACAAGGAAGATGCCCCGCCCGAAGACATGGAGCTGGGTAAACAGTTCGCGCAGGAGGTAACGCTACAATGTCAGTGATCTCCACTCCGGCCCGCAAGCCGCGCCGCTGGCTACACCTCTGGCCGCTGGCGCTCTTTCTCCTGCTCGCCGTTTGCGGTTCGCTCTGGCTCTGGCAGGCGTGGCCGCAGGTGATGATGAAAAGCATTATCTGGCAGCGTGAGGTCAACCAGCAGATGAGCGGCCTGCTGAAGGCGGTGGCGGAGAACCCGACCAAAGCGGGCGGCTCCCTGCTGGCGTTCAGCTTTATCTACGGCGTGCTGCACGCGCTGGGGCCGGGGCACGGCAAGATCGTCATTACGACCTGGCTCGCCACCCATCCGTCAAAGCTGAAATCGAGCATCGGCCTGACGCTGGCCTCCTCTCTGCTGCAGGGCGGCGTGGCGATTGCGCTGGTGGTCGTGGTGCTCTCACTGCTGCAGCTTCCCGCCCGACAGCTGCACCTGAGCAGCTTCTGGCTGGAGAAAGGGAGCTATGCGCTGGTGGGCGTGCTGGGGCTGATACTGTGCTGGCGGGCGCTGAAAAAACTGCGCGCGCTGCTGCAAAAACCGACATTCAAAACCTTTACGCCGCACCACGTTCATGATGAACACTGCGGCTGCGGACATCAGCATTTGCCCACGCAGGAACAACTACAGAACGGCGACGACTGGCGCGCGCGGCTGATGATTGTGCTTTCGATGGGCATGCGCCCGTGTTCGGGAGCCATCATGGTGCTGCTGTTCAGTAAGGTGATCGGCGTGTTTGGCTGGGGAATGCTGTCGGCGATGGCCATGGCGGCAGGAACGTCTCTCACCATTTCGTCTTTAGCGCTGCTGGTGCACAGCTTCCGTCAGCTGGCGGTCAAACTCAGCGGCAATAAAACGCCGGTGCTGTGGCGACAGGTCGGCTGGACCACGCTCGCGCTGGCGGGCGGGGTGATTCTGCTGGTGGCTGCGGTGACTATGTGGATGAGTGCGGTACCGGTGGGAAGGGGATTACGGCCTTTCTAGCGTACAGAGGGATTTTGTAGGCCCGGTAAGCGTAGCGCCACCGGGCTTAACAGGCTGGCTTAACGCTTCAGCGCATCGCTCAGCTCATCACGCATGTTTGCCAGCATGGCTTTAACAACGCGTGGGTTACCCGCAACGATGTTGCCGGTAGACAGATAGTTATGGCCGCCGGTGAAATCACACACGATGGCGCCTGCTTCACGCGCGATCAGCTCGCCCGCCGCAAAATCCCATGGCTTCAGCGACAGTTCGAAGTAACCGTCAACGCGGCCAGTTGCCACGTAGGCCAGATCCAGCGCAGCAGAACCGGTGCGGCGGAAGTCCGCGCATTCGGTGAACAGTTTGCCCAGGATATTCATATAGGTGGTCGCGTGCTGTTTCGCCTTGAATGGGAAACCGGTCGCCAGGATGGTGCCGTCCAGATCGCGTGCGTTGCTGCAGCGCAGACGGTAGCCGTTCAGCTGTGCGCCCTGACCGCGGGTTGCGGTGAACAGTTCGTTACGCATTGGATCGTACACAACGGCGACTTCAGTACGGCCTTTAATGCGTACTGCGATAGACACGGAGAAGTGTGGCAGACGTTTGACGAAGTTGGTGGTGCCATCCAGTGGATCGATAACCCATTGAACATCCTGATCGGTACCTTCATGTTCACCGCTTTCTTCGGTGATGATGGTGTGCTGCGGGTAAGATTTGCGGATTGTTTCGATAATAATCGCTTCTGCGGCTTTATCGACGTTGGTCACGAAATCATTGCTGCCTTTCTGGCTGGTTTCTACGGAGTCTGGCGTTTCGTAGTGTTTGGCAATTACATTACCCGCCTTGCGCGCTGCGCGCACGGCGATGGTCAGCATCGGATGCATCGGTCTCTCTCACTGGATGTTAAAGAACAGGAAAATCGGCGCAGAGTATAGCAGCGGGATCGGATTATGTCTCTCGTTTATGATAATATGCCGGAATATTCTTCAGTCACTGAATCCAGACATCTAAAAATTATGCTGCAAAACATTCGAATCGTGCTGGTCGAAACATCGCACACCGGCAACATGGGCTCCGTTGCCCGCGCTATGAAAACCATGGGCTTAACGAACCTGTGGCTGGTTAACCCGCTGGTTAAGCCCGACTCGCAGGCCATCGCCCTGGCGGCCGGTGCCAGCGACGTGATCGGCAATGCCCAGATCGTCGATACCCTCGACGAAGCGCTGGCTGGCTGCAGCCTCGTTGTCGGGACCAGCGCGCGCTCGCGCACGCTGCCGTGGCCGATGCTGGACCCGCGTGAATGCGGCCTGAAAAGCGTCTCGGAAGCAGAACAGGCACCGGTTGCGCTGGTGTTTGGTCGCGAGCGCGTTGGCCTGACCAACGACGAGCTGCAGAAGTGCCACTATCACGTTGCCATTGCCGCGAACCCGGAGTACAGCTCGCTGAACCTGGCGATGGCGGTGCAGGTGATCGCCTATGAAGTGCGTATGGCGTGGCTGGCGACGCAGGAGAAAGAGGTAGAGCCTAAAGAAGAGACGGCCTACCCGCTGGTGGACGACCTTGAGCGCTTCTACGGCCACCTGGAGCAGACGCTGCTCTCAACCGGCTTTATCCGTGAAGGCCACCCGGGTCAGGTGATGAACAAGCTGCGCCGTCTGTTTACGCGCGCGCGTCCGGAAAGCCAGGAGCTGAACATCCTGCGCGGGATCCTGGCGTCGATTGAGCAGAAGAATAAAGAATAGTGTCGTCTGTTCGCCGGGTGGCGCTTCGCTTACCCGGCCTACAAAACCGTAGGCCGGGTAAGCGAAGCGCCACCCGACAAAAAAACGGCACGGAAGGTTAAATACCTGACTAAAACAGTCAAGTAAATAGTTGACCATTTTAGTCAGGAATGTCAGACTTGGCCCTGCTATGCAATACCCCATTTTACTATAAAAAACCCCGGGCAGGGGCGAGTTTGAGGTTAAGTAAGACATGAGACTGACATCTAAAGGGCGTTATGCCGTGACCGCGATGCTGGACGTTGCGCTCAACTCCGAAGCGGGCCCGGTTCCGTTGGCTGATATTTCTGAACGACAGGGGATCTCCCTCTCTTATCTGGAACAGCTGTTCTCCAGACTGCGTAAAAATGGACTGGTTTCCAGCGTTCGTGGCCCGGGCGGCGGTTATCTGCTGGGTAAAGACGCGGGCAGTATTGCAGTTGGCGAAGTGATCAGCGCCGTTGACGAATCCGTAGACGCGACCCGTTGCCAGGGTAAAGGCGGCTGCCAGGGCGGCGACAAGTGCCTGACCCACGCGCTGTGGCGCGATCTGAGCGACCGTCTGACCGGCTTCCTGAACAACATCACCCTCGGTGAACTGGTTAATAACCAGGAAGTTCTGGACGTGTCGGGACGTCAGCACAGCCATGATTCCCAACGCAGCACCCGCGCACAGGACGCTATCGACGTCAAACTGCGCGCGTAATAAAACGATAAAGATTTCAGAATCAGGCCGGGGCGGTCACGCCCCGCGTACTCGGTCGTACATCCAGCCGGTTGCCTGATTCCTTGCATTGAAGCGATGTACGGAGTTTAAAGAGCAATGAAATTACCGATTTATCTCGATTACTCCGCAACCACGCCGGTGGACCCGCGTGTTGCCGAGAAAATGATGCAGTGTCTGACCCTGGACGGAAACTTTGGTAACCCAGCTTCCCGTTCACACCGTTTTGGCTGGCATGCTGAAGAGGCGGTCGATATCGCCCGTAATCAGATTGCTGACCTGGTGGGTGCCGACCCGCGTGAGATCGTTTTCACCTCCGGTGCGACCGAATCCGACAACCTGGCGATCAAAGGTGCAGCCAACTTTTATCAGAAAAAAGGCAAGCACATCATCACCAGCAAAACCGAACACAAAGCCGTGCTGGACACCTGCCGCCAGCTGGAGCGTGAAGGCTACGAAGTCACCTATCTGGCGCCTCAGAGCAACGGTATTATTGACCTGAAAGAGCTCGAAGCGGCCATGCGTGATGACACCATTCTGGTCTCCATCATGCACGTTAACAACGAAATTGGCGTCGTTCAGGACATCGCAACCATCGGCGAAATGTGCCGCGCGCGCGGTATCATCTACCACGTGGACGCGACCCAGAGCGTGGGCAAACTGCCTATCGACCTGAGCCAGCTGAAAGTGGACCTGATGTCCTTCTCCGGCCACAAAATCTATGGCCCGAAAGGGATTGGCGCGCTGTACGTTCGTCGTAAGCCACGTATCCGCATTGAAGCACAGATGCACGGCGGCGGTCACGAGCGCGGCATGCGTTCCGGTACGCTGCCTGTTCACCAGATCGTGGGCATGGGTGAAGCTTACCGCATTGCAAAAGAAGAGATGGAAACCGAGATGGCGCGCCTGCGCACGCTGCGTAACCGTCTATGGGACGGCGTGAAGGATATGGAAGAAGTGTATCTGAACGGCGATCTCGAGCAGGGCGCACCGAACATCCTCAACGTCAGCTTCAACTATGTTGAAGGCGAGTCGTTGATCATGGCGCTGAAAGACCTGGCGGTTTCTTCCGGTTCTGCCTGTACGTCTGCAAGCCTTGAGCCATCCTACGTGCTGCGCGCGCTGGGTATGACTGACGAGCTGGCACACAGCTCTATCCGTTTCTCTTTAGGTCGTTTCACTACCGAAGAAGAGATTGACTACACCATCAAGCTGGTTCGCAACTCCATTGGCCGTCTGCGCGACCTTTCTCCACTGTGGGAAATGTTCAAGCAGGGCGTGGATCTGAACAGCATTGAATGGTCACATCACTAATCGGTACATAAGGAGAATTCAATCATGGCATACAGCGAAAAAGTCATCGATCATTACGAAAACCCACGCAACGTTGGCTCTTTTGACAACAGCGATGAATCTGTTGGGAGCGGCATGGTCGGTGCGCCGGCGTGTGGCGACGTGATGAAGTTGCAGATTAAAGTCAACAATGAAGGTATCATTGAAGACGCGCGCTTCAAGACCTACGGCTGCGGTTCTGCTATCGCGTCCAGCTCCCTGGTCACCGAATGGGTGAAGGGCAAGTCTCTGGACGAAGCACAGGCAATCAAGAATACGGATATTGCTGAAGAACTCGAACTGCCACCGGTGAAAATTCACTGCTCAATTCTGGCAGAAGACGCGATCAAAGCCGCCATTGCGGATTACAAAAGCAAACGTGAAGCAAAATAATTGAGGTTTGAGTATGTCGATTACCCTTAGCGACAGCGCTGCCGCGCGAGTAAGCTCTTTTCTGGCGAACCGTGGTAAAGGCTTTGGCCTGCGACTGGGCGTACGTACCTCCGGCTGTTCTGGTATGGCTTACGTACTGGAGTTTGTTGACGAGCCGGCGTCTGACGACACCGTGTTTGAAGACAAGGGCGTGAAGGTGGTGGTCGATGGCAAAAGCCTGCAATTCCTCAACGGCACTCAGCTGGACTTCGTTAAAGAAGGTCTGAACGAAGGGTTCAAATTCACGAACCCGAACGTCAAAGACGAGTGTGGTTGCGGCGAAAGCTTCCACGTTTAACCGCGCGTCATCCGAAACCCCACCGTGGCTCTAGCGCTACGCGTGGGGTTTGTTCTAACAGGCTACCCCTGAGATTGTTATGGATTACTTCACTCTCTTCGGACTACCCGCTCAATACCCGATTGACCTCCAGGCGCTGACGGTCCGTTTTCAGGATCTGCAGCGTCAGTACCATCCGGACAAATTCGCGAGCGGGACGCAGGCAGAACAGCTGGCTGCGGTATCGCACTCTGCGACCATCAACCAGGCCTGGCAGACGCTGCGCCATCCGCTGACGCGCGCTGAGTATCTGCTCTCGCTTCACGGTTTCGATCTGGCGAGCGAACAGCACACCGTGCGCGACACGGCGTTTCTGATGGAACAGCTGGAGCTGCGCGAAGAGCTCGACGAGATTGAACAGGCCAAAGACGAAGCGCGTCTGGAAAGCTTCATCACGCGCGTGAAGGGCATGTTCGATACCCGCCATCAGCAGGTGGTGGAGCAACTGAACAACGAGACCTGGGACGTGGCGGCAGATACTGTGCGCAAACTCCGTTTTCTCGATAAACTGCGAAGCAGTGCTGAACAACTCGAAGAAAAGCTGCTCGATTTTTAATTTCGGAAGCAATTATGGCCTTATTACAAATTAGTGAGCCTGGCTTAAGTGCCGCACCGCACCAGCGTCGTCTGGCGGTGGGTATTGATCTGGGCACCACCAATTCCCTCGTGGCGACCGTGCGCAGCGGCCAGGCGGAAACGCTGGCTGACGAGCAGGGCCGCCATCTGCTGCCTTCCGTGGTCCACTACCAGCAGCAGGGTCACGCGGTCGGCTATGACGCGCGCGCCAACGCCGCGCGCGATCCGGCCAACACCATCAGCTCCGTCAAGCGCATGATGGGCCGATCGCTGGCCGATATTCAGACCCGCTACCCGCATCTGCCGTATCAGCTTCAGGCCAGTGAAAACGGCCTGCCGATGATCGCGACCGCGGCCGGTCTGCTGAACCCGATTCGTGTTTCCTCCGACATCCTCAAAGCGCTGGCGGCGCGCGCGACGGCGACGCTCGGCGGCGATCTGGACGGCGTAGTCATTACCGTTCCGGCCTATTTTGACGATGCACAGCGTCAGGGCACCAAAGACGCCGCGCGTCTGGCGGGCCTGCACGTGCTGCGTCTGCTGAACGAACCGACGGCGGCGGCGATTGCCTACGGCCTCGACTCCGGTCAGGAAGGGGTGATCGCGGTATACGACCTCGGCGGCGGGACGTTTGATATCTCGATTCTGCGCTTAAGCCGCGGGGTGTTTGAAGTGCTGGCGACCGGCGGGGATTCCGCGCTGGGCGGCGATGACTTCGACCACCTGCTGGCGGACTACATTCGCGAGCAGGCGGGCGTTGCCGATCGCAGCGACAACCGCGTGCAGCGCGAGCTGCTGGACGCGGCCATCGACGCCAAAATCGCCCTGAGCGACGCGCAGACGGTTACCGTCAACGTTGCGGGCTGGCAGGGTGAGATTACCCGCGACCAGTTTAACGACCTGATTGCACCGCTGGTGAAACGCACCCTGCTGGCCTGCCGTCGCGCATTGAAGGATGCGGGCGTTGAGGCGAACGAGGTGCTGGAAGTGGTGATGGTGGGCGGTTCGACCCGCGTGCCGCTGGTGCGCGAGCGCGTGGGCGAATTCTTTGGCCGTACGCCGCTGACCTCCATCGACCCGGACAAGGTGGTGGCCGTAGGCGCCGCTATCCAGGCCGATATTCTGGTCGGCAACAAGCCGGACAGCGAAATGCTGCTGCTGGACGTCATTCCGCTGTCGCTGGGGTTAGAAACCATGGGCGGCCTGGTGGAGAAAGTGATCCCGCGCAACACCACCATTCCGGTGGCGCGTGCCCAGGAGTTCACCACCTTTAAAGACGGCCAGACCGCGATGTCCATCCACGTGATGCAGGGCGAGCGCGAGCTGGTGCAGGACTGCCGCTCTCTGGCGCGTTTTGCGCTGCGCGGTATTCCGGCGCTGCCAGCGGGCGGGGCGCATATTCGCGTCACCTTCCAGGTGGATGCCGACGGCCTGCTGAGCGTCACGGCGATGGAAAAATCCACCGGCGTGGAATCGTCCATCCAGGTGAAGCCGTCCTACGGCCTGACCGATGGCGAAATTGCCTCCATGATTCAGGACTCAATGAGCTACGCCGAGCAGGATGTGAAGGCGCGTATGCTGGCGGAACAGAAAGTGGAAGCCGCGCGCGTGCTGGAAAGCCTGACCGGCGCGCTCAATGCCGATGCCGCGCTGTTAAGCGCCGCTGAGCGTCAGGTGATTGACGAGGCCGCCGCGCACCTAAGCGTCGTCGCCATGGGCAATGATGCTGACGCAATAGAAGAAGCCATTAAAAACGTTGATAAACAAACCCAGGACTTCGCCGCTCGCCGCATGGACAAATCTGTCCGCGTGGCGCTGAAGGGCCAGTCCGTGGACGAGGTTTAATATGCCAAAGATTGTTATTTTGCCTCATGCGGACCTCTGTCCGGATGGCGCTGTTCTGGAAGCGAAGACCGGTGAAACCATTCTCGATGTTGCCCTGCGCGCAGGTATCGAAGTGGAACACGCCTGTGAAAAATCCTGTGCCTGCACCACCTGCCACTGCATCGTGCGTGAAGGTTTCGACTCTCTCGCCGAGAGCACCGAAGACGAAGACGACATGCTGGATAAAGCATGGGGTCTGGAGCCGGACAGCCGCCTGAGCTGCCAGGCCGCGGTGACCGATGAAGATCTGGTCGTGGAATTCCCACGCTACACCATCAACCACGCACGCGAGCATTAATATGGGACTGAAGTGGACAGACAGCCGTGAAATCGGCGAAGCGCTCTACGACGCGAACCCGGATCTCGATCCGAAAACCGTACGATTCACCGACATGCATCAGTGGATCTGCGATTTAGAGGATTTCGACGACGATCCAAACGCATCCAATGAAAAAATTCTGGAGGCGATTCTGTTAGTCTGGTTAGATGAAGCAGAATAAATAACAAAACGGGCTGCCTTCAGGCGGCCCGTTTGCTAGTTGCTAATAAGGAAAAATAAAATGACCGAAGCGATGAAGATTACGCTCTCTACGCAGCCCGCCGACGCGCGCTGGGGCGAGAAAGCCAGCTACAGCATCAACAACGACGGTATTACCCTGCACCTGACGGGCAACGATGATTTGGGCCTGATCCAGCGCGCCGCGCGTAAAATTGACGGTCTGGGCATTAAGCATGTCTCTCTGGCTGGCGAAGGGTGGGACACCGACCGCAGCTGGGCGTTCTGGGCGGGCTACAAGGGGCCGAAAGGCACCCGCAAAATTGAGTGGGCTAACCTTGATGCAGCCGGTCAGAAAGAGCTGGAAAGCCGCCTGCAAATCATCGACTGGGTGCGCGACACCATCAACGCCCCGGCGGAAGAGTTAGGCCCTGAGCAGCTGGCGCAGCGCGCCGTTGACCTGCTGTGCGGCGTGGCGGGCGACAAAATGTCCTACCGCATCACCAAGGGTGAAGACCTGCGCGAGCAGAATTACATGGGCATCCACACCGTGGGCCGCGGCTCTGAGCGTCCACCGGTGCTGCTGGCGCTGGACTATAACCCAACCGGCGATAAAGCAGCCCCGGTCTTTGCCTGCCTGGTGGGTAAAGGCATCACCTTCGACACCGGTGGCTATAGCCTGAAGCAGAGCGCGTTCATGGACTCCATGAAGTCCGACATGGGCGGCGCGGCCACCATCACCGGCGCGCTGGCATTTGCCATCACCCGCGGTCTGAACAAGCGCGTGAAGCTGTACCTGTGCTGTGCGGACAACATGGTGAGCGGTAACGCCTTCAAGCTGGGCGACATCATTCGCTACCGCAACGGTAAAAACGTCGAAGTGATGAACACCGACGCCGAAGGCCGTCTGGTGCTGGCCGATGGCCTGATCGACGCCTCTGCCCAGAAGCCGGAGCTGATCATCGACATGGCGACCCTGACCGGCGCGGCGAAAACCGCCCTGGGCAACGACTACCACGCGCTGTTCAGCTTCGACGACAAGCTGGCCGCTCGCCTGCTGGCCAGCGCCGCGGCGGAAAACGAGCCGTTCTGGCGTCTGCCTCTGGCCGAGTTCCACCGCAGCCAGCTGCCGTCCAACTTTGCCGAGCTGAACAACACCGCCAGCGCGGCTTACCCGGCGGGCGCAAGCACCGCAGCGGGCTTCCTGTCTCACTTCGTTGAGAACTATCACGAAGGCTGGCTGCACATCGACTGCTCCGCAACCTACCGTAAAGCGGCGGTTGAGCAGTGGTCCGCGGGCGCGACCGGTCTGGGCGTGCGTACCGTGGCGAACCTGCTGACGGCTGAGTAACCACATTGCCCGGCGGCGCTGCGCTTGCACGGGCCTACGGTTTTGTAGGCCGGGTAAGCGAAGCGCCACCCGGCTTTTTTTTAAGTAGCCAAACTATGTCAGATACCAAAAACGAATTAGAAACCCTGCTGGAGCAGGCGGCGACCGAGCCCGCTCACCGTCCGGCCTTTTTCCGCACCCTGCTGGAATCCACCGTCTGGGTGCCGGGCACCGCGGCAGAAGGTGAGCAGGTTGTAGAAGACAGCGCGCTGGATCTGCTGCACTGGGAGAAAGACGACGGCACGTCGGTGATCCCGTTCTTCACCTCGCTGGAAGCGCTGCAGGAAGCGGTTGAAGACGAACAGGCGTTCGTGGTGATGCCGGTGCGCACCCTGTTTGAAATGACGCTCGGGCAGACGCTGTTCCTCAACGCGAAGTTGCCGACCGGAAAAGAGTTCACGCCGCGTGAAATCAGCCATCTGATTGGTGAAGAGGGTAACCCACTTAGCACCCAGGAAGTGCTGGAAGGGGGCGAAACGCTGCTGCTGTCTGAAGTGGCCGAGCCGCCCGCGCAGATGATTGATTCCCTGACGACGCTGTTCAAAACGCTCAAGCCCGTCAGGCGCGCGTTCCTCTGCTCTATTAAAGAGCAGGCGGATGAACAGCCCGTGCTGCTGATCGGTATTGAAGCCGACGGCGATATCGACGACATCATCCAGGCCGCGGGCAGCGTGGCGACCGACACGCTGCCGGGCGATGAGCCGATTGATATCTGCCAGGTGAAAAACGGAGAGAAGGGCATCAGCCACTTTATTACCGAGCACATCACGCCGTTCTACGAGCGTCGCTGGGGCGGCTTCCTGCGCGATCTCAAAACCAACCGCATCATCTGATTATGGCGGGGTGAATATCACCCCGTTGCTTCCAGCAGCAGTAAATCCATCAGCAGCACCAGATTCGACTCAAACGACGTCACCCCTGCGGCTTCGGCGGCAAAGTGTACCGCTTCGTCATAGAGCGCAAAGTGCACGTCCGCCATTCCCGCCAGCGTATTGGCCGAGGCGCGGGTAAACGCGACGATCGTCATACCAACGTTTTTGGCTATCCGCGCTTTATCCAGCACCTGTTCCGTTTCGCCGCTGCGCGAGACGGCAATAAACACCTGGTAACGGGCGGCGTTGCTGAGAAAAATGTTCCGGCTGTCCCCCGGCCCGGAGATAAACGCCGTTTTGCCCAGTACCTGCAGCTTCTTGGTCAGGTACTCGGCAAACAGATAGGAAAAACCGGCTCCGTAGAGAAAGAAACTCTCTTTCTGGCGCAGCAGGTTAGCAAACTGCTGGCGTTTGTCCTGCGTCACCCACTGGAAAGTGTGCTGATAGTTGGCGATAAACTGATTAAACAGCGCGGGCAATTCAGCCTGCTGCTCAGGCTGCGCGGAAATGTGCGGAGTGTCCGAGAGCAGCTGCTTGCAGTGCCAGATGAGTTCGCTAAAGCCGCTGAACCCCAGCTTCTGACACAGCCGCATAATGGTGGCGGTGGAAACAAACGTCGCCTGCGCCAGCTCGCGCACCGTGATGTTGCCCACCAGCAGCGGATGCTCCGTGAGGTGGGCGAGGACGCGATACTCTGCGCGGGTCAGGGACGCCCCGCGCGTTAACAGCGTGGCCAGGCGATTATCCATTATTTCGCCGGTTCAACCGGCAGGTCGTCCCGCGCGCCCCATTCGCTCCATGCACCGTCGTAAAGCGTGACGTCGCTTACGCCGAGCGTGGCGAGGGCCAGAATCACCACGCAGGCCGTGACGCCGGAACCGCAGCTGGCAATAATCGGACGGCGTAAATCGACGCCCGCGCGGTCAAAAATAGCGCGCAGCTCGTCGGTGGTTTTCAGCTCGCCTTCAAACACCAGGTCGCCCCACGGCACGTTCAGCGCGCCCGGAATATGTCCGCGCTTCAGTCCCGGACGCGGCTCATCCGCTTCGGCATTGAAGCGCGGAGCAGGACGGGCATCGACGATTTGCGCCGTTTTTTCATGGCTAACGACCAGCACGTCGGTCAGGCGCTTCACCACGTGCGCGTCGAACGTGGCGTCGAAATCCCCTTCCGGCAGCGTCACGTCACCCTGCTGTAGCGGCAGCTCGTCGCGCTTCCAGCCCGCCAGCCCGCCCGCCAGAATCGACACTTTTTCCACGCCGAAGTTTTTCAGCATCCACCACGCGCGCGGCGCGGAGAAGAGGTTGCCTTCATCATAGACAACGAGATGCTTATCTTTACTGACGCCCAGCTCGCGCATCGCCACGGAAAAGGCTTCCGGTCGCGGCAGCATGTGCGGAAGGGGAGAGGTATGGTCGGAGAGGGCTTCGATATCAAAGAATACCGCGCCAGGCAGATGCCCTGCGCGGTATTCACCGGGCACGTCGCGGTGCTCCTGGCCCGGAGGGGCCATGCGCGCGTCGATAATCTGAACTTCCGGGTCGTCGCCGTGCTCAATCAGCCAGTCGGCGGCGACAAAATATGAGGTGGACATGGGTTGCCTCCATTCTTTTCCGTAAAAAAGGATTGTCGGTGTTTTTTCTGACACCGACAAGCAAACCACGTTCAACTCGAGAGCAAGCCCCTATTTTTTCACCGGTTCGCCATCCTGCCAGGCTTTTTGCAGCGCAGGCCAGTAGTCGCGGTTGGCCTCGATCATCTCATCCAGAATCGCTTTTGCATGTTCCATAGTGGGTACGGTGCGGTTGAGGGTAAACGCCTGCAGGGCTTTCTCATAGCTCCCTTCCATAGCCGCCTCCACCAGCAGCTGTTCAGATGCGAGTTGCTGTTGCAAAAGCGTCTGATGGAACAGCGGCACCCGACCGATGCGAATCGGTTCCGGGCCTTCGGAGGTGATATACGCGGGCACTTCCACCACGGCATCGTAAGGCAGGTTGGTAATTGCCCCGCGGTTTTCCACCATCACCAGATGGCGGCTCCGCAGGTTGAAGGCCAGCGAGCAGGCCACGTCGACGATAAACTCGCCGTGAACGCCCACGTGGAAGGCATCCGGTAAAATTCCGGTGCGCTTATACTCTTCGGCGGCGGCGAACAGCTTTTTCTCGCGCCCGTCCATCACTTCGTTGGCGCGGGTATAGTCCGGGTTTTGATGCGCCACAATCTGGTTCGGCATCAGGTAGTACTGGAGATACGGGTTCGGCAGATACTCCGGGAAGTTGTCGACGATCGGCTTAATGTTGCGCCAGGTCTTCACCCAGGAAGGATCGGAATGCTGCGGATCGGTTTTGGCGGCGTCTTCCGTGAGCAGGCCAAACTTAGCGATATGCTTGCGCAGCTCGGGCAGCCTGTCCTCGCCGTCCACCAGCACGCGGGTAAACCAGCCGAAGTGGTTCAGGCCGAAATAGTCCACCTCCAGCCTGTGGCGATCCACGCCCAGAATCGCGCCCATATTGCGCATGGCGGCGACGGGCATGTCGCAGATGTTCAGCACCCGCGCGTTCGGGCGCAGGCGGCGCACGCCTTCGGCGACGATCGCCGCCGGGTTGGAGTAGTTCACGATCCAGGCTTTTTGATGCGCGTAGCGATCCACCAGATCGATAAGCTCCACCATCGGCAGGATCGTGCGCAGCCCGTACGCCAGCCCGCCGGGACCGCAGGTCTCCTGACCGACCACGCCGTGCCGCAGGGGGATCTTCTCATCCTGCTCGCGCATTTTGTACTGACCGACGCGCATCTGGGCGAAGACGAAATGCGCGCCGCTGAACGCCACTTCCGGGTCAGTGGTGACGGTGAATTTGATGCTTTCACTGTGGTCGCGAATCACTTTCTCAACCACCGGCGCAATGGTGTTCTGACGCGCCTCGTCAATGTCATAGAGGCGGATTTCGGCCAGCGGAAAATCCTGCTGGCGCACCATCAGGCTTTTCACAATGCCCGGCGTGTAGGTGCTGCCGCCGCCGGCAATCGACAGAATAAATGGGGGTGTTAACATTTTTAGCTCCTTTCAGAGAAACGTCTCAACGGCTTCTCGCATTTTTTTGACGTGCAGCCCGTAGACCACCTGAACGTTGTTACCTTGTTTGATGACCCCTTTCGCGCCGGTGGCCTTCAGGCGCGGCTCGTCGATAATGCCGACGTCCTTCACCGTGACGCGTAAGCGGGTATAGCAGTTATCCACAACCTCAATATTCTCCCTGCCGCCGAGGCCCATCACGATGGACTCACCCAGCCCGTCGTTATTGCCCTTCGCCTGATACTCCTGCTTGCTGTAGAGGCGCGTCTCTTTATCGTCATCCTCACGGCCCGGCGTCTTCATGTTGAAGCGCAGGATCAGGAAGCGGAACACCAGGAAGTAGAGAGCGAACATGATCAGCCCGACCAGCAGATACATCGGCCAGTTGGACTTCTCCGTGCCGAGCGGCAGGTTGTAGAGGATGAAATCGATAATCCCGTTGGCGCCGATGGCGTGAACGCCCAGCAGGGAGAACAGCATCATGCCGATGCCGGTCAGCAGCGCGTGCACCACGAACAGCAGTGGGGCGACGAACAGGAAGGAGAACTCAATCGGCTCGGTGACGCCCACCAGCAGTGAGGTCAGCGCCGCCGGGATCAGAATCGCTTTCGCAACGGCTTTACGCTCCGGCCTGGCGGTCATGTACATCGCCAGCGCGGCGGCGGGCAGGCCGAACATTTTGCTGATTCCGCGCGCGTCCCACACGACGGTGCTGCTGAGCTGCTTCACCTCCGGGCAGGCCATCTCGGCGAAGTAGATATTACGCGCGCCCTGATAGGTTGCGCCGCACACCTCCTGCGTGCCGCCCAGCTCGGTATAGAGGAACGGGGTATAGACCAGATGGTGCAGGCCGGTGGGGACCAGAATACGTTCCAGGAAGCCGTAGATGGCCACGCCGAACGGGCCTGAGCCTTTGATGGCCAGCGCCAGGGCGCTAATCCCGTGCTGGGCAAACGGCCACAGTTCGCTCATTACCACGCCGAGCAGCATGGAAACCGGAAGCATCACAATGGCAACAAAACAGTGGCCGGAGTAAATCGCCATCGCGCCGTTAAACTGTACCCCGGAATATTTATTGTACAGATATCCCGACAGCGCCCCGGTCAGGATCCCGGCGAAAACACCCATCTCCAGCACCTGTACGCCCAGCACCATGGCCTGCCCGGCCGCTTTCATCTGGTCCGCTGGCGCCAGCTCGCCCTGAAGCTGTAACGTTACGTTCATGGCGTTGATAAACACCACGAAGGTCACCAGACCAATCAGCGCCGCGTAGCCTTTATCGCGCGTTGCCAGCCCAATCGGGATCCCGACGGCAAACACCAGCGCCAGGTTCACCAACACCGACACGGCAGATTTTGCAATAAGCTGACCAAGATGCTGAATCAGCGGATGGCCAAGAAACGGCAGATATTCAGCGAGATTACCGTTGCCCAGCACGTTACCAAAGGCAATAAACAGACCGACGATCGGTAAGATAAGTACCGGTCCGTACAATGATTTTCCGAAATTTTGTAGGGCGTTCACGGCTCGTTTCATGGCTTTCTCTCTTTTTGAACCGCGCACTCTGGGTGCGTTATGGTCATAAAACTAGCAGTCAGCAGATGCACTTATCCAGCTATCTTCTTGTTTTAAAAACAAATGACGTAAAAGGTAACATGTGACGTTACGTGCTGTGATCGCGGTTCCATCACGGCGCAGCGGCGTAATACCGTTCTGCGAGGCGCTTTCCAGAATCTAAAATTGGACTTTTTGAATTAATGAAACTTGCGGATAATACTTATCCGGACGACGACCAACAGGCTCCATGGGCCAGGGACAAAGGATGAAACCGTTTCGCTTAGCCGCGCTCTCTCTTGCGCTGCTTACCACGTTTACGCTTGCCGGCTGTGATAACAGCGACGATAAACCTCAGGCTGCGGCTCCCGCGGCATCTACCGCATCCACGCCGAAAGCTGCGGAAAAACCCAATGCAGAAACGCTGGCTAAACTGGCCGCGCAGAGTCAGGGAAAAGCGCTGACGCTGCTTGATGCCTCCGAAGTTCAGCTCGACGGTGCCGCCACGCTGGTGCTGACCTTTTCTGTCCCGCTGAACCCCGATCAGGACTTCGCCAAAACGGTTCACGTCGTGGATAAGAAAAGCGGCAAGGTTGACGGAGCGTGGGAACTTGCGCCTAACCTGAAAGAGCTTCGCCTGCGCCATCTTGAGCCCAACCGCAACCTGGTCGTCACCGTTGAACGGGGCCTGCAGGCGCTGAACAAGGCGACGTTCGGCATTGATTATGAAAAAGCCCTGACCACCCGGGACGTTGAACCGACGGTAGGTTTTGCCAGCCGCGGCTCGCTGCTGCCGGGTAAGGTGGTGGAAGGTCTGCCGGTGATGGCGCTCAACGTCAACAATGTTGACGTCAACTTCTACCGCGTGAAGCCGGAATCGCTGGCCTCCCTTGTCAGCCAGTGGGAGTACCGTAACTCGCTGACCAACTGGGAATCCGACAACCTGCTGAAGATGGCGGAGCTGGTTTACACCGGTCGTTTCGATCTTAATCCGGCGCGCAACACGCGCGAAAAACTGCTGCTGCCCCTCAAGGATATCAAGCCGCTCCAGCAGTCTGGCGTTTATATCGCGGTCATGAACCAGGCCGGGCACTATAACTACAGCAACGCCGCAACGCTCTTTACCTTAAGCGATATTGGTCTGTCCGCACACCGTTACCATAACCGCCTGGACATCTTCACCCAGAGCCTGGAGAACGGCGCGGCGCAGTCCGGCGTCACCGTCACCCTGTTGAACGACAAAGGGCAGACCCTTGCCGAAGCGAACAGCGATGCCGACGGTCATGCGAAGCTCGAAACGGACAAAGAAGCCGCGCTGATTCTGGCGAGCAAAGACGGCCAGACCACGCTGCTTGACCTCAAGCTACCGGCCCTCGATCTGGCCGAATTCGATATCGCAGGGAGCCCTGGCTACAGCAAACAATTCTTTATGTTTGGCCCACGCGATCTCTACCGCCCGGGCGAAACGGTGATCCTTAACGGTCTCCTGCGCGACAGCGACGGTAAGCCGCTTCCCGACCAGCCCGTGAAGCTTGACGTGCTGCGTCCGGATGGACAGGTCGCGCGTACTGTTGTCGTCAAGCCAGAGAACGGACTCTATCGCTTTAACTATCCGCTGGATGGTGGGGCGCAAACCGGCATGTGGCATATCCGCGCCAACACGGGCGATAACCTGCAGCGCCTGTGGGATTTCCACGTTGAAGACTTCATGCCAGAGCGTATGGCGCTCAACCTCAGCGGGCAAAAAACGCCGGTTTCACCGCAGGATAACGTCGACTTTAACGTCGTCGGTTATTACCTGTACGGCGCGCCTGCCAACGGTAATTCCCTGCAGGGCCAGTTTTTCCTGCGTCCGCTGCGTGAAGCCGTGGCCGCGCTGCCGGGCTTCCAGTTTGGCGATATCGCCGAGGAGAACCTGAGCCGCAGCCTGGATGAAGTTCAGCTTACGCTGGACGAAAAGGGGCGTGGACAGGTTTCTACCGAAAGCCAGTGGAAAGAGGTGCACTCGCCGCTGCAGCTGATCCTGCAGGCCAGCCTGCTGGAGTCCGGCGGCCGTCCGGTGACGCGTCGCGCCGAGCAGGCCATCTGGCCAGCGGCTGAGCTGCCGGGTATTCGCCCTCAGTTCGCCAGTAAAGCCGTTTACGACTACCGCACCGATACCACCGTCAGCCAGCCGATTGTTGACGAGAACGGCAACGCCAGCTTCGACATCGTGTATGCCGATGCCAGCGGCGCGAAAAAGGCCGTTTCCGGGCTTCAGGTGCGCCTGATCCGCGAGCGCCGCGACTACTTCTGGAACTGGTCTGAGAGCGAAGGCTGGCAGTCTCAGTTCGATCAAAAAGATCTGGTCGAAGGCGAGCAGGAGCTGACGCTCAAGGCCGATGAAACCGGCAAGGTCACCTTCCCGGTGGAATGGGGCTCTTATCGTCTTGAGGTGAAAGCACCTGACGAGATGGTCAGCAGCGTGCGCTTCTGGGCAGGCTACAGCTGGCAGGATAACAGCGACGGCACCGGCGCTGCGCGCCCTGACCGCGTAACGCTTAAGCTGGATAAGCCAGCCTATCAGCCTGGCGACACCATCAACCTGCACATTGCCGCGCCAGCCGCAGGCAAGGGCTATGCGATGATTGAGTCCAGTGAAGGGCCGCTGTGGTGGAAGGAGATCGACGTACCGGCAAACGGGCTGGATCTCGCTATTCCGGTCGATAAGGCCTGGAAACGTCACGACCTCTATCTGAGCACGCTGGTGGTCCGTCCTGGGGATAAATCGAAATCCGCCACGCCGAAACGCGCGGTTGGCCTGCTGCATCTGCCGATGGGCGACGAAAACCGCCGCCTGAACATTGCGCTCGATAACCCACAGAAAATGCGTCCAAACCAGACGCTCTCGGTGAAGGTGAAAGCTAGCGTGAAAGAGGGGGCGGTTCCGCAGAAGGTAAACGTGCTGGTCTCGGCGGTGGACAGCGGCGTGCTGAACATTACCGATTACGTTACGCCGGATCCGTGGCAGGCTTTCTTTGGTCAGAAGCGTTACGGCGCGGATATCTACGATATTTACGGCCAGGTCATTGAAGGGCAGGGGCGTCTGGCCGCGCTGCGTTTTGGTGGCGATGGGGATGAACTGAAGCGCGGCGGCAAACCGCCGGTTAATCACGTCACCATTATCGCCCAGCAGGCTCAGCCGGTCACGCTGGATGCCAACGGGGAAGGCACAATCACGTTGCCGATTGGAGACTTTAACGGTGAGCTGCGTCTGATGGCGCAGGCCTGGACGGAAGACGATTTCGGCAGCAGTGAAAGCAAGATTATTGTCGCCGCGCCGGTCATTACCGAGCTGAATACGCCACGTTTCCTGGCAAGCGGCGATACCTCGCGCCTGACGCTGGATATCACTAACCTGACCGACAAGCCGCAAACGCTCAACGTCGCCCTGTCCTCTACCGGCAAACTGGCGCTGGAAGGCGCACAGCCTCAGCCTGTCCAGCTGCCACCGGGCGCGCGCAGCATGCTGTTTATTCCGGTGCGCGCGCTGGACGGATACGGTGACGGTGAAGTGACCGCGCGGGTGACCGGCCTGCAGCTTCCAGGCGAGACCTTCGCCCCGCAGCAGAAGAGCTGGAAAATCGGCGTGCGCCCGGCGTTCCCGGCGCAGACGGTCAATACCGGCGCCATGCTGAACCCTGGCGAATCCTGGACCGCACCGGCGCAGCACAGCACCGGTTTCTCTCCTGATACCCTGCAGGGACAGCTGCTGCTGAGCGGTAAACCACCGCTCAACCTGGCGCGCTATATTCGCGAACTGCAGGCCTATCCGTATGGCTGCCTCGAGCAGACCACCAGCGGCCTGTTCCCGTCGCTCTACACCAACGCGGCGCAGCTTGCTGCACTTGGCATCAAAGGCGACAGCGACGATAGGCGCCGCGCAGCGATTGATATCGGCATCTCCCGTCTGCTGCAGATGCAGCGTGAAGACGGCGGGTTCGCGCTGTGGGACAAAAACGGTCCGGAAGAGTACTGGCTGACGGCTTACGTGACCGACTTCCTGGTGCGCGCGGGCGAGCAGGGCTACAGCGTGCCTGCCGATGCCGTGAACAACGCCAATAGCCGGTTGCTGCGCTACCTGCAGGATCCGGGCATGATGTCCATTCGCTACAGCGACGATACGCAGGCCAGCAGGTTCGCCGTGCAGGCGTATGCCGCGCTGGTGCTGGCGCGTCAGCAAAAAGCGCCGCTGGGCGCGCTGCGTGAAATCTGGGATCGTCACGCTCAGGCGGCGTCCGGACTGCCGCTGATGCAGCTGGGCATGGCGCTCAAGCTGATGGGCGATGCGCCGCGTAGCCAGCAGGCGCTGGATCTGGCGCTCAAAACCCCGCGCAACGACAGCAAAAACTGGATGGCCGATTACGGCAGCCAGCTTCGCGATAACGCGCTGATGCTCTCTCTTCTGGAGGAGTACAAGCTGCTGCCGGATGCGCAAAATACGCTGCTAAACGCGCTTTCCGAAGAGGCCTTCAGCCAGCGCTGGTTGTCCACTCAGGAAAGCAACGCGCTGTTCCTGGCGGGACGTTCGCTGCAAACCTTGTCCGGTTCGTGGCAGGCGAAAACCACGCTGTCTGATACCGCATCGGGCGGGGATAAGGCGCAGGTACAAAACGTAAGCGGCGACCAGCTTGGCGCCCTGCAGGTAACCAATACCGGCACTTCACCACTGTGGGTGCGCCTGGACAGCACCGGTTATCCGGAATATGCCCCTGAGCCGAGCTCGAACGTGCTGCAGGTTGAACGTCATATCCTGGCAACCGACGGCAGCAGTAAATCGCTCTCTTCACTGAAGAGCGGCGAACTGGTGCTGGTGTGGCTGGAAGTGAAGGCCAGCCAGAACGTGCCGGATGCGCTGGTGGTGGATCTCCTCCCTGCGGGTCTGGAGCTGGAAAACCAGAACCTGGCGAGCAGCAGCGCCAGCCTGCAGGACAGCGGCAGCGAGGTACAGAACCTGCTCAGCCAGATGCAGCAGGCCGATATTCAGCATATGGAGTTCCGCGACGACCGCTTTGTGGCCGCCGTGCCGGTGAACGAAGGTCAGCCGGTTACGCTGGTCTATCTGGCGCGTGCCGTGACGCCGGGAACCTACCAGGTGCCGGTGCCGATGGTAGAGTCGATGTACGTTCCGCAGTGGCGGGCAACGGGGGCGGCCAGTGGCCCGCTGATTGTTGTTCCGTAATATGCGAATGGCACGTTTGACACGCTCCCGCTGGCTGTGGCTGGCGGGAGCGCTTCTCGTTTTATGGGGGCTGATTGTCGCCGCTGACCGCCTGTGGCCGTTGCCGCTGAAAGAGGTTAACCCCGCGCGGGTGGTGGTGGATGAGAAGGGCACGCCGCTCTGGCGTTTTGCCGATAGCGACGGGATATGGCGCTACCCGGTGACGATCGAAGAGGTTTCTCCCCGTTATCTTGAGGCGCTGATCCAGTACGAAGATCGCTGGTTCTGGGAGCACCCAGGCGTTAACCCGCTCTCTGTCCTGCGCGCAGCCTGGCAGGATCTCAGCTCAGGGAAAGTGGTCTCTGGCGGAAGCACGCTCACCATGCAGGTCGCGCGACTGCTGGATCCGCACCCGCGCACCTTTGGCGGCAAAATTCGCCAGCTCTGGCGGGCTATGCAGCTGGAGTGGCATCTTTCCAAACGCGACATCCTCACGCTCTATCTCAACCGCGCGCCGTTTGGCGGTACGCTGCAGGGCGTGGGGGCAGCAAGCTGGACGTACCTGGGCAAGCCGCCGTCTCAGCTCAGCTATTCCGACGCGGCCCTGCTGGCAGTGCTGCCCCAGGCACCCAGCCGCTTGCGCCCGGATCGCTGGCCTGAGCGTGCCGAAGCGGCGCGCAATAAAGTGCTCGAGCGTATGGCGACGCAGGGGGTCTGGTCCGCAAAGCAGGTCAAAGAGTCTCGCGAGGAATCGGTATGGCTGGCGCCCCGGCAGATGCCGCAGCTGGCGCCGCTCTTTGCGCGCATGATGCTCGGCAAAAGCCGCGACACGAAAATCGTCACCACGCTGGATGCCGGACTGCAGCGGCAGCTGGAGGAGCTGGCGATGAACTGGAAATCGCGCCTGCCGGCGCGCAGCTCGCTGGCGATGATCGTCGTGGATCACACCGATATGAAAGTGCGCGGCTGGGTGGGGTCTGTGGATATCAACGATGATACGCGTTTTAGCCACGTGGATATGGTCAATGCGATCCGATCGCCGGGATCGGTGTTAAAGCCCTTTATCTACGGCATGGCGCTGGACGATGGCCTGATCCATCCCGCCTCGTTGCTTCAGGACGTTCCACGAAAAACCGGTGATTATCGCCCCGGAAATTTCGACAGCGGCTTCCACGGGCCGGTAAGCATGAGTGAGGCGCTGGTACGCTCCCTCAACCTGCCTGCCGTTCAGGTGCTGGAAGCCTACGGGCCAAAACGCTTTGCCGGTATGCTGAGCAACGCAGGCTTGCCGCTGATCCTGCCCGCGGGGGCGCAGCCGAATCTGTCTCTGATCCTCGGCGGGGCAGGCGCGCGGCTAGCAGATATCGCCGCGGCCTACAGCGCCTTTGCCCGACACGGTAAGGCGGGGAGGCTGCGGTTGCAGCCGGGCGATCCGCTGACTGAACGGCCTCTGTTATCGCCAGGCGCGGCGTGGATTATTCGCCGTATTCTGGCCAACGAGGCGCAGCCGCTGCCGGATAATGCGCTACCGCAGGTTGCCCCGCTGGCGTGGAAAACCGGCACCAGCTACGGCTACCGTGATGCCTGGGCCATCGGTCTGAATGCCCGTTACGTGATAGGCATCTGGACCGGACGACCGGACGGCACGCCCGTAGCGGGACAGTTTGGTTTCGCCAGCGCGGTTCCGCTGTTAAACCAGGTGAATAACCTGCTTCAGTCACGCTCAACGGTAGACGAAGCCCGCCTGCCGCGCGATCCGCGTCCGAAGAGCGTCGGACGCGGCGCGATCTGCTGGCCGGGCGGCCAGTCGCTGCCGGAAGGCAGTGAAAACTGTCGACGTCGCCTGTCGACCTGGCTGCTGGAAGGGAGTGAACCGCCCACGCTGCTTCTGCCCGAGCAGGAAGGCATACGCGGCATTCGCTTCCCAGTCTGGCTGGATAAAACGGGCAAACGCGTGGCCGCAGATTGCCCTGACGCAGCTGAAAAAGTCCTGGATGTCTGGCCGCTGCCGCTGGAGCCGTGGCTGCCCGCTGCGGAAAAAAGAGCGGCGCGTCTCCCGGCTGCATCAACGGTTTGCCCACCTCTGGACAACAGCAATATCGCACCGCTTATGCTGTCAGGGGTCAGGGAGGGGGCCGTCATCAGGCATCTTCCGGGTGAGACAGCAGTCATGCTCTCTCTCTCAACCAGCGGTGGAGAAGGGCAGCGATGGTGGTTTTTAAATGGTGAGCCTTTAGAGGGCCATAACAATAAATATTCACTGAAATTATCTTTGCCTGGAGAATATCAATTAATTGTAATGGATGAAACAGGCCAAATAGCGACGGTGAATTTCGAAATGGCTTATTAAAATAAGCTACGCGGCTTAGCTTGATAATTATCAATGTTCGGTTCTGCAAAAAAACGAGAATGCGTTTTTATTTGAAGGAACGAGCAATGAAAAAAAATAAGAAACTGAGAGAGAGTCTTAATCCCGCTCTCTCCCGGCGCCACTTTATTCAGGCCGGGTCCGCGCTCGCCGCGCTGCCGTTTGTGGTGAAGGCCGGAAAAGCGCAGGCATCAAAAATGCCAGCGGCAGTGGACGCGCCCGAAGAAAAAGTGATTCAAACCTGTAGCACCTTTGACTGCGGCGGAAAATGTGATATTCGGGCGCACGTCAGCGACGGCGTGGTCACGCGAATTTCCACGCGTCCGGATAATGAACTGGATCCCGAAATGCCGGTAATGCGCGCCTGCGTTCGCGGGCGCGCATACAGAAAATTTGTGTATCACCCTGACCGGCTAAAATATCCAATGAAACGCGTGGGTAAACGTGGCGAAGGAAAATTTGAACGTATTTCCTGGGATGAAGCAACGACGCTGATTGCCACTCAATTAAAAACCATTACGCAAAAGTATGGCCCCGCCTCGCGCTATGTGCATGTCGGTACTGCGGTTTCGGGGGGAACCTTCTCAGGCGATAAAATGGTTCGTCGTCTGCTGAATTTAACCGGCGGATATCTTGAAAGTTATCACTCGGTCAGTATGGGTAACACCGCGGCGGCAACGCCTTATACCTACGGCACCGCCGCCAGCGGCAGCTCGCTGGATACGCTGCTGGATACCAAACTGGTCATTCTTTGGGGGCATAACCCGACAGAGACCATTTTTGGCCACAGCAACTACTTTTTCCAGAAGATGAAGCAAAACGGCACCCGCTTTATCGTCGTCGATCCGCGCTACTCGGATACGGTGTCGTCGCTGGCCGACCAGTGGATCCCGCTGCTTCCGACCACCGACAACGCGCTGATGGATGCAATGATGTATACCATCGTGACGGAAAACCTGCACGATCGCGCGTTTATTCAGCGCTATACCCTGGGCTTCGATGAAGGTTCTATGCCGGAAGGGGTTCCTGCCAATGAATCCCTGATCGCGTATCTGACCGGCGCGAAAGATGGCGTGGCCAGGACGCCTGAGTGGGCTGAGAAAATTACCCATGTGCCTGCGCAGACCATCCGTCAGCTGGCGCGCGATTATGCCACGACGAAGCCTGCGGCGCTGATCCAGGGCTGGGGTCCACAGCGTCATAATTGCGGAGAACGCACCGCACGCGGCTCAACGCTGCTGGCCACGCTGACGGGGAACGTCGGGGTGAAAGGGGGCTGGGCGGCAGGCTATGGCGGCTGCGCTAACCGAAAATTCGCCGCTGGCCCCGACATGCCGGATAACCCGATAAAAGCCAAAATATCGGTCATGAACTGGGTGCAGGCAGCCGATGACGCATCAATGGTGACGCCGGACGTTGGCCTGAAGGAGGCGGATAAGCTCGACAGCAATATTCGTATCCTGTTCTCGCTGGCTGGTAACTATCTGGCAAACCAGAACCCCGATCTTCACCAGGCGACGCGCGTGCTGGAAGACGAGTCGAAGATCCAGTTTATCGTCGCGAGCGATCTGTTCATGACGCCAAGCGCGAAATATGCCGATCTCCTGCTGCCGGAAACCAGCTTTATGGAGCGCTGGAATATTGGCGAGACGTGGGGCACGGCCAGCTACCTGATCCTGTCCGAGAAGCTGATTGAACCCGAATTTGAGCGTCGTTCAGACTACGACTGGCTGCGAGAGGTGGCCGCGAAGCTCGGCATTGAGCCTGCATTCAGTGAAGGCCGGGACGAAAAAGCGTGGATAGAGCACATCTGGGAACAGACGCGTCTGGCGATGCCGGACGAAAACCTGCCTGACTTTGCGACGCTGCAAAAGACGCGTCAGCATCTCTTCAAAAGTGCGCCGTTTGTCGCCTTTGAAGACAACATTCGCGATCCGCAAAATCATCCGTTCCCGACGCCGTCCGGAAAAATTGAGATCTTCTCAAAGCGTCTGTACGACATGCAGCATCCGGAGATCCCGGCACTGTCGCACTACGTGCCAGCCCACGAAGGGCCGGAAGACGATCTGGCTAAAACCTTCCCGCTACAGCTGATCACCTGGAAAGGGAAAAACCGCGCCAACTCTACCCAGTACGCCAACCCGTGGTTAATTGAAGCACAGCAGCAAAAGCTGTGGATTAACCCTCAGGACGCGCAAAAGCGCGGCATTGCGCAGGGAGATATCGTCCGTATCCATAACGCACGCGGCATTTGTGAAATTCCGGCGGAGGTTACGCCGCGCATTATTCCTGGGGTGGTCGCCATGCAGGCAGGCGCCTGGTGGCAGCCGGACGAGAGGGGGATTGATAAAGGCGGCTGCGCGAACGTGCTCAGCTCGGCCCGGATCACAGCCCTGGCGAAAGGGAATTCACATCAAACCATGCTGGTGGAGGTAGCAAAAGCATGAGTCAGTTTAAACACTACGCGCCAGTGAGCGACAAGCAGCTGGGCTTTTATATCGACTCGTCACGCTGCTCAGGGTGTAAAGCCTGTCAGGTAGCGTGTAAAGACAAAAATAATCTGGAGCCAGGACGTCGTTTTCGCCGCGTGTATGAAGTTCACGGCGGCAGCTTCATTTCGACCGGGCAGGGCGGCGTGAGCAACAACGTTTTTGCCTACACCCTCTCCATCTCCTGTAACCACTGCGCCGATCCGATCTGCACGAAAAACTGCCCGACGACCGCCATGCACAAGCGGCCGGGAGACGGCATCGTGCGTGTTGATACGGACAAATGCGTCGGCTGCGGCTACTGCGCCTGGTCGTGTCCGTACGGCGCGCCACAGCTCAACGAACAGACCGGGCAGATGTCAAAATGTGATTTCTGCGTGGATCTGCAGGCGAAGGGGGAACAGCCGGTCTGCGTGGCAACCTGTCCGCTGGAGGCGATCAAGTTTGGTCCCGTTGATGAACTGCGGGCGAAATACGGTGCGGTTTGTGATGTGAAAGGATTGCCTGATTCCTCCATCACTAAACCGAATCTGGTGATTACGCCGCATCAGGGTGCAGAGAAAGAGGGGAAGCATCATGCATGAGTTACCGCTGCTGATTTTTACGCTGTTCCTGCAGGGATCGGTCGGCGTGACGCTCTGGCTGGCATTTGGCGCAGCGGGTGCTCCACAGCGCAGCGTGCTGGCTACGGCCGTGGGGGCGTTTGTCCTGGCCAGCGTCGGGCTGCTTTCCTCGGCGCTGCATATGGGCTACCCGCTTAATGCTCTGAACGCGCTGCGTCATGTGTCCAGCTCCTGGCTCAGCCGTGAAATCGTCTTTGCCAGCCTCTACCTGGCGGCCGTCGGCCTTGCGATCCTGCTGCTGCTCGCGAAGCAGCCCGGCTGGAAGCCGCTTCTGGTCGCCGCCGGCCTGGTCGGGCTGGTGGATGTGTTCTGCATGGCGCAAATCTACATGCATGCCTCCGTCGTGACGTGGCAGCATATCAATACGCTGGTGTTGTTTATCGGCTCGGTGGGCATTATCGGGTCGGCTTTTATGGCGGTGAGGGGCCAAAACCGCAGCGCGGTGCGCGTAGCGGTGGTGATTGTCGCTCTGCTGGTGCTGGCGCGCCTGCTGATGCAGCCCCTCTGGCTGGCCGACATCCATGCGGCTGATACCGGCGCTGTGACCTTCCCTCACGCTCCGCTGCAGATGCTTGAACAGCTGCGCACGGTGCACCTTATCGGCGAGTGCGTCTCAGTCCTGGGAATGCTCTGCTTTGCCGCGGGTGGGCTGAGGTCAACGCGGGGGACGATGCTGGCGGGAAGCGCGCTGCTGATTGTCGGCGAAGTCATGCTGCGTTTCGTCTTCTTCAGTATCGGCTGATGGTGAATCAAGCCTCTCTTCCGGCGATGGACGTGACGCATGCATGCGTCCGTCGCCGCTTTCGACACGTCTCCTGTCGTGCCTGTGCGGATGCGTGCCCCATGCAGGTGTTCTCGTTTACGGATGCCGGCGTGCGGGTTGATGAAAGCCGCTGTATTGAATGCGGTGACTGCCTGTTTGTCTGCCCTGCAGAGGCGATTGTCGGCATCGCGCCGCAAAAACGCTGTCGTCAGGGAGATACCCTCGTGGGGCCATTTACCCGGCGCGCGCCCGCGCTTAACGAACTTCTCCTCTGGCACACGGTGCAGGGCATTCGCGCTATCAGTCTTGAAGCAGAGCAGTCGTCCGCCTGGATGGCGGCGCTCGCCGGGCTTAACCTTGTCCTCCGTCGACGCGGTGAAGCGGCCTGGAATTTCCGACCCTGGGTTAAAAAAGAGATCGATTCCGCGCGGCGCGCGCTGATTCATATTCCGCAAGAGGATGTGACGGCCTGTTCGGTGCAGCCGGGCGTGCGGATGCTGCGCAAAGCGTTCGCGAGCGTCAGTGAAGCGGACATCGCGCTCGACGGCGAAAAATGCGTTCTGTGCGGTGCCTGCTGGCGAAGCTGTCCGGAAAATGCCATTCGCTTTGAGCAGGACGCGCTGGTTATTGAGGCTGCACGCTGTACCGGATGCGGCGGATGCGAGGCGGTATGTCAGCACCGCGCGCTGAAGGTGATGAAAAAAGAAGCTCCGGCCAGCGTCATCGTTCACCGGGCGCATGCGGCAACCTGCTCCGTATGCCATCGTCCATTCTGGTCATTTCAATGTGAAGAAAAGCAGTGCGCGCTGTGTCTGCGTCACCTGCACGGCATGCGAAACCCGGACTGTTGCTAATCTTCGTCTCATTTTAAAAAAATGTTATGCAGAACCATAGGCAATGGCGCTATTGCTCATTATAATCCGCGCCACACCATACTCAGGTATGCAAAACAACAGAACATTGACAGAGGTTATCATGGCTATTGAACGTACTTTTTCCATCATCAAGCCAAACGCGGTGGCAAAAAACGTTATTGGCAGCATCTTCTCGCGCTTTGAATCAGCAGGGTTCAAAATTGTTGGCACCAAAATGCTGCACCTGACCGTTGAGCAGGCTCGCGGCTTCTACGCTGAGCACGAAGGTCGCCCATTCTTTGACGGCCTGGTGGAGTTCATGACCTCCGGTCCTATCGTGGTCTCCGTGCTGGAAGGCGAAAACGCAGTACAGCGTCACCGCGACCTGCTGGGTGCAACCAACCCGGACAACGCGCTGGCCGGTACCCTGCGCGCTGACTACGCGGACAGCTTCACCGAGAACGGCACCCACGGTTCTGACTCCGTTGAATCTGCTGCACGCGAAATCGCTTTCTTCTTCGCAGAAGGCGAAGTGTGTCCACGTACCCGTTAATTTAACGGTTTCGTTTACACATTATTTTCGTAAATGCCGCGTCCAGACGTGGCATCCCTGCGTCAGACTTTGTACAATGCAACGCCCCGGACGAGCAGACCGCTTTCCGGGGCGTTTCTATTCAACCCTCCATGGGCCATAACGTGTAACAACGAGGCCGGTAAATATTATGTCTGAATTAGTGAATACCTCCGAAGTCGCCATTCCTGCGGTTCCCAATAAAAATGGAAAAATCAACCTGCTGGATCTGAACCGTCAGCAGATGCGCGAGTTCTTTAAAGAGATGGGCGAAAAGCCGTTTCGTGCCGATCAGGTCATGAAGTGGATGTACCATTACTGCAGCGACAATTTTGATGACATGACTGACATCAACAAGGTCCTGCGCAACAAGCTTAAAGAAGTGGCTGAGATCCGCGCGCCGGAAGTGGTGGAAGAGCAGCGCTCGGCAGATGGCACCATCAAATGGGCGATTGCCGTAGGCGATCAGCGCGTTGAAACCGTCTACATCCCGGAAGAAGACCGCGCCACGCTGTGCGTCTCCTCTCAGGTTGGCTGTGCGCTGGAGTGCAAATTCTGCTCAACCGCGCAGCAAGGCTTTAACCGTAACCTGCGCGTATCCGAAATTATCGGCCAGGTCTGGCGCGCCGCGAAAATCGTGGGTGCGGCAAAAGTGACCGGCACGCGTCCTATCACCAACGTGGTGATGATGGGAATGGGTGAACCGCTGCTGAACCTGACCAACGTCGTTCCGGCGATGGAAATCATGCTGGATGACTTTGGCTTTGGTCTGTCCAAGCGTCGCGTCACGCTGTCGACGTCGGGCGTTGTGCCTGCGCTGGACAAGCTTGGCGACATGATTGACGTCGCGCTGGCGATCTCCCTGCACGCGCCAAACGACGAAATTCGTGACGAAATTGTGCCGATCAACAAAAAGTACAATATCGAAACCTTCCTCGCTGCCGTGCGCCGCTATCTGGAGAAATCCAACGCCAACCAGGGCCGCGTCACCATCGAGTACGTGATGCTTGACCACGTCAACGACGGTACCGAGCATGCGCACCAGCTGGCTGAACTGCTGAAAGATACGCCGTGCAAAATCAACCTGATCCCGTGGAACCCGTTCCCGGGCGCGCCGTATGGCCGTAGCTCAAACAGCCGTATCGACCGCTTCTCGAAGGTGCTGATGGAGTATGGTTTCACCACCATCGTGCGTAAAACCCGCGGTGATGATATTGATGCCGCATGCGGTCAGCTGGCAGGTGATGTCATTGACCGTACCAAGCGCACCCTGCGTAAGCGCATGCAGGGCGAGACGATCGCGGTTAAAGCTGTTTGATTCTTATGCACTCACGGCGCATTATCTGCGCCGTGTAGCATAACCTTACTGAATAATCAGTCAGAATCGTGATGACTGATCAATAATTACGGTGCGTTTCATCCGACTTTCGGGCAGTATGTAACGACGTAACAACAGTTTAGCCGTACGGGCAGGGCTGTACTGTCATCTCCGGGCTGACAGTCTTATACTCTCTGTTCGAGGCTAACTGACCAGAAGTTTCGCGGTGCGGGTGGCATTGTGACTCACCGGCGCCTGAACCCTTTTTTTCACGTACCAGTAGTTGTAGCGAATGAATACTGAAGCCACTCACGACCAACATGAAGCACTCTCCACTGGCGTTCGTCTTCGCAACGCCCGTGAACAACTCGGACTCAGCCAGCAAGCCGTTGCGGGACGCTTGTGCCTGAAGGTTTCCACGGTTCGCGATATTGAAGAAGATAAGGCGCCTGCCGATCTGGCTTCAACATTTCTGCGCGGTTATATCCGCTCTTACGCAAAACTGGTTCACATCCCCGAAAACGAATTACTGCCAATGATGGAGAAGCAGGCCCCGGTCCGTGCAGCAAAAGTTGCGCCGATGCAGACCTTCTCCCTGGGGAAACGTCGTAAAAAACGTGATGGCTGGCTGATGAGCTTTACCTGGCTGGTGCTGTTTGTCGTGGTCGGTCTGACCGGCGCATGGTGGTGGCAAAACCACAAGGCGCAGCAGGAAGAGATCACCACCATGGCCGATCAATCCTCCGCCGAGCTCAACCAGGCCGGTAATGACAACGCCCAGAGCGTGCCGCTGAATACCGACGGTGCGGCGTCCTCCAGCGAGCCACAGACCGCCGCCCCAGACGCGTCGGCGAACGGTGCAGCGCAGGCTCCGGCAGCAACGGCTAACACCGCTGCACCTCAGTCTCAGGATCAAAACGCGGTGGTTTCTCCTTCTCAGGCGAATGTGGATACTGCGGCGAACGCGCCTGCTGCCACCCAGCCTGCAGATAATAGCGCTGCGACTCTGCCAACCAGTCCGGCAGGAACGGCAACAACAGCCGCCGATCCTAACGCGCTGGTGATGAACTTCAGCGCCGACTGCTGGCTGGAAGTGACTGACGCAACAGGTAAAAAACTGTTCAGCGGCCTGCAGCGTAAAGATGGCACGTTAAACCTAACCGGCCAGGCTCCTTATAAACTTAAAATCGGCGCTCCGGCAGCGGTACAGATCCAGTATCAAGGAAAACCTGTCGACCTGAGCCGCTTTATCAGAACTAACCAGGTTGCGCGTCTTACCGTTAATGCCGAACAATCAGCAGCACAGTAACAGACGGGCAACGCGGGAGATTTTTCATGCATAACCAGGCTCCGATTCAACGTAGAAAATCGAAACGGATTTACGTTGGGAATGTGCCAATCGGCGATGGGGCACCTATCGCCGTTCAGTCGATGACCAACACGCGCACCACGGATGTGGAAGCGACGGTTAATCAAATCAAAGCATTAGAACGTGTAGGCGCGGACATTGTTCGCGTTTCCGTCCCGACCATGGATGCCGCTGAGGCGTTCAAACTGATTAAACAGCAGGTCAGCGTTCCGCTGGTGGCTGATATCCACTTCGACTACCGCATCGCACTGAAAGTGGCCGAATACGGCGTCGATTGCCTGCGCATTAACCCGGGCAACATCGGTAACGAAGAGCGTATCCGCATGGTGGTGGACTGCGCCCGCGACAAGAATATTCCAATCCGTATCGGCGTTAACGCCGGTTCCCTGGAAAAAGATCTGCAGGAAAAGTACGGCGAGCCAACGCCCCAGGCGCTGCTTGAATCTGCTATGCGTCACGTTGATCATCTGGATCGTCTTAACTTTGATCAGTTTAAGGTCAGCGTAAAAGCGTCAGACGTATTTCTCGCGGTTGAATCTTATCGCCTGCTGGCAAAACAGATCGACCAGCCGCTGCACCTCGGGATCACCGAAGCGGGCGGCCTGCGCAGCGGTTCCGTAAAATCCGCGATCGGTCTGGGGCTGCTGCTTTCTGAAGGGATCGGCGACACCCTGCGCGTTTCGCTGGCGGCCGATCCGGTCGAAGAGATCAAGGTCGGTTTCGATATTCTGAAGTCACTGCGCATTCGCGCGCGCGGGATCAACTTTATTGCCTGCCCAACCTGCTCGCGTCAGGAGTTTGACGTGATCGGTACGGTGAATGCCCTGGAGCAGCGTCTGGAAGACATTATTACCCCGATGGACGTCTCCATCATCGGCTGCGTGGTAAACGGTCCGGGTGAAGCTCTGGTCTCAACGCTGGGCGTCACCGGCGGTAACAAGAAAAGTGGTCTCTATGAAGATGGCGTTCGTAAAGATCGTCTGGATAATAGCGACATGATCGACCAGCTTGAAGCCCGCATCCGCGCCAAAGCCGCGATGATGGACGAGACACAGCGTATTAGCGTTCAGCAGGTTGAAAAATAACGTGATGGGAAGCCGTGAGCTTCCCATGTATGATTGAACCCATTCTTTGGGTTTTTTTTGTATATAGAAAGAGAATAAACGTGGCAAAAAACATTCAAGCCATCCGCGGCATGAACGATTATCTGCCTGGCGAAACCGCCATCTGGCAGCGCATTGAAGGCACACTCAAGCAGGTGCTCGGCAGCTACGGTTACAGCGAAATCCGTTTGCCGATTGTAGAGCAGACCCCGTTATTCAAACGCGCGATTGGTGAAGTTACCGACGTGGTTGAAAAAGAGATGTACACCTTCGAGGACCGCAACGGCGACAGCCTGACCCTGCGCCCGGAAGGTACGGCGGGCTGCGTACGCGCCGGCATCGAACATGGTCTTCTGTACAATCAGGAGCAGCGCCTGTGGTATATCGGCCCGATGTTCCGCCACGAACGTCCTCAGAAAGGGCGTTATCGCCAGTTCAACCAGCTGGGTGTGGAAGTCTTTGGTCTGCAGGGCCCGGACATCGACGCCGAGCTGATTATGCTGACCGCCCGCTGGTGGCGCGCCCTCGGTATCGCCGATCACGTTTCCCTGGAACTGAACTCTATCGGCTCTCTGGAAGCGCGTGCTAACTATCGCGATGCACTGGTGGCGTTCCTGGAACAGCATAAAGAGAAGCTGGATGAAGACTGCAAACGTCGCATGTACAGCAACCCGCTGCGCGTTCTGGATTCCAAAAACGCAGACGTTCAGGCACTGCTAAACGATGCGCCTGCGCTGGGCGACTATCTGGACGATGAGTCTCGCGAACACTTCGCGGGCCTGTGCAAGCTGCTTGAAGCAGCGGGTATCGCCTATACCGTGAACCAGCGCCTGGTGCGCGGTCTGGACTACTACAACCGTACCGTGTTTGAGTGGGTGACGAGCAGCCTCGGCTCTCAGGGCACCGTGTGCGCGGGCGGCCGTTATGACGGTCTGGTAGAGCAACTTGGCGGTCGTGCAGCGCCTGCGGTTGGCTTCGCGATGGGCCTTGAGCGACTTGTTTTGCTGGTTCAGGCAGTCAATCCGGAATTTAAAGCAGATTCCGTTGTCGATATATACCTGGTGGCCTCAGGCGCGGAAACGCAGTCTGCGGCGATGCAGCTTGCCGAACGCGTGCGCGATGCGCTGCCGGGCGTTAAGCTGATGACCAACCATGGCGGCGGCAACTTCAAAAAACAGTTTGCTCGTGCCGATAAGTGGGGCGCAAGTATCGCACTGGTGCTGGGCGAGTCCGAAGTGGCTAACGGCGAAGTGGTGGTGAAGGACCTGCGCTCTGGTGAGCAGACAACGGTAACGCAGGACGGCGTTGCGGCGCACTTGCGCACTCTATTGGGCTAAGGAGAAGGACTGCGTGGAAATTTACGAGAACGAACACGATCAGGTCGACGCGATTAAACGCTTCTTTGTTGAAAACGGCAAAGCGCTGGTTGTTGGGGTTATTTTAGGTGTCGGTGCGCTGGTGGGCTGGCGTTACTGGAACAATCATCAGGCGGATTCCGCGCGCGGCGCGTCTCTCTCCTATGAAAATACCGTGAGCGCAATTCGTGCCGATCAGCCGCAAACGCTGACGGCGGCAGAGAAATTTGCGGCTGACAACAAAAATACCTACGGTGCACTGGCGGCGCTGGAAGTGGCTCAGCAGTACGTTGATAAGAACGAACTGGATAAAGCCGCTGCTCAGCTCTCTCAGAGCCTTGCTGCGGCCAGCGATGAAAACCTGAAAGCGGTAATCAATCTGCGCCTGGCACGTATTCAGGTTCAGCAGAAAAAAGCTGACGATGCGCTGAAAACGCTCGATACCATCAAAGGCGAAGGTTTTGCTGCCATCGTTGCCGATCTGCGCGGTGAAGCACTGCTGAGCAAAGGTGACAAAGCGGGCGCGCGTAAAGCGTGGCAAGCCGGCGTGGATAGCAATGCTTCACCTGCGCTGAGCGAAATGATGCAGATGAAAATAAATAATTTGTCCGTCTGAGAGGGACCCGATGCAATTGCGTAAATTACTTCTGCCAGGACTGCTTTCTGTTACGTTATTGAGTGGTTGTTCACTGTTCAGTGGCGAAGAGGACGTTGTGAAAATGTCCCCGCTGCCAACGGTTGAAAACCAGTTTACCCCCTCCACCGCGTGGGATGTCTCCGTGGGCAATGGGATTGGTGATTTCTATTCCAACCTTCATCCGGCCTATGCAGACAGCGTTGTGTATGCCGCTGACCGCAAAGGTACCGTAAAAGCGGTGAACGCCGATGACGGGAAAGAAGTATGGTCCGTTAACCTGGCGGAAAAAGACGGCTGGTTCTCGCGTAAATCTGCACTGCTGTCGGGCGGTCTGACCGTTGCCGGTGGTCATGTCTACGTAGGCAGCGAAAAAGCGCAGGTATATGCGCTTAACAGCAGCGACGGCTCCATTGCCTGGCAAACAACCGTGGCGGGTGAATCTCTGTCTCGTCCGGTGGTGAGCGACGGTCTGGTGCTGATTCATACCAGCAACGGCCAGCTGCAGGCGCTGAACGAAGCGGACGGTCTGGTAAAATGGACCGTTAACCTGGACATGCCTGCGCTCTCTCTGCGCGGCGAATCCGCACCGGCTACCGCGTTTGGTGCAGCCATTGTAGGGGGTGACAACGGTCGCGTGAGCGCCGTGCTGATGCAGCAGGGCCAGATGATCTGGCAGCAGCGTATCTCTCAGGCCACTGGCTCAACGGAAATCGATCGTCTGAGCGACGTCGACACCACGCCGGTCATCGTTAACGGTGTGGTTTACGCGCTGGCCTATAACGGCAACCTGACCGCGCTGGATCTGCGCAGCGGCCAGATCATGTGGAAACGTGAGCTGGGCTCGGTGAATGATTTCGTCGTGGAAGGTAACCGTATCTATATGGTTGACCAGAATGACCGTCTGCTGGCGCTGAGCACCGAAGGTGGCGTGACGCTATGGACGCAAAGCGATCTGCTGCACCGCCTGCTGACCGCACCGGCGCTGTACAACGGTAGCCTGGTGGTCGGTGACAGCGAAGGGTATATGCACTGGATCGATCCGGAGAATGGCCGCTTTGTTGCACAGCAAAAAGTCGACAGCTCTGGTTTCCTGACCGATCCGGTTGTGGCTGACGGCAAACTGCTGATTCAGGCAAAAGACGGCACGCTGTACGCGATCACGCGTTAATTACCCAGCGGTTGTAGTATACTAAACGGCTCCTGTTCACTCAGGAGCCGTTTTGACATTTTTAAAAACGCCGCGAAAGCGACGTTATTTTGAATTTTATGAGGCTTCAAACATGGTACCTGTGGTCGCGCTTGTCGGGCGCCCTAACGTTGGAAAATCCACTCTTTTTAACCGTTTAACACGCACCCGTGATGCGCTGGTTGCGGATTTCCCGGGGCTGACGCGTGACCGTAAGTACGGTCGTGCAGAGGTGGAAGGACGCGAGTTCATCTGTATTGATACCGGTGGTATTGACGGCACAGAAGACGGCGTGGAAACCCGCATGGCGGAACAGTCGCTGCTGGCGATTGAAGAAGCGGATGTGGTGCTGTTTATGGTGGATGCGCGCGCTGGCCTGATGCCGGCGGACTCCGCTATCGCAAAACACCTGCGATCACGCGAAAAGCCGACCTTCCTGGTGGCGAACAAAACCGACGGCATTGATGCCGATCAGGCCGTCGCGGACTTCTGGTCCCTGGGCCTGGGTGAAATCTACCCGATTGCGGCATCGCACGGCCGCGGAGTGACCAGCCTGCTGGAAACCGTTCTGCTGCCGTGGGTTGACGAAGTGAACCCGCCGGAAGAGGTGGACGAAGACGCTGAATACTGGGCGCAGTTCGAAGACGGAGAAGAGGGCGAAGAAGAGCCTGAAGACGACTTCAACCCGCAGGATCTGCCGATCAAGCTGGCTATCGTGGGTCGTCCAAACGTAGGTAAGTCTACGCTTACTAACCGTATTCTGGGTGAAGAGCGCGTGGTCGTTTACGACATGCCGGGCACCACCCGCGACAGCATCTACATCCCGATGCAGCGCGATGAGCGTGAGTATGTCCTCATCGACACTGCCGGGGTGCGTAAGCGCGGGAAAATCACCGATGTGGTGGAAAAATTCTCCGTTATCAAAACCCTGCAGGCGATCGAAGATGCCAACGTCGTGCTGCTGGTTATCGACGCACGCGAAGGGATCTCCGATCAGGACCTCTCTCTGCTCGGCTTTATCCTCAATAGTGGGCGCTCGCTGGTTATCGTGGTCAACAAATGGGATGGCCTGAGCAACGAAGTGCGTGAGCAGGTGAAAGAGACCCTCGACTTCCGTCTGGGCTTTATCGATTTTGCCCGCGTACACTTTATCTCTGCGCTGCACGGCAGCGGCGTGGGTAACCTGTTCGAATCCGTGCGTGAAGCTTACGACAGCTCCACCCGTCGTCAGAGCACCGCCATGCTGACCCGCATCATGAATATGGCAGCGGAAGACCATCAGCCGCCGCTGGTGCGCGGTCGTCGCGTGAAGCTGAAATATGCCCATGCCGGTGGCTATAACCCGCCAATCGTGGTGATCCACGGCAACCAGGTGAAAGATCTGCCGGATTCCTACAAGCGCTACCTGATGAACTACTTCCGCAAGTCGCTGGACGTGATGGGCACGCCTATCCGTATCCAGTTTAAGGAAGGGGAAAACCCGTTCGCCAACAAGCGCAACACCCTGACGCCGAACCAGATGCGTAAGCGTAAGCGCCTGATTAAGCACATTAAGAAAAGCAAATAAGCTTTTCCAGTCTCACGAAAGCCCGCGATGATCGCGGGCTTTTTTTTGCCCAATCATACCGCCGGTTTTCCCGGTGTGATGTCAATCACTATTCACTTTTAACCAAGTTTAAATCTAAGAAAGTAGACAATCGTCGAATTTTCATCTTAAAGTCCAGGGTCCGGTACTGGACAAACCTGGCGCCGGGTTATCAAATGGTTAACTCACTTTTCGCCGCATGTAAAAAAATCGGCCAGATACGTAACTGGCCGGCGTACCTGCTGGTGTTTACAAGCACGACACATACCTTTCGGGAGAATTATGCAATCCTCTGTTAATCATAAAGAGAGCCGGACGTTCTTCGGCCATCCGTATCCGCTCGGTTCGCTGTTCTTCACCGAGATGTGGGAGCGTTTCTCGTTTTACGGCATTCGCCCGCTACTGATCCTGTTTATGGCCGCCACCGTCTATGACGGCGGGATGGGCCTCGCGCGTGAAAACGCCTCCGCGATTGTCGGTATCTTTGCCGGTACCATGTACCTGGCCGCGCTGCCGGGCGGCTGGCTGGCGGATAACTGGCTCGGCCAGCAGAGAGCCGTCTGGTACGGTTCGATCCTGATTGCGCTCGGCCACCTGTCGATTGCGCTCTCGGCCATCATGGGCGACAACCTGTTCTTTATCGGCCTGATGTTTATCGTGCTCGGCTCCGGGCTGTTCAAGACCTGTATCTCGGTCATGGTGGGTACCCTGTATAAAAAAGGCGACGCGCGTCGTGACGGCGGTTTCTCGCTGTTCTATATGGGCATCAACATGGGCTCGTTCATCGCGCCGCTGATTTCCGGCTGGCTGATTAAAACTCACGGCTGGCACTGGGGCTTTGGCATTGGCGGCATCGGGATGCTGGTGGCGCTGATCATCTTCCGCGTGTTTGCCGTTCCGGCCATGAAACGCTATGACGGCGAAGTCGGCCTCGACTCCACCTGGAACAGCCCGGTGGTGAAGCGTAACGGCGTGGGCGTGTGGCTGCTGGCGCTGGCGGCAGGCGTGGCAACGATCGTGACGCTGATTGCGCAGGGCGTGATTGTGATTAACCCGGTCGCGGTAGCCAGCGTGCTGGTCTACGTCATTGCGGCGTCCGTTGCCCTCTACTTTATTTATCTGTTTGTTTTTGCGGGCCTGAATCGTAAAGAGCGCGCCAGACTGCTGGTCTGCTTTATTCTGCTGATCTCCGCGGCGTTCTTCTGGTCCGCGTTCGAACAGAAGCCAACCTCGTTCAACCTGTTTGCCAACGACTACACTAACCGCACGATCGGCGATTTCGAAATCCCGGCGGTATGGTTCCAGTCGATCAACGCCCTGTTCATCATCCTGCTGGCACCGGTGTTCAGCTGGGCGTGGCCGAAGCTGGCGAGCATGAACATTCGCCCGAGCAGCATCACCAAGTTTGTTATCGGTATTCTGTGTGCGGCGGCGGGCTTTGGCCTGATGATGCTGGCGGCGCAGAACGTGCTGAGCAGCGGTGGGGCGGGCGTGTCGCCGTTCTGGCTGGTAGGCAGTATCCTGATGCTAACGCTCGGCGAACTGTGTCTCAGCCCGATTGGCCTGGCGACCATGACGCTGCTGGCGCCGGAGAGAATGCGCGGCCAGATGATGGGTCTGTGGTTCTGCGCCAGCGCGCTGGGTAACCTGGCGGCAGGGCTGATTGGCGGCCACGTGAAGGCCGACCAGCTGGATATGCTGCCGGATCTCTTTGCGCGCTGCTCCATCGCGCTGCTGATTTGTGCCGCGGTGCTGATCGTCCTCATTGTTCCGGTGCGCCGCATGCTGGAAAATGCGCAGACTAAACCGGCAGCTGAAGCCTGATCGTATTCAGCCTACCGGGGCGCTTTTCCTGCCCCGGTAAAATTCAACAGGAGAGTATATGTCGATAACCTGCCCGGATTGCCAGGCTACGCTTGAGCCCCTGAACGGGGCAGCACACTGCGAGCGCTGCAATAAAGATATTGCGCTTGAAGCCCGTTGCCCGGAGTGCCATCAGCCGCTCCAGGTTTTAAAAGCCTGCGGGGCGGTGGACTATTTCTGCCAGAACGGCCACGGCTTGATCTCTAAAAAACGCGTGGAGTTTGTTCCGGTCGAAGGTTAATCGCACACGCAGCCTTCGCCTTTCTTCCACAGCTCGACCAGCGACTCGGGGGCTTCCTGCTCCGGCACCAGCACAATGATATCGGCGTAGTGCGCCTGATTTTGTCCGGTCCAGATAATCTGGATGCGGAAATAGCGCTGGTCGCCGCTGCCGGGTGACGTAGCTTGCCCTGGCGGCTGGCCGCGTGGAAACGCCTGCTCCAGGATGCTCACCAGGCGCTGGCGCTGGGCCTCATTGAGCGAGGCGAGCGCGATGGTGCGCTGCCCGCTGAGCTTGGGAATAAAAGCGACGCCGCCTTCCCGGGCCAGCTCAACCACGGCGTCATCCGTCAGTTCCGGAACCTGCATTTACAGCACTCCCACCTGTTCCCAGGCTTGTTTAATGGCCGCCCCAACGTCGCTGCCGGAGCGCTTCTCTCCGTGCGCGATCGTCAGTTTTGCGAAGGCCTCAAAATCCGCATCCTGCGCCAGATTGCGATCGCAAACCGTGTCGTACCAGGCATAACCCGCTTTTTCCCAGGCGTAGCCGCCGATCGCCGTCGCGGCCAGATAAAATGCCCGGTTGGGGATGCCGGAGTTCAGATGCACGCCGCCGTTATCCTCGCGCGTTTTAATGAAATCCTTCATGTGCGCAGGCTGCGGGTCTTTGCCGAGCAGCGGATCGTTGTAGGCGGTACCCGGTTCAGACATGGAGCGCAGCCCTTTGCCGTTGATCCCTTTCGCCAGCAGCCCTTCACCAATCAGCCAGTCCGCCTTATCGGCGGTTTGCTTCAGATGGTACTGTTTCACCAGCGAGCCAAACACGTCAGAGAGAGACTCGTTCAGCGCGCCGGACTGCTCAAAGTAGATGAGCCCGGCTTCGGTCTCGGTCACGCCGTGGCTCAGCTCGTGCGCCACCACGTCGATGGCGATGGTAAAGCGGTTAAATATTTCCCCGTCGCCGTCGCCGAACACCATCTGCTGACCGTTCCAGAAGGCGTTCTGATATTCCCTGCCGTAGTGCACGGTGCCGGTTAAAATAAGCCCTTTATTATCGAGCGAATCGCGCTGATATTCTTTCCAGAAGAAATCGTGGGTAACCCCTAAATAATCGTAGGCTTCATCGACCGCCACATCGCCATTTGACGGCTGGCCTTCATAACGCACCTGCGTACCCGGCAGCTCCTGGGTTTGCTTCGCATCGTAGATATCACGCTCCAGCTGTCCGGCTTTATTCACGTGCGGCGCGGCGGGTTTGCCCGGCATATGGGCCATGAGCGTCTGGACATGGGTTAAGGTCTGGCGGGCACAGCGCTGCTGCGGCTCGGAACCGCTTTCGATAATACGACGCAGAATATACGGGGGAATAACGCTATAAAGATGGGTCATGCTGCTCTCCTTATTAAAAAAGGGAATAGCAGCAGTATAGTAAGTAACCGGCGAAGAATTATCCGGTTTTACGCTGGCGCGTCTTTTTCACCGGTTTTATTGATTTCACTTCGCTTTCTACCCAGCCGTCTGAAAGACGCGTCGTCAGCACATCGCCGGTATTGACCTGTTTGGTTTGCTTGAGCACCTTGCCGTCCGTTGCCGTCGTCACGCTATAGCCGCGCGCCAGCGTGGAAAGAGGGCTGACCGCTTCAAGATGGGTCACCGCATTGCCAAAGCGTTCGCGGGTGGCGCTGAGACGGGCACGCAGGTTTTCCGCCAGACGGTACTCCAGCTGCTGGATCCGCGTTTGCGCGCGATAAATTTTCGGCTGCGGGTTCTGCTGGTTCAGACGCTGGGTCACGCGCTGCTGGCGCGATACCGCGCGCTTGAGCTGCGCGTCCATCGCAAAATTCATGCGCTGGCGCAGACGCTCCAGCACCGTCTGCTGACGCGCCAGGCGCAGCTGCGGGTGCTGCTGCTGCAGACGATGATGCAGCTGGGTAAAGCGCCGGGTCCGGTTGGCGAGGTAGTAGTCCATCGCCATCTCAAGACGCTGCTGGCCGCTCTGGATTTGACGCAGCAGCTCCAGCTGGTTGCGGCTGACCACTTCCGCCGCCGCGGACGGCGTAGGGGCACGCAAATCCGCGACAAAATCGGCTATCGTCACGTCCGTTTCGTGCCCGACGGCGCTCACTACGGGGATTAGGCTGGCAAAGATTGCCCGCGCCACGCGCTCGTCGTTAAAGCTCCAGAGATCTTCCAGCGAGCCGCCGCCGCGCCCGACGATGAGGACGTCGCACTCATGACGGGCGTTCGCCAGCTCAATAGCGCGCACAATCTGGCCCGGCGCATCGTCGCCCTGAACGGCGGTCGGGTAGATAATGACGGGCAGGGAAGGGTCGCGACGCTTCAGCACGTGCAGAATATCGTGCAGCGCCGCACCGGTTTTCGAGGTGATGACGCCCACGCAGTGGGCAGGCGAGGGCAGCGGCTTTTTGAACTGCTGGTCGAAAAGTCCCTCTTCGGAGAGCTTCGACTTTAACTGCTCGTACTTCTGCTGCAGCAGGCCTTCGCCCGCTGGCTGCATGCTCTCGACGATAATTTGATAATCACCGCGCGGCTCGTACAGGGTGATATTGGCGCGCACCAGAACCTGCTGGCCGTGCTGCGGACGGAACGTCACGCGGCGGTTGCTGTTGCGGAACATCGCGCAGCGCACCTGGGCGGTATCGTCTTTTAGGGTAAAGTACCAGTGGCCGGAAGAGGGCTGCGTGAAGTTAGAGATCTCACCGCTGATCCAGACCTGCCCCATTTCCTGCTCAAGCAGCAAACGCACCGTCTGGTTAAGGCGGCTGACGGTATAAATTGAGGGGGATTGAGAGGATAACATGTGAGCGGGATCAAATTCTAAATCAGCAAGTTATTCAGTCGATAGTAACCTGCTGAGAGGTGAGCGCAAGCATTTTTTTTAAAAAAGTGTGGATGCAATCGGTTACGCTCTGTATAATGCCACGGCAATATTTAACCACCCAGGTCAGAGATATTGCCCATGCTACGTATCGCTAAAGAAGCACTGACGTTTGACGACGTCCTCCTCGTTCCCGCTCACTCCACCGTTCTGCCGAATACTGCCGACCTCAGCACGCAGTTGACGAAAACCATTCGCCTGAACATTCCTATGCTCTCCGCGGCTATGGACACCGTGACTGAAGCGCGCCTGGCTATCGCCCTGGCACAGGAAGGCGGCATTGGCTTTATCCACAAAAACATGTCCATCGAGCGTCAGGCGGAAGAAGTTCGGCGCGTGAAGAAACATGAATCCGGCATTGTGTCTGACCCGCAGACCGTTCTGCCAACCACCACCCTGCACGAAGTGAAAGCTCTGACCGAGCGTAACGGCTTCGCCGGTTACCCGGTGGTGACCGAAGAGAACGAGCTGGTCGGCATTATTACCGGCCGTGACGTGCGTTTCGTGACCGACCTGAACCAGCCCGTCAGCGTATACATGACGCCAAAAGAGCGTCTGGTTACCGTTCGCGAAGGTGAAACCCGCGACGTGGTGCTGGCAAAAATGCACGAAAAACGCGTTGAAAAAGCGCTGGTTGTTGACAGCAACTTCCACCTGCGCGGCATGATCACCGTTAAAGATTTCCAGAAAGCAGAACGTAAACCGAACGCCTGTAAAGACGAGCATGGCCGTCTGCGCGTTGGCGCTGCGGTTGGCGCAGGTGCCGGTAACGAAGAGCGCGTTGACGCGCTGGTTGCGGCGGGCGTTGACGTCCTGCTGATTGACTCTTCTCATGGCCACTCCGAAGGCGTTCTGCAGCGTATTCGTGACACCCGTGCCAAATACCCTGACCTGCAGATCATCGGCGGTAACGTGGCCACTGGCGCAGGCGCTCGCGCGCTGGCTGACGCCGGCTGCAGCGCGGTGAAAGTGGGTATCGGTCCTGGCTCAATTTGTACTACTCGTATCGTCACCGGCGTGGGCGTTCCGCAGATCACCGCCGTGTCTGACGCGGTTGAAGCGCTGGAAGGCACCGGCATTCCGGTTATCGCCGACGGCGGTATCCGCTTCTCTGGCGACATCGCCAAAGCGATCGCCGCGGGCGCCGCTGCCGTCATGGTAGGCTCCATGCTGGCCGGTACCGAAGAATCCCCGGGTGAGATCGAACTCTACCAGGGCCGTTCTTACAAATCTTACCGCGGCATGGGCTCTCTGGGCGCGATGTCCAAAGGTTCCTCTGACCGTTACTTCCAGACCGATAACGCCGCCGACAAGCTGGTGCCGGAAGGTATCGAAGGTCGCGTTGCCTATAAAGGCCGCCTGAAAGAGATCATTCACCAGCAGATGGGCGGCCTGCGCTCATGTATGGGTCTGACCGGCTGTGGTACCATTGACCTGCTGCGTACCAAAGCGGAATTCGTACGCATCAGCGGTGCGGGTATCCAGGAGAGCCACGTTCACGACGTGACGATCACCAAAGAGTCTCCGAACTATCGTTTGGGCTCCTGATTTTCTTCGCCCGACCTTGTGTCGGGCGATTTATTTAATCTGTTTCACTTGCCTCGGAATTAGCGTCAATGACGGAAAACATTCATAAACATCGCATTCTCATCCTGGACTTCGGTTCGCAGTACACTCAGCTGGTGGCGCGTCGCGTACGTGAACTGGGCGTTTACTGTGAGCTGTGGGCGTGGGATGTCACGGAAGCACAGATTCGCGAATTCAATCCAAGCGGCATCATCCTGTCCGGCGGCCCGGAAAGCACCACCGAAGAGAACAGCCCGCGCGCGCCGCAGTACGTGTTCGAAGCGGGCGTGCCGGTATTCGGCGTTTGCTACGGTATGCAGACCATGGCAATGCAGCTGGGCGGCCACGTAGAAGGCTCCAGCGAGCGCGAGTTCGGCTATGCGCAGGTTGAAGTGGTTAACGACAGCGCGCTGGTGCGCGGTATCGAGGATTCCCTGACCGCAGACGGCAAACCGCTGCTGGACGTGTGGATGAGCCACGGCGACAAAGTTACCGCCATCCCATCTGACTTTGTGACCGTTGCCAGCACCGAAAGCTGCCCGTTTGCCATCATGGCGAACGAAGAAAAACGCTTCTACGGCGTGCAGTTCCACCCGGAAGTGACCCACACCCGTCAGGGTATGCGCATGCTGGAGCGCTTCGTTCGCGACATCTGCCAGTGTGAAGCCCTGTGGACCCCGGCAAAAATCATCGACGACGCCGTGGAGCGTATCCGCCAGCAGGTTGGCGATGACAAGGTCATTCTCGGCCTTTCCGGCGGCGTGGACTCCTCCGTGACCGCGATGCTGCTGCACCGCGCCATCGGCAAAAACCTGACCTGCGTCTTCGTGGATAACGGCCTGCTGCGCCTGAACGAAGCCCAGCAGGTGATGGACATGTTCGGCGACCACTTCGGCCTGAACATCGTTCACGTGGAAGGCGAGCAGCGCTTCCTGGACGCGCTGAAAGGCGAGAACGATCCGGAAGCGAAGCGTAAAATCATCGGCCGCGTGTTCGTGGAAGTGTTCGACGAAGAAGCGCTGAAGCTGGAAGACGTGAAGTGGCTGGCGCAGGGCACCATCTACCCTGACGTGATCGAGTCTGCGGCCTCCGCGACCGGTAAAGCACACGTCATCAAATCTCACCACAACGTGGGCGGCCTGCCGAAAGAGATGAAGATGGGCCTGGTTGAACCGCTGCGCGAGCTGTTCAAAGATGAAGTGCGTAAGATCGGTCTGGAACTGGGTCTGCCGTACGACATGCTCTACCGTCACCCGTTCCCGGGCCCGGGTCTGGGCGTGCGCGTGCTGGGCGAAGTGAAGAAAGAGTACTGCGACCTGCTGCGTCGCGCGGACGCTATCTTCATCGAAGAGCTGCACAAAGCTGACCTGTACAACAAGGTAAGCCAGGCGTTCACCGTGTTCCTGCCGGTTCGCTCCGTCGGCGTGATGGGCGATGGCCGTAAGTACGACTGGGTTGTCTCCCTGCGTGCGGTGGAAACCATCGACTTCATGACCGCGCACTGGGCGCACCTGCCGTACGACTTCCTTGGCCGCGTGTCTAACCGCATCATCAACGAAGTAAACGGTATTTCCCGCGTGGTGTATGACATCAGCGGTAAGCCACCGGCTACGATTGAGTGGGAATGATTTCGCGTCTGGCAACAGCCTGCACGTATAAGCAGTAAATTACTTCTAAGCCCGCGTAACTGTGGGCTTTTTTGTTTTTATGTCTGGCACTTTCTGGCAGCTGTTAGCAACGGGAAGCACGGTTTTTTCAATGGAATTTTTGATGGTACTCTCTGGTTTTGAATTCAGGTTTGAAAAAGTACCATGTGATAAATTTCGGTTGAGTTATGGTATTTGTTTTTTATAAATCGATTAAAAACAGATAGTTAAATGACTTTTCTGAATTTTTTACAACATGGTATTTTTTGATAAAGGAAAATAATAAACCATGTTGGGTGCAGGATACCCTTAATTACTACAAGAATCAGGCCGGGAGTCTCGATGCGTACCTGAAACGATATCAGGATGTTAACTACTACAGGACATAACCTTGCTTTAATAGCAATGTTAAATGTACCTCGTCTGAAATTAGCGCATTGCGTGAAGCTGAACAGAACAGTTCAGGGGCACGTAAAAAGGCCAATGACGCTCTATTTAAGGTAATTGACGAACAGCAGAACACCCTGCAGAGCGATGCTGATAACCTTGCAGATTTGCAAACTCAGGCAACCGGCTCACAAGGGCAAATGGAAGCTATTCAGGCCGCTACCAGCTTGCCAGCGCGCAGACAAACCAGTTACTGCAAATCCGCTCGCTTCTGATAGCTCAACAAAACGCTGCGGCAACACTGGCACAGGCTCAGGCCGATAAAGAAGCCCAACAAATAGCTGCTGATGAGAACGTATTAGCTGGGCAGAACACACCAAGCCCGAAGCGAATTTGGTGAAGAACAACTGAATGAAAATAAAATTATGATGGTTTTTATTATAATCATTTCAATGATTATATGTTCTTGCGAAAAAAAGATAACGATTGCTCATCGATACCAGATAATAAATTTGATGCACATAGATCCGATAAGTGTGCATTGCGTAGTAATAACAATCCAAGCCCTAAACGAGAATGGTAATCATGAAAATAGTGAGTAAGCTCACCTTTCTAGGTATCATAATTTTCTTTTCTATAAATGTCTATGCTGGTGAATTAGATAGTAGCGGGCTACTTGATTCTTTATTAGATAAGTTTCAACAAGTAGCCAGTACATGGACAACAGTAATTGCTGACTATGCAAATTGGCTCTTCTGGGGGCTGGTATTAATAAGTATGGTTTGGACATTTGGTATGATGGCAATGCAAGGAGAAGGGTTGACAGGCGTACTTGCTGAAATAGTTCGCTTTTTTGCCGTCATTGGTTTTTTTTATTATCTTTTAATCAACGGCCCATCCATATCGCAATCCATAATTAATTCAATGAGGCAACTTGCAGCAAACGCTTTAGGAATAAGTACTGGTATTTCGCCCTCAAGCATAGTTGATATGGCGTTTGCGATATTAACAAAGGTCAGTTCAGCCGCAGCAATTTGGTCGCCAATGATATCCACCATTATGATAACAGTAGCGATAATCGTTTTGGTAGTGATGTCCCTTATAGCGATAAATATGCTAATCATGTTGGTTTCTGCATGGGTGTTATGTTATGCAGGAGTTATATTGCTTGGATTTGGTGGTTCGAAATGGACCTCTGATATAGCAATTAATTACTTACGAACTGTTTTATCGATTGGCATTCAATTATTCACGATGACATTAATTATTGGGATTGGACAATCATTTATAGATCAATATTTTTCTCTTATTAAAGATGATGTTCCTGATCTTAATAGTCTTATCGTTTTGCTTCTGGCGTCAATTATCCTGTTAGTATTAACGAATAAGCTACCACTGTTGTTATCAGGTGTTGTAGGAGGGGCTTCTTTACAAGGGATTGGTGGATTTGGGGCGGGTATGATTACTGGCGCTGCCGCTACTGCCATCAGCGGTGCTGGAGCAATGGCAATGGGGGCATCAGCTCAAGTCAGCGGCGGAGCCTCTGCATTAAAGGCAGCGTTCGAGTCTGCGCAAGCTGCCATGGCCTAGGAATCTGGTTCAGGCGGTGGAGGCGGTTCCGGTGGAGGATTTGGCGGCGGGGAAGATACCGGTTCTGTAGATACTTCTGGAGGCCAACCCTCCGGCAGTTCCGGTGGTTCGTCAGCATGGAGCAGTTCAGTTAGCGCCAGCGGAGGAAGTCAGGGGTTTGCTTCATTCTCACGAGCTGGCCGCATGGCAAGCCATATGGGAAGCATCATGGCCAACGGAGCTGCTGAGTACCAGAAAATGAAGCGAAGTAGCAATTCTTCTCGTGTCCAACAAACTATTGGAGGGGAGTTGGCGACTCAGATACGTAAGCAGACAGCTACTCATCGGGATAACCGCGAACATGATGATTTTGCCGGAGATAGCTTATCCGGCAATAATAAATCTTGAATCACGCGCGTCAGTTAACGAGGTAGCGTGAGCTGACGCTTTCACTGAGCTAGCCTAACTCACGGAACTAAAAGGAAAAAACATGTCCAGGACTCCCGATTCACAGTTACGTATTGAGGGCTTTCGCAAAGCAGAGGCTTCCCTGAGACTTGAAGGAATGGACCCCAGTGGTACTGCGCTCTATGAGTCCATTAAGGCACGTATTATTTCAGGTGAGCTGACGTATGAGCAGGGGCGTTCTGAGATTTTTGCGCACTACACAAAATCAGATAACGTCGGGCCTGTGACAGTGGGAGAGATGCTGGTAGAGGAATTTTTGAAACCGCTGAACATGTCTCATGATGAACTGGCGGAAGCTATGGGTATCTGCAAGCGGTATATTGACGATATTATCTGCGGTTTGCGTCGTCTTACGGATGATGAAGCTCGCGTTCTTGCTACGATTTTTAGAACTGATGAGGACTTCTGGAGCAATCTTGACGCGTTGCGATATTGTAAGGAACAACGACGGACATAATCAATCCGCTGCTACCTCATATGTCATAATACAGCCGCCCTTGAAGTGTCATGAAAGTTCCAGCTTCAGCCTGCAGTCTTTTCTCGAAACTACAATTCTCGCTTTAAAAAGGTACCAGTGCCTTGTGGAAGGCTGAGTAGGGGACTGAATCCGATACATAGCAGGGTTCTATTCTGTTAAGCTTATGGCCCAAAATTTCCAAGAAAACTTAGGATTTGACATGAGTTCACTGCACATTATCGGTAGCAGCAGTGCGGTAGCATGCCAATGGAGAGCTGTACGCAAATGAACCCTGTAGAAATTGAGCAAGCCATAACGGATCTTGCGGAACAAGACTTTGATCCCGTGGAGTTTCCTTATGCTTTTCTTGAGGCTTTTGGTAACAAGGCAACGACTATCAAACGCCTGCGCGCCGGGGCATCGAACAAGTCCGACTTAGGTGGCGTTCTTCAGACCAACAACATTCACATTTTGGTCTGCGAAACAGATCAGGTAACGCAGATGCTGGCAGCACTCAAAGCCAGCCCGGCAACAACTAAGGCCAAAGCGAAGTTCATCTTGGCCACGGACGGAAAATACTTTGAAGCCGAAGATCTCAATAGCGGCCAGACCGTCGCTTGTGCCTTTGAAAACTTTCCCGATCACTTCGGCTTCTTTTTGCCGCTGGCAGGTATTACCACCGTTCGCCAGATTAGCGAGAACGCCTTTGACATTCGAGCTACCAGCCGTCTAAACCGTCTATATGTCGAACTATTGAAAGATAACCCTGAATGGGGTACTGCGAAGCGTCGTCACGACATGAACAAATTCATGGCGAGACTAATTTTCTGCTTTTTCGCTGAAGATACCGATATATTTATCGGCAAGGGACGCTTCACCGAGACCATTGAGCAGATGAGTGAACGTGATGCTTCAAATATGCACGACGTCATCGCCACGCTGTTTCGTGCTATGAACACTCCAAGTGATGAGCGTGCCGGTATCGGTATTCCGCGCTGGGCTGCGGAGTTTCCTTATGTTAACGGTGCTTTGTTCTCGGGTACTGAAGAAGTGCCGCGCTTTAGCCGTATCGCTCGTTCCTACCTGCTGCATGTTGGCAATTTGGACTGGACTAGAATCAACCCGGACATCTTCGGATCAATGATCCAGGCGGTCACCGATGATGAGGAACGCGGTAAGCTTGGAATGCATTACACCAGTGTTCCCAACATCTTGAAGGTCCTAAACCCGCTGTTTCTTGATGACCTGCGGTCAAAACTGGAAGAAGCGGGTGACAACCCACGCGCCTTGATCAACCTGCGCAAGCGAATCTCCCGCATCCGCGTATTCGATCCAGCTTGTGGTTCGGGCAACTTCCTAGTCATTGCCTATAAGGAAATGCGCGCCATTGAGGCCGAGATTAACCAGCGTCGCGAAGAGCCAAACCGTGCCTCTGATATCCCGCTTACCAATTTTCGCGGGATCGAGTTGCGTGATTTTCCGGCGGAGATCGCCCGCCTCGCGTTGGTTATCGCCGAGTACCAGTGCGACGTGCTGTATCGGGGTTTGAAGCTGGCATTAGCCGAGTTCCTGCCCTTACGCAACGAGAACTGGATCACTTGTGGCAACGCATTACGGATTGACTGGTTGAGCGTGTGTCCTCCGAGCGGAACCGGTGTGAAAGTACAGACTGATAGTCTACTTGATTTTCCACACGAGCAAGCTGAGATCGATTTCGAAAACGAGGGGGGGGAAACTTATATCTGCGGTAACCCTCCATACTTGGGCTCCCGTGATCAGAAAGACGAGCAAAAATCCGATCTTCGAGTTCTTTTCGATAAGCGAGTCGAAAACTGGAAATCCCTTGACTATGTTGCTGGATGGTGGATTAAAGCGGCCGACTACTGCGCCCATACCGACGGTATAGCCGCCTTTGTTTCCACGAATTCTATTTGCCAAGGTTTGCAGGTGCCAATTCTATGGCCAGCGATCTTTGCAAGCGGCTGTCAGATTGATTTTGCATACACCTCCTTTCGATGGGCCAATCTCGCCAGCCATAACGCAGGCGTTACTGTGGTTATCGTTGGTATAACGGCGAAGCCTCACAGTCCGAGGCTCCTGTATTCTTTGGATCGTTCGGGAAACACAATTGAGCGCCAAGGTTCATACATAAATCCCTATTTGGCCTTAGGCGAAACCATAATCGTGCAGAAGGCCAGTCAGCCTCTATCAGAACTTAGCGAGATGACTTTCGGAAACACGCCGATAGACGGTGGTCTCTTATTGCTCTCACGGGAGGAGCGTGACGCGCTTCAACTTACTCCCGAACAACAACATCGCTTTGTCAAACGGATTGTTGGTTCTGCTGAGTTAATTCGTGGCTTGGAACGCTATTGCCTGTGGATTGAAGATCAGCATTTGGATGAGGCTCAAACAATACTTCCTCTTGCTCAACGCATCCGTGGAGTACGGGATTTGCGGCTCAATGGAGGAAAGACTGCGAGGGACATTGCCGAAAGGTCACACCAATTCCAACGTATGTTCATTGGGAAACACTCTACTCTTATCGTCCCCAGTGTTTCATCCGAATCCCGAGAGTACTTACCCTGCGGTTACGAACCTGCTGGAACTGTCGTCAGTAACCTCGCCTTCGCTCTTTACGACGCCCCGCTTTGGAATATGGGAGTTATCGCGAGCCGCTTACACTTAGTTTGGATCGCTACTGTCTGCGGCAAGATGAAAACCGACTTTCGTTACTCCAATACCCTTGGTTGGAACACTTTCCCGATGCCGATATTGACAGAGAAAAATAAGGCTGACTTAACGCGCTGTGCAGAGGACATACTTCTGGCGCGGGAGCGTCATTTTCCGGCGACCATTGCAGATCTCTACGACCCCGAGAAGATGCCCGCTGACTTGCGGGGGGCGCATGAGCGTAATGACGAAGTGCTTGAACGCATTTACATTGGTCGTCGCTTTAAGAATGACACTGAGCGGCTTGAGAAACTGTTCGACCTCTACACCAAGATGGCCGCTTCGGCTGCATCAGACAAGGGCAAAAAGCGCAAAGTGGGAGCCAACGCATGAGCGTCAAAATCAAGTCAGTACCTTCCGTCTCTGTTACTTATTCACGCAATGGAGCATCGACTAAGGCTAATACCCTTGGAATGCGGCCAATGCAAGAGCGGGCCTATGAGAAGCGCGGAGAACAATACCTTCTCATCAAGTCGCCGCCCGCTTCCGGCAAGAGTCGTGCGCTGATGTTTATCGCTCTCGATAAACTCGAAAATCAGGGGATAAAGCAGGTCATCATCGTCGTGCCAGAAAAATCCATCGGTGCTAGCTTCAACGATGAACCGCTGTCGCAGTATGGTTTCTGGACTGATTGGCATGTCGAACCTAAGTGGAACCTATGCAACGCACCCGGTAACGACAACGGCGGAAAGGTGAATTCTCTCGGCACTTTTCTTGAAGGTAGCGATAAGGTGCTGGTTTGTACACATGCGACCTTTCGCTTCGCGGTCGATGCCTACGGTGTAGAGGCGTTTGACAATCGCCTGATTGCCGTTGATGAGTTCCATCATGTGTCAGCTAACCCGGATAACAAGCTCGGTCAGCATCTGGGGCAGTTCATCGCGCGGGACAAGACGCATATCGTTGCCATGACTGGCTCCTACTTCCGGGGCGATGCGGAGGCCGTGTTGGCCCCGCAGGATGAGTTGAGGTTCGATACCGTCACCTACACCTACTACGAACAACTCAACGGTTACGAATACCTTAAGCAACTCGACATCGGCTACTTCTTCTACAGTGGCTCCTACGTCGATGACATCCTTAATGTCCTCGATCCTGACAAGAAGACCATTATCCATATACCCAACGTCAATTCGCGAGAGAGCACGAAGGATAAAATCAAAGAGGTGGAGCACATTCTCGGCGAGCTTGGCGATTGGCAAGGAGCGGATCCTGTGACTGGTTTTCAGCTAGTCAAATGCCTCGATGGACGCGTGCTACGGATTGCTGATCTGGTGGACCCAACTAGCCAAGGCAAGATTCAGGAAAGCCTTCGTGCAGCAGAAATGAAGTCAGATCGCGATTATGTGGACATCATTATTGCACTCGGTATGGCGAAGGAAGGTTTCGACTGGATTTGGTGCGAACATGCTCTGACAGTGGGCTACCGTGCTAGCTTGACCGAGATTGTGCAGATTATCGGTCGCGCAACTCGAGACGCACCGGGTAAAACCCGCGCGAGATTTACTAACCTGATCGCCGAGCCAGACGCTGTTGAAGGGGCTGTCACTGAGGCAGTCAACGATACTTTGAAAGCTATTGCAGCCAGCCTGCTGATGGAGCAGGTACTTGCTCCGCGCTTCGAGTTCAGGCCCAAAAACCCAGAAAGCGGACCGATCCCAGGCTATGACTATGGTGATAAAGGGTATGATCCGGATAACTACAATTTTGGTGTAAATGAGCAGACAGGAACGTATCAAATCGAGATTAAGGGTCTTGCCGAGCCCAAGAGCAAAGAGGCTGCGCGCATATGTCAGGAAGATTTAAACGAAGTGATCGCGGCCTTTGTGCAGGATAAATCTGCCATTGAACGAGGTCTGTTCGACGAAGAGCTGATACCCGAAGAATTAACACAAGTTCGTATGGGTAAGATCATCAAGGAAAAGTACCCTGAACTTGACGTTGAAGATCAGGAGGCTGTACGTCAGCACGCCATAGCCGCCCTCAACCTTACTCAGCAGGCCAAGAAGCTTATCACCGATGAGAACAATGGGACACTCAATACTGCTCTGATCGATGGCGTGCGTCGCTTTGCGATGGATGTACGTGATTTAGACATAGACCTTATCGATCGCATCAATCCCTTCGGTGAAGCTTACGCCATTCTCGCTAAGACGATGAGCGAAGACAGCTTGAAGCAGGTCGAGGCGGCCATCTCGGCCAAGCGTACTGCTATAACACCTGAAGATGCCAAAGTTATCGCAAAGCGTGCTGCTGAATTCAAACGTGAACGTGGACGCCTTCCATCGCTAACTTCACCGGATGCTTGGGAAAAGCACCTTGCCGAAGGTGCCGCCGCGTTTATGCGTTTTAGGGCGGAGGGGCGTTATGAGTAAATTTGATCTAGACGATTTGGCTGATGAACTTGCCGAGTTTGCACCACCTCAGAAGAAAAAAGGACGTTCAGCCAGCGAGGAACGTATTATCGCAGGTTTTGAGGAAATCCAGCGCTTCGCTGAACAATATGGACGATCGCCGCAACACGGCGAAGATCGTGAGATATTCGAGCGTCTCTATGCTGTGCGGCTTGACCGTTTACGCAGTCTTCCAGACTGTCGTGCCTTGCTTGAGCCACTGGATCATCAGGGCTTATTGACCGGAGGGGGCCAAGTAGTGGAGTCAGCGGACGAAGTTATTGATATCGATAATTTGGCTGCCGAACTGGCTGATGTTAGCAGCGAGGACGATATTACAGTCTTGCGTTATGTTCGTGCTAGCGCCGAAAAGCGTGCTGTACAAGGGGTCGCGGATCGCAAGCCGTGCGAGGATTTTGATGCGTTCAAACCGCTATTTGAGCAGGTGCGCAGCGATCTAAGTTCAGGGTTAAGAGTGACCCGACCTTTTGGGCAGTATGCAACGATTGAAGTGGGCCATTGGTTCATCCTGGATGGTCAAACGGCTTATGTGGCTGAGGAAGGTGAAGAGTTCGATTCGCCACAGGGGAAGAAAGATGCTCGGCTGCGTGTCATTTACTCGAATGGTACAGAAAGCAACCTACTTCGGCTGTCATTGGTTCGTGCTTTGTATAAAGACGAAACAGCACGTCGAATTACCGATCCAGACATGGGCCCTTTATTCAGCGATGCTTTAGAAGAGAATGATCTAGAAAGTGGCACCATTTATGTATTGCGTTCGCTATCTGATAACCCTTATGTGACCGAACATCGTGATGTCATTCACAAGATTGGTGTTACTGGCGGCAAGGTAGAGACTCGTATTGCCAATGCTGAACACGATTCCACATATCTATTAGCGAAGGTCGAGGTGGTAGCTTCATACAAGCTCGCAGGCATCAACCGCACCCGGATGGAAAACCTGTTTCACAGATTGTTCGCACCCGCTCGGCTTAACATTACCATTAACGATCGTTTCGGCCATCCTGTGCAGCCCGAAGAATGGTTTCTCGTTCCGTTATTCATCATCGATGAGGCTGTTTCACGTATCAAGGATGGTAGCATTATCGAGTATGTATATGACCCTATGTCTGCTAAGTTGGTGAAGGCATAGGTATAAATAACCACAGTTGTAGGTAGGCGTTCTCGGGAAAAGAGAGGTATGACGATACTCAGAACAACTCAAACCGAGACGCTTTGCATCACTGAGGAAGTTGCGGCCGAAATGATCGCCGGGTGGCTGAGAGTTGGAGCCTCTATGCATTGCGTGAACGAGGTGTCTGCATCATATGTTGGTGGGTATAGTAATATCTGTACGATCGGCCGAGGTACACGAGTGTTGCCAGATCAAACATTTTTCAGTTGAATCAGCTGAGAATGGTATTATCAGTGGTATTACTATGGATTTATTATTCAATTTCATGTAATTAAAAGGATTTTTTTGATCGTTGATAATAGAGTGGGAATGATTTCCCAACCGGAAACGTCTGGTACTAACAGGTTCTAAATTATCTCTAAGCCCGCGGATTGCGGGCTTTTTTTAGGACAAAGGCTGGCAACACCATGTCAGGTTAGTGCCAGGTGCGGGCACAATGTAAGGCTATCCATTAAATCCTTATTCGATGCGTTCCACATTTGGATGACGATCGGTTGCGGCTTCATGGAAAATGTCACTCAGCCAGCCGGCAATCTCGCCTTCAGCCATATCGTCTGGAATAGCGATGTCATAGAGTCGAGAAAACTTTCTCTCCGTCAGGTCAGCACGAAATACCAGCCACCGATCATTCTTACGTTGAACGCCAATATGCCGTCCAAAAACGTTATATATCAGCATATGCAATCTCCGATCATGCTAGTGAGTTCCTGTATCTATGATACATACGTCAGAGCAGGCCAGAGAGTAAATCGTAAATTGCGGCGCGCGGAATATACATGAAGAAGAGTATAAAACGGGGCTCAGGGCATGCAAACCATCGGAGCCGTGAAGCGGTGACGCTCGCCCTGAAAGGACGCCACTGGCTCGGTTTACATTTCATGCTGAACGGAGCGTCAGATTAGGTTGCGATCTTTACAGGTGTATTCTGAATAGTCCGCCTACAAATATAAGTAGTTGTAAAATAGATGGAGTTGAGCAGTGGTGTCTTTTAAAACTATAAGTTGTGAATAAGTATTAAACTTACAAAAGTTTACAAATATTCACTATTCATCCACTTTTAGTGCGTGCAATAGTGAGTAGAGGAAATAACGCAAAAAATGGATTTAATAGAATTCATCGGAGCTATTAGTATAACTATGTTCGCATTAGGCGGGAATGAAAAATAACGCTTTAAGTTCCTCGCTAATATTCCATTATCAGAACCTAACTCAGCCATTAATCGTATTCTTATAATAGAATGCGGGATGTTTGAATTAATAATCTTTTACGAAGGTTAAAGGTGAAAAAGTGTCATTCTTGATGCCCGCTAAAGAACGCAAAAGAAACATAAAACTATTTATTATTCTTGAGGTAATAGCAATTTTACTTTGTATCCCATTAGCTTTTCTCATAGAGAGAGTTAATAGCCTGGAGGCGTACTCTACAGAAATCATTTTATTGTATGTAGGGTTATCTATAGTCGTTGTCGATTTTATTTCAAAGGAAAGAAAAAAATGAATAATATCATAGAATTAAGTGTGGATGACATTTCAGCGGTGAGTGGTGGAGGTAACTCAGGTGACCATGAACATTGCTGGAACTCTGTTAAGAACGATGCATTGCATGGTGCCATAGCTTCTGGTTACGCCGGAATGATAGCTGGAGGTATATCAGGAATACCTGGGGGAGTTCCTGGCGTTGTAGGGGGGGCCACAACTGGTTTTGTGCGTGGAGCAATAAGAGGCGCGGCTGTCGATGGCATCAAGTCTTATATGCAAAACTGCCTGAAACCTGGCGGTAGTGAGCGAGGTGGTGGCTGGCATGATACCAACCCTGGTGGTATGTCAGGGGAGTGTCGGTGGTGATTTTCTGATGTAAAAAATACTTTTCATTTATATCATTATCCACCAAATGATTTTTTACCATATTTTATGATGCAGCGCGTGAGATTATTATTGCTGAATCACATTGTGCTGCATTGTGTGATTATAAAATGAACTAAAAAATATAAAGATTAACAATGAAAATATTCAGGGATGAAGCGCTTAACTATCAAAAAGAGTCAGAATATGGAACCATTATATTGCCGGCATCCTTTTCGCTAACAATATTTTCTGTAGCAGCTCTCTTCATGCTCTTGAGCATATCGTTATTTGTTTATTTTGGTCACTACACCCGTAAGGCACATCTGGTGGGGATCGTTATGCCCTCATCCGGCCTGGTAAAGATTACACCGCAGTATGCCGGATATGTAACTCATCTAATGGTTTCAGAAGGCCGCCATGTTGACGCAGGCGAATCCCTTTATATTATAAGTGGTGAGCATTTTAACGGGTTGGGAACCGGTACCCTGGCGAATGAAAGTCTTTCCCTGAAAACACAATATTCCATGCTGGCCTCTCAGCAGATTCTAGAGTCGCGGGATAACCAGCAACAACAGGAAGCTGTGCGGCAGCGAATTGTCTCCCTGCAGCCACAGGTGAAAAGTGCTGAGCAACGTCTGATGCTGGCTGAACGGCAGGTCCAGCTGACCACCGCAGTCATGGGACGCTATAAAAAACTGGCCGGTACGCATTACGTTTCGGATATCGAATTCCAGCAGAAACAAATCGATGACTCTGCGGCACAGCAAAACGCAGAGGATCAGCGTCAGGCGCTTTTGCAGTTGAATACCACAATAAAAGCGGCTGAAGACGAGCTAAATCACCTAATCGTCCAGGGAGAAAGCCGGAGAGCTGAACTGGACAGACAGCTTCAGGGGATCAAACAACAGCAGGAGGAACTGGCTGGACAGGAGAAGTTCACCCTGACGTCGCCCGTATCCGGCACTGTTGCGGCAGTGCTTGTCAGACAGGGACAGTCTGTCAGAGCATCGGAGCCGGTGACGACGGTAGTGCCTGACAACGCAAGCCTGCAGATTGAACTCTACGCCACAAGTCAGCATGCCGGGTTCATTCAACCAGGGCAGCGTGTGGCTTTGCGGTTCGCAGCCTTTCCCTATCAGAAGTTTGGCGTTCAGTACGGCACTATACGTGAAATCAGCCGCACAACGCTGAGCCCATCGGATTTGCTCTCTGTTTCTCCTGTCACCTGGAAGGAGAATGAAGGGCACTATCGCGTCATAGTCGTACCGGATAAATCCTTCATCTTGGCTTATGGAAAAAAAGAAACCCTGCGTCCCGGTATGACACTCGAGGGGGATGTCAGTCTGGATACTCGTCATTTATGGGAGTGGCTGACAGAACCGCTCTGGAGCCTGAAAGGAAAACTGTAGTGGGATCGCTAAACTGGACAAGCAAAAGACGGCTTCACCTGATTCGTCAGACAGAGTCAGCGGAATGTGGCCTGGCGTGCCTGGCGATGATGGCCTGCTGGCATGGTCTGCAGACGGATTTACCCACACTGCGTGAACGCTTTAGTACCAGTACTCAGGGGATGACACTTCAAAGGCTGATCGAGTGCGCAGCAGATATCAGGCTGTCTTCCCGTGCCGTCAGGTTAGAACCGGAAGATCTGAAGTCCTTATCCTTACCGTGTATTCTCCACTGGAATATGAATCATTTCGTTGTGCTCCACAGCGTTCGCGGGAGACATCTCATTATCTATGATCCCGACAAAGGAAAGGTCACACTCTCCCTGCAGGAGGCAGGAAAGCACTTCACCGGCGTTGCTTTGGAGTTGATGCCAGCCAGCGATTTCACGGTCAAGGATGAAAGAAAAAAAATACGCCTGCGCCAGCTTATAGGTAAGACGAGCGGCCTGCTTCCTGCAATATCGCGGATTATGATTTTTTCCCTGGCACTTGAAATCATGACGCTGGCAAGTCCTCTTCTCAACCAGTTGGTTATCGATGAGGTCCTTGTGGCCGCAGATCGAAGCCTGTTAACCGTCATCATCATTGCCCTGCTGCTGCTGTCACTGACTCAGATGCTGCTGTCGCTGGCCCGCCAGTGGGCAAGCATCACACTCTCCGTCAATTTTAATATGCAGTGGACCGCCAGGGTATTTCATCATCTGGTGCGTCTCCCTTTATCCTGGTTCGATGCACGCAGTAAGGGGAGTATTAATGCACGTTTTGATGCAGTAAATGCTATCCAACAGGCGCTGACCTCGCAGTTACTGGAAGGTATTCTTGATGTGCTGCTTGTGGTAACCGCCCTCTTCATGATGTTGCTGTACAGTCCTGAAATGACGGTGATCGCGGTGCTGGCTGCCGCCATTTACGGTGTACTGAGAGCGTTGTGGTATCCATCCCTGCGGCAGTCGGCGGAAGATGCCTGGGATGCCGGTGCAAGGGAGTCCGGGCATTTTCTTGAAACCCTCAACGGAATCCTGAGCCTGAGAATAAACGGTGTCACCGCACACCGCGAAGCCGCCTGGCTGAATTTAAATGTAGTCCGCAGAAATACACAGCTACGCCAGAACCGCCTGCTGATGTGCTATGACATTGCACATACACTGACCGGCAGTCTGGTATCGGCGGTTATTTTATGGAAAGGTGCCGATGAGGTGCTGCACGGTACCTTTACCGTCGGGATGCTGGTTGCCTATTTGTCTTACCAGATGCGTTTTTCTTCGAGCATCAGCAGTCTGACGGATAAGTTTTTTGCCTGGCGTATGCTTGATGTTTATAACGAGCGTCTGGCTGATATTGTGCTCACTCCGACAGAAGGCCATCTGCAGCAACCCGTTCAGGAGGGTGGCAGCATATCTACCGTTTCCTCTGTATTCCAGGACAGAGAGTCCGAAACTGCCGATGTTTCGTTATCACTTACACATATAATCTTCAGCCATAAGGGTAGCAATAAGCCTCTACTCCGCGGCGTATCGCTGACGTTGCACCCGGGCGAAGTGGTCGCCATTACGGGTAAATCCGGATGTGGCAAATCGACGCTGGTAAAGCTTATCTTAGGGATTTATATCCCTGATGAAGGAACGATCAGAACATTTGGCATACCGCATACCCATCCGGATTATTTCCGGATACGCCGGCGCATTGGTACCGTACTACAGGATGACCACCTGTTCCGGGGCTCCATAGCAGATAACATCATCTTTTTCAGTGAGGACCGCAATCCTGAAAGAATGATCCACTGTGCCCGCCTTGCGATGATTGACAGCGATATCATGGCAATGCCGATGGGATATCAGACATTGATCGGGGAAACCGGTGGAGGACTATCTGGAGGCCAGAAGCAGCGTATTCTGCTGGCAAGGGCGCTGTACAAGAAACCGGGATTTTTGTTACTGGATGAAGCGACGAGCCATCTTGATATTGAGAGTGAAATACTGATAAGCCAGACGCTACGTCAACTGGGTATATCTGTCCTGCTCATCGCTCATCGCCCCGAAACCATTGCATCTGCAGACCGGGTCCTTTATCTGTCCGAGGGAACTTTTAAGGAACTGAAGCACCAGCGCTTAATCGATGATGAGCAGGTTTATGCATCTTAATGACGCATGATAGGCCAAAAATACCTTTACGTTCTATGCTGTTAGCGCCAGTGATATAGGACTGTAATTCACCATTTGAATTGTCCGCTCCACCTGACATGTTTTTTCCTTGAGGTTCTCACACCAGAAAGTACATCGACATGCTGAGCAGAGAAGACTTTTACATGATAAAGCAAATGCGTAAGCAAAGTGCGAACATTGTCGATATTGCAACCCAGGTTGGTTGCTCTGAGCGTACAGTCAGGCGGTACCTTAATTACCCTGAACCATCAGCTAGAAAAACGCGCCACAAAATGGCCAAAAGCGCAACGCTAATAAGTGATGATGAAATGGCGGAATGCGGACAGTAGAAATAATTAAATATCGGACATTAAAAATGGCGAAAAGGGGGCGCGGATTTTCGACATGGTACATGTGAGGATCAGATGCGTTCTGCCGGACCCGAAAGACCGGGTCAGGGCTTTTCCGGTGACTCTTTATACTCGTGGACTGTATTGGGGCGTTGTGAGGGGGATGTTCTGATGAGTGACCAGGAACAGTTACTAAAGAGCCTTGCCCCGCTTATGGCGGGCAATCGCCTGAATAATCTGGTTGATCTGCTTGCTGTCGTCGCAGACATGCTGGAAATGACCGATAGCGCGATGGTCGAAAAACTGGCTGGCGTTTTTGACGATGTCGTGACCGTCGGCTGGGAAGGGGGGAACCGCGCTACGCATGGCGTGGGGGAGCAGGTTAACCGGGAAGGGGATATTTCGCTTCGTCAGGTGTTTACTATCCTCAACGACCCTGATACCCGCCGCGGCATCATGCTTTTGCTGCGCGTGTTACAGATTACGGGGCAGCGTCTAAATGCCCTCGCTTCGGTCAGCTATCCTGAGTGTCCTGAGATCGAAAACCGCTAAGAGCGGGCGGATGTTCACCGGAAACGGTGATTATGCCGGGTAGCGGGTTTATGTTACCCGGCCTGTTGAGCGTTACCGTAAGCTATTTCTCCCCGCTCCCCAACCTATACGCCAGCGCCACCACCAGCGACTGCACCAGGCACAGCGTCGCCGACTGAGACCGGAACGCGTCCACCTGCGCCTCTTTCACCACAAAGCAGAGATCGCTGAACGTCGCCAGCGGGCTGATCTGGCTGTCCGTAATCACAATCTGCCGCGCGCCGACGCTGGCGGCGGTTTCGCTGACCATCACCGTCTCTTCCGCGTACGGCGAGAAGCTGATCGACACCACAATGTCGCGTGCCTTAATGCGACTGATCTGCTCGCGCAGCATCCCGCCCATGCCGTCGAGCAGGATAGGGCGGCACTCCAGGTGGCTCAGTGCATAGGTAAGGTACGCGGCAACGCTAAAGGAGCGGCGCAGTCCGGCGATGTAGATGGTGTCGGCGTCGGCCAGCAGCTGTACCGCACGCTCCAGCATTTCGGGCTCGGCGCGGGCGGCCAGCTGCTGCAGCGCCTGCGCGTTCGAGCGGGCAAACTCCTGCAGGATATCGAGCGGCGTTTCCGGCACGGCCTCGCTCTCCATTTCGCGGAACAGCCGGGCGCGGTCGCTGTAGCTGGCGGTCTCCTCTACCAGGTTCATGCGAAACAGCTGTTTCATTTCGTTGAAGCCGGTGAAGTCGAAGGCGTTAGCAAAGCGGATCAGCGTCGATGGCGGCACGTCGGCGCGCTCGGCAATAACGGCAACCGTATCGAAGGCCACGCTGTTAGTGTTGTCCAGCACGTAGCGGGAAACCTGCTGCAGCCTCTTGCTCAGGCTATCGTAGCGATCGCGGATTTGCTGCTGCAGTTCGTTCAGGCTGGTTGCTGTGCTCATGTTATCCCCCAAATACAGTCATATGATTCTAAACGCAAAACCGCGTCTTTTAAATGTCGGCCATCCATCTGGCAGCAAAAATGAAACAGAAGCTTCAGCCATTTCCTCGCCCGAAATTCCTTAATAGCGCACGTGGCGTCAGTGGTGCTGGCTGTTAACATAAAAATCCATCCTTGATCACAATAATCATCATTTATTTTATTTCAACTTAAAATGGAATATTTGTTTCATATATAGTGTCCAGTACACAGCGTTCAGGTCACAGTCACGTATCAACAGCGAGAGGTTAAGGATGGAGACGGTAGCGAATTTTATTCACGGCGAATGTGTCACCGGTTCAGGCCAGCGCGTTCAGGCGATCTTCAACCCGGCCACCGGCAAGCAGATCCGCCAGGTGGTGATGAGTACGGCGCAGGAAACGGAGCAGGCGATTGCCGCCGCGCAGCAGGCGTTTCCCGCGTGGGCACGCCAGGCTCCGCTTAAGCGCGCGCGCGTGATGTTCCGCTTCAAGGCGCTGCTGGAAGAGAATATGGAGAGCCTGGCCCGCCTCATCAGCGAAGAGCACGGCAAGGTCTTTTCCGACGCGGTGGGTGAACTGACCCGCGGCCTGGAAGTGGTGGAGTTTGCCTGCGGTATTCCGCATCTGCAAAAGGGCGAACACTCGGCGAACGTCGGTACCGGCGTCGACAGCCACTCGCTGATGCAGCCGCTCGGCGTCTGCGTTGGGATCACGCCGTTTAACTTCCCGGCGATGGTGCCGATGTGGATGTTCCCGATTGCGCTGGCGACCGGCAACACCTTCGTGCTGAAACCGTCGGAAAAAGATCCTTCTCTCGCGCTCGCGCTGGCGCAGCTGCTGAAAGAGGCCGGCCTGCCGGACGGCGTCTTCAACGTGGTGCAGGGCGATAAGGAGTCCGTTGACGTGCTCCTGACCGACCCGCGCGTGCAGGCGGTGAGCTTTGTCGGCTCCACGCCTATTGCGGAATACATCTACCAGACCGCGTCCGCCCACGGGAAGCGCTGTCAGGCGCTGGGCGGGGCGAAAAACCACTGCATTTTAATGCCGGATGCCGACATGGAGATGGCGGCCAACGCCATTATGGGGGCTGGCTTCGGCGCGGCGGGAGAGCGCTGCATGGCGCTCTCGGTGGTGGTGGCGGTGGGCGATAACACCGCCGATGACCTCTGCGCCCGGCTGGAAAAACAGATTGCCGCGCTGCGCGTCGGGCCGGGTCTGGACCAGACGCCGGAAAACGAAATGGGGCCGCTCATCTCGTCCGCCCACCGCAGCAAGGTGTTGGGCTATATCGACAGCGGGGAAGCGCAGGGGGCGACGCTTCGCGTGGACGGCCGCGGCTTCAGCGTGAAGGGCCACGAGCAGGGCTACTTCGTCGGGCCGACGCTGTTCGATAACGTCACCCCGGAGATGACCATCTATAAAGAAGAGATTTTTGGTCCGGTGCTTTCTGTGGTGCGCGTAGCAGATTACGCCAGCGCGGTGGATCTGATTAACCGCCATGAATATGGTAATGGCTCGGCAATCTTCACCCGCGACGGCGGCTGCGCGCGCCGCTTCTGCGAGGAGGTGCAGGCGGGCATGGTGGGCGTCAACGTGCCGATCCCGGTGCCGATGGCGTTCCACAGCTTTGGCGGCTGGAAGCGCTCCATCTTCGGCGCGCTCAACGTCCACGGCAGCGACGGCGTGCGCTTCTACACCCGAATGAAAACCATTACCGCGCGCTGGCCGGAAATGCAGCAGGAGACAGGCGCTGCGTTCTCCATGCCGACGCTGGGCTGACAGGAGGTTTTATGCAAACCGAACGTATGACCATGGCCCAGGCGCTGGTCCGGTTCCTTAATCAACAGTACGTCAGCGTGGACGGTGACGAAACGCCCTTCGTGGAGGGCGTGGCGACTATTTTCGGGCACGGTAACGTGCTGGGTATCGGCCAGGCGCTGGAGCAGGATCCGGGCCATCTGCAGGTGATGCAGGGCTGCAACGAGCAGGGCATTGCCCATATGGCGACGGGATTTGCCAAACAGCACCGCCGTCAGCGCATCTTTGCCGTCACCTCGTCCGTCGGGCCGGGGGCGGCCAATATGGTGACCGCCGCGGCCACCGCCACGGCTAACCGCATCCCGCTGCTGTTGCTGCCGGGCGATATCTACGCCAGCCGCCAGCCGGACCCGGTGCTGCAGCAGATCGAGCAGTATCACGATCTCAGCATCAGCACCAACGACTGCTTCCGTCCGGTCTCCCGCTACTGGGACCGCATTAGCCGTCCCGAGCAGCTGATGAGCGCCATGCTCAGCGCGATGCGAACGCTTACTGACCCGGCAGATACCGGTGCGGTGACGATTTGCCTGCCGCAGGACGTGCAGGGCGAGGCCTGGGACTATCCGCTGAGCTTTTTCGCGCGTCGCGTGCACCACATTGAGCGTCGTCCGCCCGATCCGCAGCGTCTGGCGCAGGCGCGGGCGCTGATCGCCCGCAAGCGTCGTCCGCTGGTGGTGTGCGGCGGCGGCGTGCGCTACTCCGGCGCGCATGAGGCGTTTCGCGACTTCGTCGAGACGCTGCATCTACCGTTCGCCGAAACCCAGGCCGGAAAGGGGGCGCTGGTAAGTGACCACCCACTTAACCTGGGCGGCGTGGGGGTAACGGGCGGGCTGGCGGCCAACCAGCTCGCGCCGCAGGCCGATCTGGTGATTGGCATCGGCACGCGCCTCACCGACTTTACCACCGGCTCTAAGGCGCTCTTCTCTCATCCGGACGTCGAATTCCTGCTGCTGAACGTGGCCGAGTTCGACGCCCTGAAGCTGGACGCCACGGCGCTGATTGCCGATGCCCAGACCGGGCTCCAGGCATTGACCCAGGCGCTTGGCAATTACCGTAGCGGCTGGGGAGAGGCGATCGCCCAGGTGAAATCCGCCTGGCGCGACGAGTGCCGCCGCCTGTGGGATCGCCAGTGGCGTCCGGACGACGCGCCCGAAGTGGCGGGGCACCTGGACGCGCGGCTGGCGGAGTACGGCGAGACGCTCAACACCCGCCTGACCCAGACGCGGGTGCTGGGGCTGATCAACCAGCATATTGAAGAAAGCGCCATTGTGGTGGGGGCGGCCGGTTCGCTGCCGGGGGATTTACAGCGCCTCTGGCAGGTTAAAACGCCGGACAGCTATCACCTGGAGTACGGCTACTCCTGCATGGGCTACGAAATAGCGGCGGCCATCGGCGCGAAGCTCGCCAGGCCCGAGCTGCCGGTGTACGCCATGGTGGGGGATGGATCCTACATGATGCTGCACTCCGAGCTGCAAACCGCGGTGCAGGAGGGCATTAAGGTCACCGTTCTGCTGTTTGATAACGCCAGCTTCGGCTGCATTAACAACCTGCAGATGGGGCACGGCATGGGCAGTTTTGGCACGGAAAACCGCCATCGCAACCCGGAAACAGGGCGGCTCGACGGGCCGCTGGTGAAGGTCGATTTTGCGCAAAACGCGGAGAGCTACGGCTGCCGCGCGTGGCGGGTACACGATGAGCAAAGCCTGCTGGCAGCGCTGGAGGCGTCGCGCGCGCATCCGGGCCCGACGCTGCTGGACATCAAGGTGCTGCCGAAGACCATGACCCACGATTACGCCTCCTGGTGGCGAACCGGCGATGCGCAGGTGGCAGAGTCGTCTGCCGTGCGTGAAGCCGCGGCGCACGCTCAGGCGCAGGTGAAAAAAGCCCGTCAGTACTAAGATTTTCCGCCGTAACGAAATTTTCATTTCATTTTCCCCTCACCCTAACCCTCTCCCCAAAGGGGAGAGGGGATGGTTTGGTGCACTCTTTTGTCCCTCGCCCCTTTGGGGAG
>NZ_JBLKDA010000019.1:0-103273 GCF_047530215.1 Enterobacter sp. 01-M-03-SI-ECC
GCGCTTCTCTGGACCTAAAACATCAATCATTCGGACTCCAACGACTAGTCTAAAAACTAGTATTAAGACTATCACTAACTTAAGTGATACCAACTGTCTGGAGATTCAGGGGGCCAGTCTATCCTGCGTTTCCATGTACTGCCACACTTCACCAAAGTTTTCAGCGGCAGTGGGGTCCGGTAAATCACGATTCGGGCCACACGCGGACAGTTCTGCCCACATGTGGTGCCATTCGGGACTGTCCGGTCTGACAAGACAGATCGCGTTAACGGTATGGTTGAGCATAGAAAAATCCTTTGTTTGTGGACGAGAGGATTTCTCTCCGCAGGGAGAAAATCCCCTGCGGGTCAGGTATCAGTGGTCAGAAATCAGCGTCGTGGCTTTCCATCGTCAGAAAGGCCTCTTCATCTTTAATGGCAACCTGATAAAAAAAATCCCAGGCTGCTTTATCGATGCTTTCTGCCAGACGACAGAGGCTGTCATAGAATGTTACCCATGAGTCAGGTATGAGTTTCCGGACAGACAACTCAGCCAGGTCACGGGCAACAGCAGCCATATCCCAGACGTAAAACTGAAAACCGTCTTCATCTGTCCCGGTATTAAGGTCAAGGCGGCGTAGCGCTGCGATACTCAGCAGCTCGCCTTCCGCTTTTGCCAGCGTAATTTTGTGAGCGATCTGCTCGCTGGCATGATGAGATGAGTAATAAGCGGACAACGTGCGTGATTCATACATGATCGGATTCCTTTTGAGGGGAAACCGATCCCAGAGGGAAAGTTTCCCAATGGGGTAGTGGCACGACCAACAGCGTCAGACGTGAGGATTAAATGTAAGGTAAGGATGCGTAGGGCATAGCGTGAAATAGACCTTAACCTGGTTATCAGGCCCCTGTTTGCAAAGGTTAAACAGGATTAAACCACCCGAAGGCGCCACTCTCAGGTTGCTGTGGCATTGGCATGTGATCACCCGAAGGCGCCTGTCTCAAATCACTCAGGCATTGGCAGTTGTCAGAGACAACGTTAGCAAATTAAGCGTACACAATTCCAGCACCTCAGGCAAGTGTCAACGCAAAGATCTTCCCACATTGTGTCATGTTTAAATTGACCAGAAAACAGGATCATTTTTTTACATATCATGAGCGTTTTCTTTTTCTCTCAGAGATTTCCTGAAACTTTCAGACAGTGCGCCATAGATGAAATAAAGACAGGCATCAGTACGGGTGAATTTGTCGCCGTAATGCGCATGAGCCTCCTGTGAACAGGCCACCTCGTAATGTCCCCTGTCGATAATACGTGAAATCCTTTCCTTCCATCCCAAAAACACACGACCAATAAACAAATCCTCACCAGAAACAAAAATGCTTTTACTCATTACCCTTTACCTTATTATAAACACGAGCCACGTAATGCCCCCTGCCATCGCCATGTCCCAAATCCATTGAAGCCAGAGCCTGTGCCTCTTCTTTAGTGAAACCTTTTTTCATATGATAATTCATGACATCAACAGAGTAGGCATAACGTAAACTATGAGGCGCATATTTTCCTGTTAATCCGGATTCACGGACAACATTGCGATAACGTTCAATAGCTGTATGTAATGATGGCTTATCAATCAACTTTCCATTATTTTCATTCAAGTGTTTAAGGGACGCATTGATTGCAGCCAGAGTTGAGTCACGATCTAATACCGTTGTATCTCTTGGACGTCCTCCTTTTGTCCCGAATACAACACGTATTTTTTCGTCACCATTGAGTAAAGCTTTTTGCCAGGTACGCAATGATTTAGCAGACTGTACTGTTTCTTCTGTTCTTAAACCGAGTAATCTGGATAGTCTCATTGCACATGCAACGCCATCATCCTTTTGCTCTACACTCGTCAATACCTGCCGAAAATAAGCATCGGGAATAGCCACCTTAGTTCCATCCCGGCTCGTTTCCGAAATACCCAGAGCCTGATTGCTCAGTTTTTCGTGAGAAGGATTTGCCATGAATGTTTTACCCGCAACCCGTAACAAAGCCCGGATAGCTGCCATTTCGTTCTGAAGTGTGCGTCTGGAAATATCTTCGGAAAGACGGCTCTTCATATACAACTCGATATGCCCCGTCCTGATGTTCTTAATATCTCTAATCTGGACGTTAAGTTTTAATAAACGTTCAGCAAACCTGTCCGCAATTTTCATACGGTCGGAAACAGTTTTAAAACTTCCGCCAGCCTGTCTGGCAAGCGTTTTTAAATTCTTATTCAGTTTTGCCATAGTCAACCCTCCATTAAACAGGTGTCAGTGCTTTTCCGTCTGCGTGAACGGAAAAGCACTGACACCGGCTGCGCCACAGCTACAGACGATGAATTTCACCCCGACGGCACGGTTTATGGTTGCGCTTCCTGCGTCTCGACAGATATCTGTGCATCGGGGCGGCGAAATGTTGAGTTATTGCGAAGCTCCCCAGGTCTCTGACCTGTTCGCGGTTTGCACCGGGCTGAAATTAATCAGTCTGCTTCCACACACCAGAATGTTGACTGGTGTCGCCATCGATATCGTGTCGATTTTCTCCTTTCAGAATGAAGTCCTTACCCGTTTTTACGGTAAAGGCGTTTGGTTGATAAATGAACAAACAGTGAATGGAGTACGTTTTTAAGGCTCTTAAAACCTTTAAGTACGTGTTGGTCAGTTGGTAAAAAAGTTGTCGAAATGGCAGTGCGTCAGCTCTGCCAGTTTTGCGCTGCGCGCGTCACTTGGTACTCGTTTCACTCGTGCACAAGTGACGCCGCGCTCCTCTGCTCTCAATGCAACCGTGGAAGATGCCCAAATGTGCCAAATGGTCATACCCACGCCGCAAAGTTCGCAACGGCCTGCAGCGTCATAAAGAGTGAAAACGATAAGAAAATTGCACCCAGACAGCGGCTGCAAGACGTATCTGAAAACAGATACAGAAGTGAAAGGGACCTTAATCGCCAGATTCAAACTGTATGCGATCTTCGTTTTCAAAGGGTAAACGAAGTTACCGCCCGAAGGCGCCACCTCTCAGGTTACGGTGGCATTGGCATGGCGATCACCCGAAGGCGCCTCTCTCAGATCACCGAGGCATTGGCGTGTTGCATACAACGCAACGGTACAACGAGTAAGATATTAGATCGGAGAGCGATCCTTTAACAAGTTTTTATCTGTGATTGATTTAAACTGGTTGCTATTATGAGCTATGGAAGAGTAAATATAAAAACAATAATTCTAAATGGTAGTTGTATAACACACTGATAACTGTGTTGCGATTTGATAGAATGATTTTTTATTATGATGATATTGCATTGCTACATAAGCGCCTAAATACGAGTGTAACTCCCTTCCCCTTCTGGTCAACGGAACGAAATAACTAACGACAACATCCATGATTTATTGTCTGAGATATGTTAGATACTCTGCGTTCGCCCACATACCCGGTCGGTAGTTCTGAACGGAATTCGGTGATCACCTGCTCAAGTTCAGCACCGACGCTATCAACATTTTGCCCCTTGATCACATCCCCCTGGATAGTTACAGATGCTTCCCGGTTACGGCGTTGTATTTCCGGGCTCTTTAAATCCCATGAAAATGATGCCACCTGCGATAACGGGATTTTCGTACCCGATTCAGTGGTAATTAGTGTCCCTTCTAGACCGGAAAGATTATTCCTGTCATCTTCGTTACCCTGTAAAATGACTTCAGTACGGTGATTTTTCTCTCTCAACTCTGTGACAGAAAGACCGGAGTAAAACATGTTCAGCATGTTAGCAATACGCTCCGAGGTCAGTCCCGCCATCCCTGCTGCAGCCTGGTTTATCTGAATATTGACCGTACGCTGCGGATCACCAGCCGTCATATTCAGCCCTGTCACTCGCGAGTCCTTTGCCAGCAGGCCGGAAAGTTGCCGGGCATAAATTCGCGTCTGATTAAAATCCGGACCGGTGACCCTGTATTTAAGCGGCCAGCCTATCGGGGGACCTAGTTCCAGCGGTGAGACACGGGTAACGATATCGCTGAACTGCTCATTCATAATTCTGGTCAGCCTGGCCTGCAGCTTCTCCCTGGCCTCAAGGTCTTTTGCCACGACAACAAGCTGGGAAATATTCTCAGCATCAGAAAGAATATCCATTGGCAGATAGAAACGAACCGCGCCAGTACCAATATAAGAGGAATATCCACTGACCCCTTCGTCTTTATCCAGAATATTTTCAAGACGTCGGGTCTCCTGTTCCGTAACATATTGCGTTGTATTTTGCGGCAATGTCAGACTCACAAGCAGCTCCGGGCGATCCGATGCCGGGAAAAACTCACTTTTGAGCCATTGGCTGCTAAACACTGAAACGCCGAAAAGCAGTACGGATGAAATGATAACCGCAGGACGATGGCGGAACGAAAATGCGAGCAGGCTGTGATACATGCCTGCCAGTCGTCCGGTTTTGGTTTCATCGTGCTGCTGCAGCTTTGCCCCTTTCAGCAGCCATACACCACTGATTGGTGAAAAAAGCACGGCAACAACCCACGAGCTGAGCAGAGAAATAAAGATAACGGCAAATAATGAATAGCAGTATTCACCCGCCATTGATTTGGCGAACCCCACAGGGATGAATCCGGCAATCATAACCAGTGTCCCGGTTAACATCGGAAACGCGGTTTTCACAAAGGCACTTGATGCCGCCTTTCGCAGAGGCTCCCCTTTCTCAAGGTGCGATACCATTGACTCGATAGTGATCATCGCGTCATCCACGAGCAATCCCAGCGCAATAATTAACGCGCCCAGCGAGATTCGTTGCAGCCCAATACCTGCCAAATCCATCCCGGTAAAGGTCAAAGCCAGAACAATTGGAATGGCCACGGCAACGACCAGACCTGCGCGCAGCCCTAAAGAAACAAATGAGACCGCTATCACGATGATAATGGCCTCCATCAGCACATGCAGAAACCCATCCACGGCTTCGTCAACAATAGCTGGCTGGTTGGCGACTTTCGTTATGGTAATGCCATGCGGAAGTCTGGCCTTAATCTGCTCAAGCTTTTGATCAAGAGCCTCGCCAAACTGCAGCATGTTTCCACCCGATAGCATAGCTATACCGATGCCAAGCGCCGGATGTCCATTAACATGGAAAACCGGCTGAGGTGTTTCTGAGGCTTTTCTGGTCACGGTGACAATATCAGCCAGGGAAAGAATACGCTCCCCGGAACGCAGGCTGATACGCTTGAGAGCATCTTCAGTAAGTTTTGCACCGCTGACAAGAAGACTCATCCGGTCATCACGCGTTCGCAGCTCGCCTGAAGGCGTAACGGCATTGCTGCTCTTCAGTACAGCCATAATTTCATCAGGAGAAATGCCCAGTGTGGCCAGTTGGCGTGCTGAGAAGCTAAGAATAACCTGTTGCTGCTGTACGCCAAGCTGCACAGTGCGTCCAATATCTTTCACAGAACGGAGATCGCGCTGAACCTGATCTGCAATGTTTCGCAACTCATCACTGGAAAAACCGTCCCCGGTAATGCCGTAAATGGTGCCGTAGGTGGCATCATATTCATCATTCACCACCGGCTCGTTAACCCCTGCAGGAAGCGTGGCGGCGAGATCCCGAATTTTTTTGCGTAGCTCCTGCCATGACGGTTTCACTTCCGACGGAGGTGTGGCATCCAGCAAATTGACAGTGACTTTTGTATGACCATTTCGGGTCTGACTGTCAACACTGTCAAACCACCGAAGCTCCTGAACTGTCTTCTCAATTGGATCGGCAACGAGGTTCACCATGTCCGCCGGCGTTGCACCGGGCCAGTCGGCACTGATAACAGCTGTTTTTATCGTAAACGCAGGATCCTCATCCCGCGACAGTGCGGTAAACGAAAGGCAGCCCGCCGCCATGATGATCAGCAGGAAAAAACTGACCATCTGCTGATGGGCCAGTGCCCAGGATGAAAGGTTATGTTTATCCAGATTCATTTCATTGCCTCAGCGCTGACATCCACCTTTTCGCCGTCCTGTAGCGTATTAACACCGGCAGTAACCACTTTTTCGCCTGCTTTGAGGCCAGAGGATACATAGGCCTTATCGTCAGAGAAACGAACAATATTTATCGGACGGATGACGAGCTTCCCGAGTTTCGGATCAACGATAAATACAGCGGGCTGGTTACCTGCCCGGGTCAGTGCAGAGGCAGGTAGAGGAATAACGGTATCGTCATACGCACTCAGTTCGACTGATACAGCAGATCCAAACACAGGTTCGTTTTCCGCTGCAGAGAGCGTTGCACGGACCAGACTCGTACGTGTGCTGCTATCAAGCTGGGGTGTGATATACCTTATTTGCCCTTTGATCCGTGAGACCCCGTCGTTGACGGATACCGGGTCTCCGGCATGTAATTTTGAAGCCAGCCCGGACGAAACACTGAACTGTACCTCAGCCTTCGAAGAGGAAACTTTTAGGATATCCTGGCCCGCAGCGATGGTTTGTCCGGAATAAGGGAGATACGACGTGACCACACCATCAAAAGGCGCTCTCAGCGTACTGAAATCCGATTCGTTGAGCGCTGCATCTTTTTGAGCCTGAGCCCGGGCTTTACGTGCGTTCAATGCTGCAACAGAGGACACCGCCTCCTCAAGCTGTGCTCTGGATGCCGTTCCTATAGCGAACAGTTTTTTTGTCCTCTCAAGTTCCTGACGTCCTTTTTGTTCCGCTGCTACGGCTTCCTGATATTCAGCCACCGCCGCCGCTTTCTCGCCCTGGCTCATGGAGCCACTCAGCAGAGCAACGGGCTGGTTTTTTGTCACTTTCGCGCCGACATCTACCAGTTTTCTGGCCAGTTTTCCGTCAATACGAAACTGGAGAGTAACCTCTTCTGAGGGCTCAATGGTGCCAGTCCAGGTTAATGGAGGGACATGTTGCGCCTCCTGAACGACCCAGGTTTTAACCGGCCGCAAAGAAGCAGGTGCAACCTGACTATCATCACAGCCCGTTAGGAGCAGTAACATGCTAAATGCACATACGCCCAGACCTGAAACTGAAGTGAGCGGCTTCTGAATGATGTGTTTTTTGTGATATTGCATCGTGTAAATCCCGGTTTATTCCAGATCGTTATCTAACCGCACAAAGAACAAGGAACGCTTCAGGAATTATCAAGATACAGTCAATGGATATAAAAAAGTCATTCTTTCCTGGCATATTGCATCAACCTTGAATTGCCCTTGACCGTTTATTGATAAAGGTCTGGATAATCTGTCTGAGGGACGGATATGGCCGTCGGCTATGGCAATTAACATGACTTCGGGGAAGAGTAATGATACCGGAAACTACAAGATTTACATCCTTAACCATCACATTGTTTTCGGCATTATTGCTTTCAGGCTGTGGCCTGATGCCGGATTATCACAGGCCGGAAACAGCGATCCCGTTGAAGTGGAATCAACAGGAAGTTTCTCTTCAGGGAACAAACGTTGCCCGTTCTTCTGCGCCTTATTTCAATGACGAAAAACTGCAACAACTGATCAAACTGACCATCGCAGGCAATAAAGATTTGCAGGTGTCTGCTCTGAATCTTAAAAAGGTCGGGGAACAATATGGTGCAGACCGTTTGTCCACGCTTCCTAATATTGGTATGACTGTCGAGAAAACAGCTGCACATGAGCCCGCAGGAATTTATGACACAGTCGATACAGGAGCTGTTACGTATCATCAGTTCGATGCGAAACTGGTTTCAGCGTCATGGGAAATTGATTTCTGGGGGCGACTGCGCAGCCTGAAAGAAGCATCTCTGAATGAATATCTTGCCGCCGGTGCAACATCCCGGGCGCTGCGAATCAATTTAATAGAACAAACAGTGAGCGCATATTTCAATTATCTGTCCAGCCGTGAGGCTGCAGAAATATCCACTCAGCTTCTGAAGAATAAGCTGACAGAAAAAGAAATGGTGCATCAGGCATACCTGGAGGGGGCACTGACACAGAATGATGTTATTGAAGCCGATAAAGAAGCTGAACGCGCACAAACAGAACTGATGACATTTAAATTGCAGGCACAGCAGAATTACAATGCATTACAGCTTTTAGTCGGTCAGCCGCTGCCCGCTTCATTATTCAAGAACGTCGCACTCAGCCAGAACTGGCGTTTCCCCCTTCTTCAAAGCGGACTTCCTTCGGATGTACTGCTAAGACGCCCGGATGTTGTTTCAGCAGAATATGCTCTGAAAGCAGCTAATGCCCGAATCGGCGCCGCGCGTGCCGCATTCTTCCCGTCGGTTTCAATAACCGCGGCGGGTGGCTCAACCTCAGCAGAGCTGAGCAACCTCCTGTCCGCCGGAACGGCAAGCTGGAGTTTTGTCCCCTCGCTTAACCTGCCGATATTCGATGGCGGGAAAAATGCCGCAAATCTGAGCATCGCTGAACTGAATAAACAGGTCGAAATTGTCAATTACCAGAAGGCGATACAGCAGGCTTTCAGGGATGTATCCGATGCACTTGCAGGACAGGCGGCTATGAAAGCCCGGTATGGCAATAGTGAGGCGATTTACACGGCTGCAATGACACAATACCAGATGTCCGTAATGACGCAGACGGCAGGCCAGTTGAGTACAGAAGGTCTGGTACATAAGAACAATGAACTTCTTGAAGCACGTAAACAGTTACTGGAATCACGTCTGAAATACCTTATCCAGGGCGTAAAACTGTATTCTGTTCTGGGCGGCGATAGCGCTATCTGATTATTTTTTGGGACACAGGATTATGAGTCTTAAACATACCATTATGGGGTGGGTTCCCTGTAATTATGATGTTTACGCTGCAGCATATTATAAATTTGGCGGTAGCGTGAATATGCACCCCGACATGGTCATGTTTTTTATGAACCAGGGCCGAATGAAGTTTCAATTCTGGCATTATTGTCAAAATGGGATAACTACGGCAGCTTATTTCACCGTTGATAATAAGAATATTGGTTTAAATGTCTGGCGCGAATACCCGGTCTCCTTCGACGAAATTATGCTTCCTGTTGCGGCTGAGCAAAAAATCTGGCTACCTGAAAAGACAAACCGGCTGTCATCTGATAACCGGGCAAACATAATTAACTCTGCTTTTATCTACCGAACGAAAAGGCAGGTGTGTCGCGTTAAAGACTCCTTTTCGGTTAAAACAACCAAAAAGAGAAATAGCGAACTCAGAAAGTTTTTATCTCAGGGAGGCGAAAGCTATCGACTTGCTGACATATCAGCAGGAGAGATTGCGCAACTTTATGTGCATCTGTTTAAACTGCGTTTTGCAGACAGAGTCAGATGCTATGACCGACAGAAAATTTTTGAACTGCTGTCCTCTGTTCGCCATATGATTTTTGGCAATGTTATGTTTTTTGCAGGCGTACCTTGTGCCATCGATCTGGTTCTTGCAGCATCGAGTGAAAATATGATCTATTTTGATGTGCCGAATGGGGGGTTGGACCCACAGTTTTCACAGTACAGCCCTGGAAGCCTGCTCATGTGGTCAAATATCTCTGACGCCCGCAGAATATGCGCCATACAGAATAAAAAGATGGCTTTTTCAATAGGGATGTTCGAAAAAAACTGGGAATACAAACTGAGATGGTCAGAGGCCACTAAAACAGGAAAAGTGCTGTGCTATTAGCTATCCGGCATCGCCCAAAATAAACGTATCGATGCAGTCTATTTTTTATTCCGGTTTGAGTGACTTGTGTCCAGGAGGATAGCCACAAAAAGTTGAATGACAAAAATTATAATCGCGATAATGATAATCCAGACACAGCTATCATCAAATTTATCGCATGCTGACAAGAAACTCTCAATAAAACCTGACAACATGGTAAACCTCCGTTTACCATGCATTTAATCAGACGATAATCAAGGAACTGTACACGCATTGTTAAGAATGCTTCAATGGCTGAAAAATTTAATGCCTGGGGAGGGTTATGCAGAAAGATAATCCTTTTTCTTTGTTTTTTTCAGCGCTTAGTCTTCCGCCATGAGCTTCACAGATTGCCCGCGCAATTGATAAACCCAGTCCTGATCCCCCGCTATGACGCGAGCGGGATACATCTTCACGCACAAAAGGAGTGAAGATACTGTCAAGGAAGTTATCAGCAACTGCCGGGCCGCTATCTTTGAACACTACAACAACAGCTTCAGAGGAAGAACGATAGCTTATATCAAGGACCCCACCGTCAGCTGCATAGCGTAGCGCATTATCCATCAGTATCAGGAACACCTGGCCTATACGGTACGGATCAGCCATGCAAGTGATTGTTTGTTTCTGATGGTGGATAATATCCACCCCAACTTTTTTAGCGGAAGGCGTTATCCACGCGATTTTTTCCCGTACAATATCACTGAGGTTTACTGGCATAACATCCAGGTTAAGCTGACCGGCATCGGCCAGTTTAAGAAGATGCAGATCTTCGACGAGCCTGTTCAGCTCGTTAAGCTGACGCATCACCATCTTCAACTGGTCTTCGTCTGGCTCAAATATTCCGTCAATCATACCCTGCAGGCGACCTGTAGCAGCGGTTAGTGGGGAACGAAGCTCATGTGCCAGCGTTACATGGGCCTTTTTTAAATCCTTTTCATAACGTTCAAGCTTCACTGACATATCATTGAAGTTTTCACTAAGACGTTGCAATTCAAGCGGCAGGATATCCGGAACGGGCACTTTAAAGCCGAACCCACCTTCAGAAACTGATCGGGCTGCGCGATCGAGTCTGCCGATATGACGCGAAATAGGGCGCGCGGCCTTAAGGGTAATCAGGACGATCACCGGTATGAAGAACAGTATCAGGGCTCCTAGTACTAGCCAGTCCATTACACCCATTGAGGGGTCGGAATAAGAAAGGCCATACCAGGTATCAATAATCTCGTGATAACGATTTATATTCAGGCGCGGATTTTTTATCAGTACGGCAAGTTCAGCCCGTACATCTTCCGGCATGCGGTATTCATGCCATTTGTTCTGCACATAAAAGCGTAACCACATCAAAAAAGCGATCAGAATGATACAGCCAACAGCAAGGGATATCAGACGGCCGCAAATCCAGGACCATAAGGTTCCTGGCTCCTTTTTTTGTCTGTTTTGATCCATCTTCATATGTTTGAAAACCTGTAGCCAATGCCTCTGATGTTAACGAGGAGATCTGTCTGACCAGCGGACTCAAGCTTTTTGCGTAAGTTATAAATATGCGTGTCCACAACACGTTCGAGTGCATAACTGTCAGGCAGGCAAGCTTCCAGTAATGCCTGCCGGGTAAACGCCTTATTGGGCGATTTAAGGAAAGTCACAAGTAGTGAGAATTCCGTTGGAGTCAGATCTAATAATGTAGATGCACCCTGTTCATCTTCAACCGTTGCCTGCATCGACTCCATATCCGCTTTAAGTCCTCTGAACTGAATAATATTGGTGACTCGCTCACTCGAATATCTTCTGAGAACAGCGCGTACACGGGCAACGACCTCGCCCGGGTTGTAGGGTTTTACGACATAGTCATCCGCACCAAAACGCAGCGCACTGATTTTGTCGCTACCATCGCTCACGGCGGTGATCATGATCACCGGTACATCACTCCTGCGGCGTACAGCCAGCAGAACGTCCGTTCCGCTCATTGCTGGTAGCATGACGTCCAGCAAAACGAGGTCGGGTTTCCAGCTAAAGACCAGTTCCAGACCATGTTGACCATTACTGGCTACCGCCGTTACAAACTGATCGTGTTTAAGGTATGCCTCAAGCACATTCGCAGCATCGAGGTCGTCTTCAATAATTAAGACACGTTTCATATTCGCACCTTGACTGAATCTTGATTAAATCTTGCGGGTTTTTTGATTATCTGCATGCATACTATGTTTCCTTTTTATATAAGCATAATTCATTTCGGGAGTTTTATGAAGGAAATAAAATTTGCCATCGCGACATTAGTTACCTTGTCATTTTCATCGCAGGCAGCATCTGAAAATGCCACACCATCCCTAACGATTGGACTGGGTGCACAGTATGCTCCGGAATATACGGGGGCTGATAAATATAACACGAACGTATTGCCCTATATTGAATGGAGTAACGACACCTGGTTTCTGAACTCCGAAAAAGGGGCGGGTTATACCCGGCAATTTGATAATGGTATTTATATTGGTCAGGCTTTAGGATATTCTGTCGGGAGAACTGATAAAGGTAACTCCTGGATTCAGGAGGGGTCGAAAAAACTGAAAGGCATGGGAAAAATCAAGCCAGCAATAACGAGTACGACTACTGTTGGATGGTGGATAACCCCCTGGGTCGGTTTTGAAGGGAATATTATTGCACCACTGACAGACAGTCAAGGTATGCAGTATAACGTTAAAGTCAATCTCGTTCTCTTTAATAATGATACAGATACGCTGACAGTTAGCTCGGAAGGTAAATACGGTGATGCACGATTTAATGACACCTAGTTTGGTGTTAATGAAAGACAAAGTACAAATTCAGGTTACAGAAAATACAATGCCGGAAGCGGAATGAGCAGTATTGATTATACTATTAACTGGCAGCATGCATTCACTGACTCCTGGTCAGGATATGCTGATTTTCGTTACACCACTCTACCGAACCGTGTAAACAGAAGCCCGATTGTTAAAAAGGATGATTACATCACTTTTACTATTGGCGCATTATATAATTTTTAAACGCTGGCATCAGTTATCTGACGGCATTATGCCGCCAGATAATTTAAAGCACCCACAACCGGCCAAGCTTTGCGTCCCATTCTGGAGGATTAAACTTTAGTTGACCGCTTTCTGGTGTCAGTGTAATTTCACTAAAAAATATAGCGTCGTCAGATGCCATAAAATCCAGACGGCAATAGTCAAAATCAATAGCTATCTTACTGGCTAAGCTAAGCATTTTATTGAAGGATGCTGGCCTGTCGATTGGATTCGGTGTGTTGGCATACCCCAGAGTAAATGGCTCCAACTCCCATTCAGTGTTATAGATGTTTACATGCTCGTTGCCATTGCCCGACGTGAAGTCGACCTCAATAAAGTGTGGTCTGCCATGGAAACAATGTATTCTGAACATTTCTGGTGTGGTATCCCGCGATTTACCACGAAACAATTCTACTTTTTCTTCAATTAAGATACGCGGCTTAATGTTTTTGTACTGCCATTCACGGTTGGTGTAATACGGATTTCTTTTGAGATGCTGTTTAAAATGGCGGATGACATTTTCCAGATCAAGATTATATTTATTATTGCATATAATTGCGCTTCCACTGTCATGATTGCACTTCATAACGAAACTCAATGGAAGTCTGCTAAATTCAATTTCTTCTGGCTTTTCGAAAACGCCCAACAAAGGAACAAGATACTCAGGACCAATGGCAAGTTCAACATAATCTCGTACGGAAATTTTATCTGCAACTAGCGTAAAGAAATCACTTCGCTGATTAACCATTCTGTAATTAATTTTTTCGTTCAGCGTTTTCGGTGATGTCAAGGAGACTTCTTTACCAAAAATTTTTTTAAATTTTTTCCTGCGATACTCCTCATCGCTAACAAACAGTGTTCTGAAAACCTTGAACTGATACTCAATCATTTTAAATTTACTTAAAAACATGATAAATCCCCAGGATAAATGACAGAGTCAATTTAACCTGCACTTGTCAATTCTCAGTCAAGGAAGTATTGAGAAACCGTTAAGATTGGGATGTATTTTCGTAAACATACGTAAATAATAAAAAGTGGCGATAATAAAATCACGTTCCGGTTTATTATAAGTCAGCCACAACATTTAACAAACAGGATTTCATAAGAGTTGAGCATGGACATAACCATTAAAGAAGTTCAAAAGAAAGACCATCGCAGAGCCAGGCAGTTTGCTATTTCTGGCATGCATCTCAGCTGGTACACATCAAGTAGGCTGCATCTTTTATTGTACATACAACACTACTGGAATTATGAGTTATTACATGCAACTCATCTTATGGGAGCTTATTCAGGGGACAAGTTGTCTGGTGTACTTATAGCAAAAATGAACGATCACCCAGCAATCTGTAGTTCCGTTTTGCGGAAGATTTTCGTTGCGACATTAGAGTGGATTATAAGAAAATTATACGGTCATTCCGGTGAGGAACTGGACAACCTCAATATGAAAATGTTACAGGAAAATTCACATTGCTCTCAGTTCGATGGTGAAATTACTTTTTTTGCCGTCGCCCCTGAAACGAAAGGAGCTGGAATTGGCTCCCTCCTGCTTAAAGAGCTTGAGGCCAGGGAAAAAGGAAAAAAAATTTATCTTTTCACCGATACGGGTTCCACGTTCCAGTTTTATCAGAAAAGAGGTTTTCAGGAGGCTGGCAAAAAGAGAGTGCACCTGAAAATAGGCCCACGAACCCTGGAGGTAACGTCTTACCTATTTTGTAAAAGGTTGTGATTTTCTTGAAGACAGACTCAACAACACTCTCACTAATCCTTGATTTCTGCTGCGGAGATTTATTCTAACTATTTTCTGTCATTAACAATCTGAACGATGTCTGCATAACCACAGCCTTGACGGATCTAAAGATCCTCTGTGTGCCAAGCGGACATGGCTAAGTCCGCACCGCATCTATTATTGAGGAGCGTGTCACTCAACTAAATCTGTTTGACGAGATACAGCCGCGCGCTTCGATTAGATAATTCTGGCTGATCTGTATAGTGCCGGTTTACTCCACATGTTGAGTAATCTGCTTCATCAAACTTACTGCTTCATCTGTAGGCATCTGAAACTGAACCCGGTGTCTGGCAGCGACATCAAGGGCAAACACCTTCGTGTACACCTCCGTCGAGCTTACCGACTTATGCCCCATCAGACTCTGTAGCACCTTCAGCGGAATACCGGCGTACAGCATGTGCATGGCATAGGAGTGACGGAACGTGAGAGGCGTCACCGGCACTGAGAACCTCACGCCGTCGGCCGCAGCGGCTTCAACCGCTTCATTCACCCATGTCCTTGCCGTCCGGTCGGTGATCTCCCAGATGCGTGCCTTTTCCATTCTGCCGGTACGTTTGTGTTTACGCTCCAGCGGAATTTTCAGGGTAGCCACTAACATCTGCAGCTGGCTGACGTACTGATTATCTGAGAGGGGGACCAAGCGATGTACCTGACTGTCGGCTAACGCACGCCCTGCTGCTCTGGCCGCTTTTTCCGTGCGCTGCTTGAGAGTGGCCAACTGTACAAACGGCCAAGGCGGCGTCAAAGAAAAATCGCCCCTCGTCAGCGCCAGCGCTTCGTTGATGCGCGCGCCGATGTTCCAAAGCGTCTCTAGCAGCATTTTGCGGTGCAGATCCGGGACATAATGGAGTAACGCGCTCACTTCCGGCGCCAGCAGGTATTTCGGCAGTTCGACATGCAAAAGAGCCATCTTCCGCAGCGCCAGCGCCGCCGGATAGTCGATAGCCACAGGAAGCTGCTGTGACTGGGCAACATATTCGCTTGGCAGACCAAGAAGAGACATCTTCATCAGCATTCCTTTCAACTAAGTAGATAGAACTCGTGTAACAGTTGCTCAGGAATTCAGGACCTTCCGCCCCTGAACTATGGCATGCAGATGCTTGAGAACTTTCTGGCCATCTGTTTCCATCATGAAGGGATTTAGGTTAACCAGAGTCAGTATCATTACAATCAACCCGGCAATGACCATTAGTGGCTGAATACCGGTAAGAGTAAAAACTGGTACTGACAGAATCACGGGCAATAATGGACCGGCCAGCGCCGCCGCCATAACTTTCCACCTGGGGGCATCATTCGCATAGTGGTAACTGACACCTCCGTCCGGAAAAAGCAATCCAAACTTCAGGATAAGTCTGCCCCTTTTGAACCGGAACAAGACAGGTTTCCCCACTTGAAAGCGCGTTACCCGAGTTCCCAGGCACATGGCCATAAGGGCATGTCCGGATTCATGAATAAATGCGTAAATAAAACTGAAGAGATATAAATAAACCGGCAGCATCCATCCAAGGCTATCAACGATGTAATGCAGATATTCAAAAGAGAGCAATGGAATTTCTTTAATCATAAATCCCGCCCGCCATTAAATTTGTTTAGCAGCAGCTTTTGCAATTTCATCCACCGCTTCTCTGACCGAAAAGGACAAACTCTGCTTCGGCGAGAAATGTACCCAGTAGCACAGGTGAGATGCCCAGGTCTGACCGTTCTGTCGCGGCTCATAATCCACACTGAAGGCATAGATAATCCTTCCATTAAGATCAAAGCTGGTCACTTCGCAGTAACGCAGATAAAGCTCGCGTAATTCATCAAACAATTTTCCCTCTTTCAGCGGGCCCGCTTCTTTGACTGTTTCACGCTGATCCATGAAATGCCCCACAGCTGCTTTTTTGGAAGGAAACTCCCTCCCCTTGATAATCACCTTAGTGGAACGCCCCATCCTTAACTCCTTTGTTGTTACGCTGCTTTATAGAGAAATCCCGCCATCATTGATTGGTTCAATTGCGGGTGGCTTTTGCTATTACCAGTCATTTATTAGATATATCTGTTGTGCTGCATGACCTGGGTCTATGAGTTCAGTGAGGAAGCCCCCTGGTGGGGATTCATTTTTCGTATTGTCATTCACCCGACAGGCATTTTTGCGAAAATTCCAGCTCCTGAGGTATGGGTTATAGCTGGCAGCGACTAGGTTATCCCTGGTAATGATAAGGCGATTGTACTTTCCGTTATCACGAAGCCAGAGACGGGTGTGTCCGATACATATCAGCGCCTCAAATATTTGTTGTATTTCAACCGGCATTCGTTTGCTCACTGATCTCCCCCAATACCTTTCATGAAAATAGTCCCGCCGTCAAACCTTCCCCCGCCCCGACGCCACCCTTTCTTTCCGCATTGTCGCAGTGAGTGATAATCACTAACCTGATAATAAACAGATATATAACCACTCCATTAAATTACCGAATGCCGGTTTCAAGGTGATCAGATTTTTCTGCTCTACAGCAGTTTCCGGAAGTGTATCACGGTCAGGGAATAAGGCCGGGGGCGAAGATACAGCATATAGCGTGACCGGTGCGGTATTAACTACCACATGGTGGATTAAATGGCCGCAGCGCCCCGGAGGCCGAAAAGAAGAACCGGGACCACCAGAAATCGGATCTGTGCGAGAAGAAAAAAACTACTGCTTAATCTGCAATAACCATAAATTATTATTTCTTTTTTGGCATTAATGTCTGATATGCAATAATAATCACTTTCTATTGCTTAATTCAGCACATCGGAAAAGACTGCCGGCCGCCCTCATTCGTAACCGGTTAAATGCGGTTCGGGTTCAGATCAAAGATTTATTAAGCGGCTACGGAAATAAAATGAAGCCGGAACGGGATCGCCCTAATATAAATGACATTAAGCAAAGCCTCCGGGCATTCATCAGCGACTGAATAAAGGTATCAAGGAATGTATCCCGTATTTGAGAATGGATCCTGCTGGGTCAAGGTGGATTTTCACCTGCATACCCGTGCAGATAAAGAATTTCGCTATGCCGGCGAAAGCGACAGATTTATTACCGACTATGTGAATACCCTTAAAGCGGCGGAAGTGGGGCTGGGGGTTATCACCAATCACAATAAATTTGACCCCGGTGAGTTCATTGCACTGCGTAAAGCGGCGCGCCGTGAAGGTATAGGGCTACTACCCGGCGTGGAGCTGTCCGTCAATGATGGCCAAGCCGGCGTGCACACGCTCGTGGTCTTTGCTGATGAGTGGTTTATCAATCTACAGCAGACGAATCATATTGAAAGTTTCCTGACGGCCACGTTTGCGGGCGTTGATAATTTTGAGAACGAAAATGCCCGTTCAACAGAAAATATCACACAGACCATCCAGCGCCTTGACCGGTACGAACGGGATTACTTTATTGTGTTTGCTCACGTGGAGGCCCATAACGGGTTATGGGGCGGGCTGAGCCCTGGCCGGATCGGGGAGCTTTTTAAAAATGACCTTGTCCGCCGGCGCGTGACGGGATTTCAGAAGGTGATGACCCTCGACCTGCGGGTCAAAATTCAGGGCGTGCTTGGTGAGCGCTATCCTGCTGAAGTCCAAGGATGCGATGCCAAAACGCTGGATCACATCGGTGCCAGAAAAGTCGCCAGCTATCTGAAACTGGGTGATTACAGTTTTGACGCTGTCCGCTTTGCGCTGCAGGATTTTCCGCATCGCGTCAGCGGCGAGAAACCGCCCCTGAACCACAGCCATATCCGCCAGATAGCATTCGAGGGAGCCGGTTCGCTCGGTGGAACCGTGGTGAAATTATCTCCGGAGCTGAACACCCTGATTGGGATCCGCGGCAGCGGCAAATCCTCCATACTTGAAGGGATCCGATATGCCTTGGACATTCCGTTTGGCGAGAAGGCTTCTGACCGCGATTACAAAGAAAATCTGGTCAGTAATTTACTCAAAAGCGGGGGGAAGATTACCGTTGACGCCGTGTGCCGTCACGGACGGGCCTATCAGATAACCCGCATCTTCGGCCAGGAGCCGCAGGTTATTTTTGACGGTCAGGCCCGGCACGGGGTGGCGCTTCGGGAAACGGTTCTGCACAAGCCGGTGTATTTTGGCCAGAAAGATCTGTCCAATACCGGCGCGGGATTTGAACACGACCTGATTGAAAAACTGGTCGGAGAGCGCCTGGCCGCCGTGCGGAATAAAATCCGGCAGCAGAATGATGTCGTCCTCGACAGGTTACGCGAGTATCGTCGTCTGAAAACATCAGGAGAAACACTCTCCGAATGGCAGGCGAAAGAGAAGGATGCGCAGTTCCGCCTGCGCTTTTATGCCCAGCACGGTATGGAAGAAAAACTGGCGCGTCAGACCACTTTCGGACGGGATGAGCGTTATCTCAGCAGTACCACTGCACGGGCAACCCGGGCGCTGGACAGTCTGCAGGACGGGATCAAGGAAACACTCGATGAGCTGAAACAGGAGCAGAAACATGAATCAGCGCATAACCAGGCAGACATTGATGATTACAGTGCGGGATATGATCGCTTCACGGCCCATCTCGACTCCCTGAACTCCATCGTAGACGGCGCCCGCCCGCTCCTCGCCGAACTCGATACGAAGCAGCAGGCCTTCCTGCAGAAAAAGCTGGCGCTGACGGAGGAATTTGCCGAAATAGAGCGTGGCCTGGCTGAAGAGTTGCGGCTGGCAGGCGTGGAAAAAGCCGATCCGGCTGACTTTCTGAAGCTGAAGGCCGGGCTGGAACTTGCGGAACAGAAAATTGCCGAGCTGACCCGGGCTGAAAGCAGTCAGGCGTTACTGGAGAAAAGCCTGACAGAGGCGCTGAGCCGATTGTATGAACTGTGGGTGGAAGAATATCAGGAAATTGAAGCCGTGCTGGCCGGCATCAGCCAGGCCGACTCGCCCCTGAAGATCGTGCCGTCCTTTGCAAACGGCAAAAAAGCCATGCAGGCCGTTCTGAAAGAGGCCTTTACCGGCAGCCGGCTGCGGGAAAGTACCTACCAGACCGTGGCTGACACCTTCAGAGACTTTGGTGAACTCTGGCTGAACAGGGACAAACTCCCGAGGATTATCAGCGGCTCTGCAGAGACGTTCAGCGAGTATCTGGAACAGCAGATAGAATCGCTGATTGCCTGGCAAATACCCAATACCTACTCCATTGAATTCCGGGGCAAACCCCTAGAACAGCACTCGCTGGGTCAGCGCGCATCCGCATTAATGCTGTTTGTCCTGAATCAGCAGGACAATGATGTGGTGATCATCGATCAGCCCGAAGACGACCTCGACAATCAGACGATTTATGACGACGTGATTAAAATCATCCGGGTAATGAAACCCCACACCCAGTTTATCTTTGCCACTCATAATGCCAACATTCCGGTGTTGGGAGATGCAGAAAATGTCTGTGCCTGTGAATATTCAGACGGAAAGATCCAGGCTGCCGGCGGGGGCGTGGATGCCCCTCTTGTACAACAGCACATCATTTCTGTGATGGAGGGAGGGCGGGAAGCCTTTGAGCGTCGCAGGGAAGTTTACGGCTCATGGCTCAGTAAAACCTGATGCCATCACGCTTACTGAGCATGCAGAAAAAGCCGCAAATGCGGCTTTTTCTGTTTCCAATTAACCCGAATCCTCAGAGAGGATTTTCATGCTGTTCTCGCACCGCTTCATCAGGAAATGCGCAGCCTGGACTATATGACGTCCCGTCTGCCCCTGAAGTGGCTGCAGCGGGAACAACGCCACCTACTCCGCCATGCTCGATGGCTGCAGCTGTATCTGGATTCGTGCAGGGGCGACAGTAAAGGTTTTTTTCCTGTTACTGCATGATGTGGCGATGGGGGCTGATTATGAGCTCGCTGACATTCTGGCGTCGCTGCATAACAGTAAGCGGTGCCGTGTATCACGCCTGCCGGTTAACATGAAAACCAGCCCCTAAGACGGTGCAGATGAACGCAGAAATGAATATCCGGCATCAGCCGGGTTATCCCGACACCACATGCAGCATGCGTCTGGCTTCGTCAAAGTCCCGCAGTTCCTGCGCCTGCTTCATTATCTCGGCAGTAGGAACCGGGAGTTTACCCAGGAGTTCCTCAAAGCGCTTGGCAACCGACTGGATTGACACGCTGTTGGTCCTGGCCGTTTTCAGATTGGTATAAACAAGGCGGGCAAGCGGCTTTGTCAGCGCCTTATCTTCCATGAATCGCTTGAATGTCCAGAGATAAATATCTACCAGCTCCAGGCCTGCACTTTGGGTACCGGACTGGAAAACAAGTGGCTCAGCCGGCATATTTTTCATATTCATTACGGGTAATCCAGGCCCCAGCTCCCAGGGCATCTCCCGGATCTGGTAGTAGAACTCGTTAAGTTCACGTTGTGTAGTGTTGAACTGTGACTGCTGGTCAACAATGATACAGGCCTTTCTTTCAGGAGCCCCCAGGCGGGAGCAGATACCGTGCAGCACGGACTGAAAGCCAATCATATTGGGCATGATCTGCAGCCTTTCCTTGTTAGTTTTACAGTTATAGCCCAGCCGCTCAAAATTGACTGATGCCCAGTTCAGGGCATCGGTGATCAGCTGTTTCGACCGATGGTCCAGCGCGCTGGCTGCCGTCCTGCTGACCAGTTCATTACTGACGGTACAGAAAAGCGCCGCCGCCCGCTCATCATGAGCCTCCAGCCTAGCACTCCATGCGTTTGCAGCAAGTTCATCATCAAACAGGCTGGCCAGATTCAGCAGCAGGGGGTAGCGCAGAGGGGTCCAGTATGCGGACCAGGGAACAGCTGGATTCATCCCCTGATCAAACACCTGGTCGAAGAACGAAATAATGGCGTGATCGCGCTTAACCACCTGCCAGATGTCAAACCGTATCCGGTGCTTTTTCTGGAGGACCAGCAGCGTATCCACAACATCAGAAAGACGATGCACGCCCAGTTCCGCAGCGTGCAGGCGCTCCACGCCCAGTGTTTTGCGTAATACGGCAAGATCAGCTTCAGCAACCTTATCCAGATCAGCATCTGAGGACAGCACTCCATAGGAGAGGACGGGCTGGGTTTTGTCAAAAAGGTTTCGGCCGGTCTGGCCTGTTTCATCCACATAAAAGTGCATTCAGATATCCTTTTCCGGGCAGGAGGAAGGGAAACGGCATAATCTAGGTCAATGTAAAACCTTTCTGTAGTCGGCTGCAAGTGATCCGCTTAAGCCTTAAGATCCACGCGGAGTCCGGTAACTTCAGAAAGGTCGCTGATTCGGGACGCCTTGCGGATCTTACAAAAACATGGCTTACCCCGGCAGAAACCGATCTACTCTGCAGTGATCTTGCCCACTTAGATCACAGCAAGGAACAAACGGACCAAAATACTGGCCTATTTTTTTGTGTTAAATCTGCCCGGTCGGCAGAAACTCGATTCTAGCAATGGCCGATCTGGACACTGATTTACCCTCACAGTCTATGCCTAAAGTTGCGTTTGTGTCCGGCGGGAGGTCCCGGACTGATGTATAGGCATATGCTAGGGCCGTCTCAAGTGCCCCTTTTTCATAAATAATATCCGCCTGGAACCAGATAATACAGGGATGAAGCACCCTGAGGTAATGCGGCGTCAGATCGTGGCCGTACTGCTCCTGATAGGCGTTACAGACGTCCTCTACCAGTTCCGGCAGCCGGAGATAATCATGCAGCCCATTTTTTCTGGCGTGGAAATGTAATTCACGGACCAAATGGCCGTATGGTCCCCAGTGCGTTTTATCGCCTGTTCTGAGCTGAAACATCTCGTCCGGGACGCCCCCCGGAACAACCCATTCCTGCAGGTGTTTACGGACTATGTCGTTCGGGGCATGGGTAAGCAGCATCTTCATCGCAAGCGATTCGGAATGATTCAGCGCAAGTAACCCTGCAGGAAAAGTATTATCGACGAAAGTCCTGGTGCCATGAAACCACAGCGCCCTTCTGAAGGGACCCGGTTCGCCCAGTTCCGCGCTGACATAATCTTTCAGAAACTGATTTGCATCCACTATAATACTTTGATCTGTTTCGTAGATATGCTCCAGATCGAGCGACAGCAGCACCTTTTTCAGCTTTTCAGGGGGACAGCCAAATCCGGCAGATAGTGTATGCAATGCCTGAGACCGTGAGGAGCAATCGAGAATCAACATTGTGTAAATCCCTTACAAATCCAAGACGTTAACAGCTGGGGCTCGACGGCGGGCCATATTCTCTAGCAGCTGCGCTGCGTAATATTTAAGGAAAGGCAAAAGTTCCGGGGCGCTGAAAATGGCGTAGGCATTCTCATCCTCCGGATCATCCCTGAAAGCAATCAGATCTACAAGACTCTCATCGCTTACTGATACAACCTGGACGCTGAAATGAGCCACAGAATTTCTCATTTTAAGGATCAGAGCCCGCAGGGTCATCTCGGGTCCGGGTAGTTGCGACTCCTGTAACCCCATGCTGGTTTTAAGCTGCTGCGTTAAACGGTCAGCAGGCAGGAAAGAGAGCGCCCTCTCTTTCGCAACACGATAAGACCCAGAAGGCAATTCAGGGTCAACGTGTAGTTGTACTGCTCCCTGAACGGCTTGCCCTGCACCTCAATCATTTCGTTATACTGATCGATAAATGCCAGTGTTCGCTGAACAAATTCGGTCTCAAAATCTGAATAATTTCCCATTCAAACCTCCCGCTCCGGTCCAAAAACTCACTATACCATCAGGTCAATCAGATACCTCAGGCCTGCAATTCCGATTCAGTGAGTTTTCGGATCTGAGCGCGAAAATAAAGATGGTGTATGTTGGTTTTGTATTGAATGTATTATTTGTATTGTGTACAAAATACAGTCAGGTTAAAATGTATGCATACCTTCTAAACGGAGTATTTCATGACTAACCTGCCTGCTGACACCGTCCGTCGGATCGAGGACGTCGCCGCCGCACTCATTGCCGCCGGCAACCCGAACCCGACCAACGAACAGGTCCGCCAGCACCTCGGTGGCGGCTCCCTGTCCCACATTTCCCCGGTGATGCGGGAATTTCGGGCACGCCAGCGCGCACTGGCCAGCGAACGGACGCCGGCTCTGCCGCCAGAGCTGGCGCAACTGCTCACCGGCCAGTTGGCCCTGCTGTGGCAGGCCGCAGTGAAACAGGCAGAAGCCGGGACACTGGCGGCCCGGGAACAGGCCGACACCGATATCGCCCGGGCCGACCAGGAACGCGACGAGGCGCTGGAGAAAGTGACCGCACTGGAAAGTGAACTGGCGGTGCTTCGGGAGGTGGTGACCGAACGTGACCGGTTGCTTGATGAGGTACGCGGGCTGCGCGCAGAGGCACTGCCGCTGCGCGAGCAGGTAGCCCGTCTGACCGCTACCGGCGAACACCTGGCGGCGCAGTTGCAGGACACCAAAGCGGAGTTGAAGGAAACCCGGGAGGATGGCCGTGCGCTGCAGGCCGAGCTGCTGGCCCTGGCACGCCATGACGGGAAGGCGAAGAAATGAGAGCGGGAACACAGGCCCGTGTGGAGGCCTTCCGTCGTCCGCTGGAGCTCTCCACCAAGGAACGCGCCGGTGAGCGGTGCCCTCCGACTGGCACAAGGAGCTGGGGTCATTTCCGGACTGCTGCTGTGAGCTGGCCAGCCAAGCACTGGTAAAGTACCTGAGAGATCACGACAAAAGCGACAGAACGGTTACCGGTCCGTCAGATTAGGGCGCTCACGTCCCTGAAGGAGTTTATCGTGGGGAGCACTGAATCCGTCAATCACACTGACTCCAGCGGGCCACCAGACTGACGGCCTCATATGACAAGTATTGCAAGCGGAAGTCAGCATTAAGGTATCCATACCGGCTAAGGAATAAAGTTAAAAATATGAGTAAAAAAATGCTTGAAAGATGCAAGGAGACGTACCGATTTCTCAGATCGGTAGATGCGCTTTATCATTGGATCGGGCTCGGTAGTCTGGTTGTATTGCTGTCCAAGGTGGCGGTTCTGAACAGTATACCAGCGCCGCTGCATTTTATGTCTGCAATCAGTCCGGTGGTGGAAGGCATTCTTGGCTCGGTAATCGCCAGCTACATTTTTTATATGTTCTGTATTCACCCGCCAGTGTTTGCAGAAAAAAAAACCAGTGCGGCTTTTGTTAATTTTATACTGACACGGATAAAAAAAGGGTTCGACGAACATTTGCGCAATGTGTCCTCCACGCTGAGCTATGACTCAACCGAACAAGATTTTTATGCGGCATTTACGGGTATCAATCCCTTTGCACGTAACGCACCTTTACTCCTTCAGGCACACCCAAAGCTGATATATGCAGACTGGTTCGAGTTTTTTCAAAACCATAATGTGCATATAAAGAAAGAAATCTCGCGCCTGCTGGATTCGCGGCTAACCTTGGATATAGAGACAATCTACATTCTGAATCTGATTAACGATTGCAGCTGGTTCATGATTACCGAAAAGCTGGCTGGACTGAAAGGGCAGATGACAAATGGACATAACCCTTTTGTAAATCCAAACCAGCCAGAAATTTCTTGCTGCTCAAGTATGTATAAGTTGAAGGAGTTTATCAGAAGCCTTCAACCTGCAATCGATGCTACGGATAAACTGGTAGGTAGAATCTGAAAGATAGGTTGACATGTCCCCTATACGGCCCATATAGCGCTTAATAATTTGCGTGTATAGGGGATTTTTAGTAGCTTATTTATTAGACGAAATCAGGAGTCGTTACTATGAGCGAGGACGGTTTCAATAAAGATGACCTGAGCAGCACCTTTGCGCGCTTCACTACAAAACGCCGTAATATCGTTAGTGATGAGTCAAAGTTAAAGCGGAAAAAACCTGAGTCGGTAAAACTTTCGAGTGCAACACAAGAAATTGGTAGTGTGATTTCATCTGTGCTCGCCTCTACCTCTAAAGCGGATGTCACTAAAGACAAACAGGACCAATATAAATCTCCTATCCGTTACAGCTGGGAGAAAAAAGGTATTAACGGTGGTTCTAACAATTTTTAATCTTATGAAGCGATGGCATAACCACCGCTTCATAAAGCCATCAGTTACCCTTTACTTAATCCTGATTTAATCCCGCCTGAAGCTGCATCAATCGCCATTCCCTGAGCTTTTTTACCTGCTTCCGAACCAGCATCCATAGGCATTTTAGAAGCATCGCTAAAGTTGTTAGCCATATTGCCAATTCGAACTCCTGCCCAACTGAGCATACCAACCCAGAACATTGGAAAGACCAGGTACATCATCCCCAATACCAGGTTCATAATCCATCCATCAGCCGTTGAGCTAAAGAAAGCCGCAAAAGGCACTGAGCTGTTTGCAATCCCCTGCTCAGCCATATTGTCATAAAGGATGGTGATCAATCTGTCATCAAGCCAGCCTGCCAGTTCCCACCAGAACGTAATGAACTGAAGAGCAAATAACGCGAATGAGATAGTAAAAATGGTTTTCGGATCGTAGGCGCTGAACATCATTAACGCAGGAATGACCGTAATTATCATCATCAGCAATAATGCCTGGATCATCGGCAGCGCCTGCTTCATTGCATCAAAACCTGGTAACGCTTCGGCCTGTTTCAGTCCAAGACCAATAGACGAGGTAAGGCGTGTAAGATTACCGACTACTCCGGAAGTTGTGTCGCTACTGCCAACAGCATAAGTGGTACCTGCGCCGGACAGATCTGCGTTGCGTGGACTGACCAGCCAGCGTAACGCGATTTCTTCCCACTGCTGTCCGGGGAACTGGCGTTGCATCTCCTTACGTGTGTTATCACTAAAGCTGGCCAGAACTCGTTTGCGAAGCCCGGAAGTACCATCAGACCACCACGTCTTACATGTTGGGTATCCACCTGCGCCGGTATCTGGATAACCACTGTCCCGGCTAATGTTGTAAGGCCACTGGCTACGTGGCGTCATAGCCGTGTAGTAATCATAATATCCGGAAGTATTCAGGAAGTAGCTGCTACCTATCCAGCCCACAGAGTTGATGGTGGCATCACTGAGCTGGCTGTTGCTGTTTTTCAGTTTGAAATATGCTCTCGAGTAACATTGATCTGCAAATTCCTGGACCTCCTGCAGCAACACAGGATCACGCAGCTTCGTGTTCTGAATGTCAAAACGCATCTGTCGCAAATTCGTACCGCATGGGATTGACGCAATCATTGCCTGCGTTGTGCCCTTCGACATCATATGCAGGAGATACCACCATACTGGAACCTCGGCCGTACGACCGTCAAAATCATTAACGAGTCCCTTGTAGCCCGAATTCTGTGGCGTCGGCACACTGACACCGCACTGTTTAGCGCGTGAACTGTCGAACTTGATCGTGCTGATATCAACCGGCAACAGCGGAATGCAGCAAAAGAGCATCACAAGATAAGACACATACAATGCATGCTCGATTCGCGGAAGGGCAAGAAGCCCTTTGTTCCCCTCGTCAGCCCCCTCCTCCCTCACTTTCAGCCAGACGCCAAGAACCCTGACCACTAGTGGCAATGCAAAAAGGCCCGTATTGCTGAGAATGCTCCACATAGCATTGTTCATTACCCAGCCAAAGAGAACGAGAAAATATTCCAGAAAACTGTTTGCGGTCATCGTCCTCTCCTTACACAGCACTTGTCCAGGCCACATATTCCGTGGCTACCAGGAACAACACCCCCATCAGTTCCATACGCACAAGACGCGGACGTCCGTCCGGCCAGCGGATTAATGCCTGTGGGCGTACCTTCAGTATCCAGGCGGTAATAAGGCAGCCATAAAGAACCAGTCGCCAGGCAAACAGTCCCCATCGGCTGTCATGCAACCAGCCCCGTGTGATGTGGCCATCAGGGTCGTAAGCCATAAATACCGCTGAGATAGCAAACATGCTGGCCGTCATCAACAGAATGAGCAGCACCATAAGGAGAATGCGGCCAATATGGCCGCTGAACGGGTAAAGTCTCATATCAGTTTGCTCCGGAAGACTGAGACTGGCCCATCTGGCTGAAGCCCTGGTCCTCGTTACCGGCTTTCTGCTGCAGACGGTTATCCTGATTCCTTGTTCCCTGCCGTTCCAGTGCCGTAAGCAGACTGTTATTGCTGATAGATTTGCGTAACTCCATCTCATTACGCAGCGCCGTCAGCTCGCGATCGAGGGCATCGATGCGGCGATCACCCTCGGCAATAGCTTCCGGCTGCTCTGCAGCATTAGGTTCGGATTCACCGGTGGTGAGCATCCTGCGCATTGTTAGCGCGGTTTCAACGGTATCGGACATCGCCAGTTCGCCGGCAAGCCGTTGAACCAGGGCCGCTTTGTCTGGATCGTCACGTAATGCCTGAATTACCCCGCGGGTGACAACCAGACTGCCGGTTTTCAGTGCGGAAAGGTTATCAGTGGTGGGCTGCAGTTCACCACTAACCAGCTTACTAAGCTGCTCCAGATTCTCTTTCGTGGCATCCTCAAGGATGGGAGAAAAGCCAGTACCAGCGACAGCACTGCCCGGCTGGTTATCGGTTCCACCACTGGTACATTCACTGGTTTCCCGGCAAGTCCTGATGGAGCGATCACCAAGCACTTTAACAACGGCCGCTGCGGCCTCTTCAGAAGATTTATAACGTTGGCATGCGGTACCATTGCAGCTCGAGGAGCCGACGCTGCTGTTACTGGTCACTGGCAAATTATTCATCATGTTATAACCAGCTTTGGCCAGATCCCGAGTGGGTTGAATTGCGGGCTGCCCCTTACCTCCCCTTTTCTGCCCACCGACCCACGTCACGCCTTCCTCTCCAGTTGCTTTTTGCAGTTTCTGGTCGCTGGAAACCGCATCGCCACCACTTGTGGCCACAATATCTTTGTACTCTTCAGAGACGGCTACCTGCTGCCATTTATTGCCAATGGTATAATCAGCCAGCTTCTTCGACATACTCTGACAGTTCAACATCGCTTTATCAAAGCTCAAACCGGCCTGCAGAACGCCATTGGTGAGCATTTCATACAGCCCGGGGTTTGCGCGCTGAATAGCCATTGCCGGCATACTCATGACAGCACCGGTCGCCCCCTGAATCACATTCCCCATCAAATCCTTAAACCCGCTGGTAATACCATTCAGCTGGTTGCCAACGGTTGTTTTGATGTCGAAATTGCCACACATCAGATCACTGCTAAGGCCACCATTAATGCCTATCCTGGACATATTGTTACGACTGGGCGGGGGTGAAATAACCGAACCGCCACCAATAGAATAAAAGAGCCCATCGCTGATAGCGTTACCGCTAACTGACGCCCCCGATGAAGACAAAGAGATATCAGCTGCCATTGCCGGCAGCGAGGCAAAAATCAGTAAAAGTCCTGCTTTTTTCATGTTCTGAACCTTTATGAGAAATCGGTGCTGGAAAGGAACGTCTGGCCGCGACGTTTGCAGCAGCTGTACGGTTGCCACAATGCCCAGGCATAGTTACCGTCCTGGGCAATCTGACCATTGGTGTCGGGAAACACTGCACAGGTCTGGGACAACTGAGGCGAAAGTCGCTGCCATTTGTGGTTTTTCGTGCCGGTATTTTCTTTTACCGGCTCGGGTGGCCAGTAACCCGGGGACTTCTGTCCCGTAAGGGGGTTGTAGACGTGGAGCTGGCCGGAGCGGGTAATGACGTCAGCGACACGCTGAACTACAACCGCTGCTGATTTGTAACTGTCTGTCTGGGTGACAAACCCGCTACGTGGATAAACGTTCCCCCACATATTGCCGGATGTGGTTTCCCCGATTTCTCGTTGCCCGGGGATGAGTGCTTCGGGATAAAGGGTCTCCGGGACACCCGTTCGCCAGACCAGAGCATCCAGTGAGCTGTTGAAATATGGCATGAAAGGAGTGGCAGCACTGTCGCATGAATAGCCCGGCACCATACCGCCAATGACTTTCGTTGCTGGATGGCCATAGGCGTCGCCGTAATAGAAATGCAGGTTCTGCTTACGTTCCCCGGGAGCTTTCATCTCCTGACGACCGCCCCCCGTACTCACGCCCGTCACACTTTCCAGCAGAGAACCTTCAGCACCGCTGGCGGCGTTACTAACTGTGGACATTTCGGTCCAGGGGTTATCTCCGGGGTTGAGGTAAGCCGATACCACAGCCTCCGGAATGAAATGTGTCACTTTTACCGAGGTTTTCACCGTGCAACCAAATGGGGTACACAATAACCAGTAGCAGATACCACTGACACGCCAGCTGATACAGTCTGTACTTGCCGCGCTGGCCAGAAGATTCGCTGTATTGACGCTGGCCATGGTGCCGGAACAAACCAGCAATGTGGCGATCGCCAGTCGACGTGGGCGGAAGGAGAAAGATTTCATCGGTTCTTCTCCTTCCAGGCAGTGAGCTGACGGGTTGCCTCGTTGACATCAGTCGTACCGTAGACAACAAAGACGTCATCAAAAACCACAGCCGGGTATTTTTCCAGGCCGAGGGACCAGGCATGAGTGACACCCGCATAAGCTTCCGCCAGTTGTTGTTGCTGCTGCCGGAAATTCGGGGAAGAGATCACTGCCCGGGCACGTTGTTCTGCAAGAACGGGATCGGCAGATAACTGACCGAAAATGTCCGCCTGTGCACGTTCGGGCGCATCGAGCTCAACAACGGAGACATCCGGACCAGGATTTGCTGCTATGGCATGAGAGGAGTCGGTATATATCACTGTGCCGGCACTGGCACCGACGGAAAGGAACAGTGCTGCCAGGCAGCAAAATGGCATTTTCATGAAAAACACTCCCTGAGTGTGAAAAACCTATTCAGGGTGCGTTCTCTTTAAGGAGGGGTCAGTAATTAATTCTGACGTGAAAAATGATAATTAATCTTGCCCTGGTAATTCATCATCTGTACGTCAGCATAAATCTCAGATCGCTGGAAATGTCATTTTTTAAATGCAGGAACTTTAATACACGCGGGCTCTTTGCCGCCCGCACCCGCAGCCTCCCCCCTTACCAGACAGCGGAAAACACACCGCTGTCTGGCAAGGTCGGAGGGTTATAAGTCACATCCGGTGTCACAGGTCACCCTGTCGATTTCCTTAAGAACCCAGAGCATATCGGTTGCATCGGGTACACAGATATTCCATCGGATACCCGACCGGTACTCTTGTTCTGCTGGCCAGAGTGTATTGCCGGTAACAGTTATCAGGATATCCAGGGTTTTCTCATGCACGTCGCTGAGGTGGACTGCAACGCAGCTGCGCCGGCCAACCCGGTGAGGATAGACCGACAGCAATACAGGCTGCTCCAGTCTCTTAACGATCTCCCCTTGCAGATGCTTAATCGACTCACTGTCAGCCACACCGACTGAGGCAGAACCCTGTGGCGGAACGGTAAAAATAACAGAGGCAATAAATGCCTTGTCCGGTACAACGATCGGCGTCGCCATAATCAGTTTTTTCATATTGTCCCCTGAATAGTACCAATGCCACGTTTCTCATCGAGGCGGCGCGCAACGTGAAATGCGGCCTCAAGCTCCGAGCAATTTAATTCATTCATAATGGCCCGTCTTTCGGCTTTTTCCTCTTTTTCAGTCATTCCCAGCGCCAGGTACAAACTGGGGGGGACCGCACGAAACAACGCCTGTACCTTACGGGACAAAATAACTCCCTCTGTGTATTTTCTCGGAAGTTTTGTCGCGGACAACAGCATCGCCTTCTGCTCTTCTGTGAGCGTCTTAAATCGCGCTATTTGTTCAACTTCATCAGGTGGCATAACGAGGCAGATCCACCACTCCGCCATATTGAGCATTTTTTTCGCAGTGTCAGGGAAATCCTCCAGGTTCTGTGTGAACAACCACAGCCATGATCCGAGCTTACGCCACATTTTGACAATTTTGGTTGCATACGGGCCCAACAGCGGGTTAGCAGTTACAATATGCGCTTCGTCGATTGGCACAATGATATCCCGATCGCTGAACTGTTCCCTTTCTGCGATGTTGTTAATCGTATTAAGCAGCGAGATGACAGCAACGGCCATCTGAGCTTCATAGCCTTCACGCGCCAGCGTACCTAAATCAACAATAGTCACGTCTGCCTCTGGCCATTGCGCGCCTGGACGGTTAAACAACTCCCCTTCAAAACCTTCGGTAAACATGCGTAATGCTTCTGCCATCTCTTCAGCTCGCGCACGTCGCGCTGGCGTGCGTTTCTCGCGGCCGTCTTCTCCCATGCTGACATCGCGGGCAATGTTCTCAAGCGAGAACATTAAATCTTCCGGTAGCATCTGGCGGTTTTCCTCAAACGCTTTACGAGCCGCAATGAGTATCGCCTCACGAATCATACCGCGGTCGGCGCGTGTCATTCGCTCCTCTTCTGCTGCTTCACCACCGGTGATCATCAACCGCGCTGCAATCTCCATTTCACCCAGAATGTCACGTTCTTCGTCCTTGTCCTCATCATCTTCATCAATGTCAGGGAGGGCCTCTTCGCTTGTCACTAACGTCTCAGGTTTCGCCTGCATGAGCAGATGTGAATCGCCAAACGGAGCAAGTGAAATAACCTTACCAGGCTTGATACTGACACGGTGCACTGAGAGCCCCAGCGAATTACAGTAATCTCCAAACAGACCGAAGCTGTTACCCGCTTCCAGCAAAAATATACGGGGGCGGTAGATTGCCACCATCTGAGCCAGTTTATCGAGCGCAGTGGCAGATTTACCGGCACCTGTCGGCCCGAAAAGCAGCAGGTGCGCATTCTGGGTACGGTCATTTTTATTAAGTGGATCTACGGACAGGGGGCCACCACCACGATTCCAGAACGTAAGCCCCGGGTGACCAGTACCGGTGTCACGACCATAAATAGGGGCGAGACATGCAAAATGCTGTACAAACATAAGGCGCGTGTACCAGTTGTGTTTATCCATTTGAGGGTTAAAGCACATGGGTAACGCACGCATATAACTGCTGAGAGGGCCAATATCGTGTTCTGGATTTATCGGTTCCATCCCACAGTTCAGCAATTTACTGCTGAGATCAAGATACCGTTTATCGAGTGTTTCCTTGTCCTGAGCCTTGATAAGCAGTGTGATGGCCGCACGGTAAAGCTTGTGTTTGTTTCCCAGGAAATTACGCGCTGTAGCAGCGTCTTCACGAGCACGCAGGGAATCAACATTCTCCCCCATTGAATTGCGGCTCAGGCTCGCAAAACTTTCTTCAAGTTTGTCCTGAGGCTGAACCACCAGGGTCATGGCCAGAACTGTCCCTTCCGGAAGCAGATCCATAATGGCATTCACGTTATCACCACGTTTTACCTCCCCCGTCAGATGACCGGTGGAAGGTGCAGTACGCAGGCGGGCAACCGGAACAGCTTTATGTGCCACATCATCAAACCACCACACACCGCTTTCGGCATCACTTCGCGGGCGGGTAAACCAGAGGCTTTCGCTGAAATCATTCAGAAGAGGCAGATCGCCCGGTGCATGATCGGAGTGTTTTGCGCAACGATACAATGTTTTCTTATCGACCCACGCCGGCGCCGGGTTGAACCAGCGCAACAGCCAACTATGGATTTGCTCGCCGTTCTGCTTTTCGCACCGGATACCGGCACCGCTCAGAGCTGCAGTCAGGCGATCGCAGACCTGTTTCAGCAGCACCTCCGGTGGCATGGGGTCACGATACGGCGTCTCAACCCAACGGTAAACCACCATGCGCGTTCTGCGAATTTGCCCTCTCCAGGCGGCCCCTGTGACAGCCTCGTCTACAAAAAGCCCCTGTTCCACCGCCACATTTTCTAGGTGGCGCTCCTGTTCAGCCAGCCAGGCTTTCGTGAATGCAGTTCCCTGAGCTCTTGGCCTGACATAGCCTCTGATAGTATCCATATAAGTAGAGAGATCAGAGTCATCCTGGCAGAAAAACTGTACCACCCATTGGTGATCATCCAGTTCAGGGAGACTGTCCTGTAGGGCGTTCTCAGCGATATTGCAGATCTCGTCCAGACGTGTTTCCGGGCGCCCTTCAGTGCCCACAGGAATAATCTCATACACGGCCCCGACAGATACACCATCGTCAAGCAGAATGCATTCATGCTCTGGCAAATACTCGCCCCAGGGAACATGATCGATAATGGAAGGTGCCGTGGAATACAGACGCGCTTCATCTGAATGAGTCAGCTGCCCTTCCCGGGTAAGCGGTTCATACCCACTGACGGAAAACGGACCGTTACCGTACTGATGAGCATCCTGAGATGCTCGACGTCGGCTAAATAGAGGGAAAGCCATCAGAGATCCTCCGTTCGCTCACCAGGCAACGCATACTGTACCTGGCTGTAGAAAGGAAAGACGGTGCTGTAGCCTGGAACCGGCGTGTTCCCGCCAGCCAGATGCGGGAAAACATACATGACCATGTCAGGATTTGGCAGACGCGGAAACGTCTGCTGAATTTCATTTTCCTGGGTGCGGCTGTAGCTGTTACTGACCTGCTGATTGATCTCACGTTCGCTGTCTGTAACTGGCCGGCGAAGTGTTGTTCTGCTCTCGTTGGTAGCATGAGTTGCCGATGCACCATCGTTCCATAATTCAAGCATGGTGCTGTCGCCAGGCGGCAACATCTCCTCTTTTGACGTACTGCAACCCGAGAGGGCAAGCGGTACAACAACCAACATAATGGTGGCCAGATGATTAAAACTGAGCAACATGCACCTCCGCTTCATCCGAATCACTGATGACAGCTGACAGACGAATCACTCGCCCATCAGGCAGCTGCATCTGCATTCCATTACCCTCGCTCAGAAGCTTTTTTCCGACAGCGAGCAGGGCCTGTTCGGTGACTTCATGCCTGTTACCTTCCCATTTGCCATTATCACGCCTGACAAAACCGGCAAAGAGACGGCCACCCAGTGGTGTATAGTCCACCCGATATTCGAGGTTTTTATTGTTCTGCATCTTTATCCCCATCAGTCCATGCCCGTGCTGCTACCAGCGAGGCTGAAATCGTCATATTTCACCTTGCGGCCTTTTTCTTCATAATCAATCGCCAGCTGACGAGTGATATGTAAAGCCACTTTCTGTCCAGGCGGTACATAGATCGCGTCAAACGTCTGACCATATCGCGCTTTAACCCAGTCAACGGTCTCACGCATACCGCCTGATAACGCCTTACCCAACACTGCCTGACCGGCATCCCCCGTCAGCGTTGACGTCACACCACCATAGCCATTGGTCTGGCTGGTATTCTGGTTTTCGGCCACGGCATCACCAGCTGCGCTGGCAGCTGCAAGTGCGGCAATGGTTGGCAGATAAGTAGAAGCGTTTGATTTTCGGGTACCCGAAATGCATGGAATGCCGTTGTCATCTGACAACCAGCCAATACTGCTGTTATTCCCACCCTGGCTGTTCTGATTACCACCATTACTGCCTTGCCCCTCAGGTGAAGGAAGCGTACGAACAGTGCCATCAGTAAAAACAAAAGTGATGCTGGTTATGGCGCCACGCACGCAGGAAAGCGTCCAGTCCCCCGTAGCGGTTCCCGAAACGATCGCCCCCTGTACATCAGGCAATTCAATGCCATTTGCCGTCAGGTTGTCTTTTCCGATCATCACTTTGAACGGGTAAGGGTCAGTCACCTTGCCATCAATGGGAATACGTCCCAACAGCGCGGTCATGGCCCGACTACCCACAAGCGTGGAGTTTTCCGGAAGGGTGTAAACAGGGGCGGCATTTTTTTCAGATCCGGGAATGTTGTTCTGTACCGTTGTACTTACTGCTGACGTAGCCTGCCTGGCTGCATCACCTGCAGCGCCAAAGGAGGTGGCAAAAGAAAAACCAGTCGCGTTATTACTGTTTTTATCTGAGACCGGTCGACCGTTCGCATCCGTGGCAATACCATCTTTCGGCTCAACCCATTGCAACCCGTTTCCATCTGTTTGAGATATATTTCCCGCGCCTCCGGTCAGACCATTGTCATAACCCAGTCCCACAGGAATATCGCTGCCTGCAGCGTTACCTTTATTTCCTGCCGTTAAGCCGGAGGACCCATTTTTGAGTTGATCAAGAAGTTGGTTCACCTGCGAGCTCAGATCAGTAACCTGAGAACTCAGTTGTGCACGTTTTTGGGCCTCTTCGGAACGAACTTGCCCCACAGCCTGGCTGATTTGCTGGTCAACATTGGTGCTATTTTTTTTTAGCTCCTTATTTTCATCAACAAGTGTTTTATTATCGCTTTCAAGGCTGTCAAGCCGCCCCTGAACCTTACGATAACTACCTACCAGGGTACGCAAAGTATCCTGCGCGGTGTCACCTTCCACACCCAGCGCTTTGAGATCTTCTGGTGTAAGGTCCTTCAGGACGACATTAGAGGTTTTCTGGCCTGCTTCATTTTTATCGTTTTTATCTGTACAGGATTTAACCCCAATCATGATGGCGCCCACCACTACGACGGGAACAGCAATTTTCACAAGCAGGTTTGAAGCAGGCTTTTTCATTTATGTGCTCCTCGGTTACTCCGCTTACTCTCCTTTCCTTCAGATTCGGGTAAACGCTGTTCAGCAATAAAGGCACTTTCGGGACGTCCTGCAGTAACCAGATATAGAACTGTCGTGTCTTCCGGTGTACCGGCACGCCCCAGCCAACGGTGCTGGAAAGTCGCAGTAGTAAACTGACCTTGCAGCGAACGAGGATCAAGGATGACCTTTACTGCTGCTCGGTTACGCACCTGCAGCGCAATTACACTGCTGCCCTGCAGACTCCAGGCAGACATCGGCGTGACGCTGACGGACTCAGTGGGCATAAGTGTGGTGATCCGGGGGGGAAGCTTCAGTGAAACCGGACTTACTCCCGGTACGGGCTCTACCGTTCTCAACGGTCCATACATGTTCTGTGCGGCATAACGAGTCAGGACAACGGGCAGCGGCGCATTGAGTTTTGCGGGCCTCCGGCTTTCTGCATTTGCCTCTGCCGACGAGTGACGGCCGGCACTGTCCCCATCACTGCTGACCGTCTGTTTATCGGTCGCCGAAGCGGTAGCCACTTCTCCGTCGTAGACAATTTTGACAGGTTCCCGCGTGGTTTTACCGGGGGCAGCAGAAACATCAAGTAGAAGTATTTCCCCGTTTTCCTTGTTCTGAAGCTCCAGTCTCGTCACCGGAAAGGCTTCTTTCGCATCAAGATAAACTACACCTCCGGAGCTTTGAATACGCAGCTTGTCGTTGAGTGCGGGCGGAAACCCCACTCGCACGTTTTTGTTTACAAAAACGATTCGCTCCTGCCCTACAGTCAGGGGAATCTGCAACGGTATCCGTTCCCATTTCATAAGCTCAACAGCACGAGCTCCGGCTGAGACCAGTACCAGGGTCAGCAGGATCACTGAGAATTTTTTCAATTGAATGCTCCCGACTTTTGTTCTGGCTCAGGCAAGGAGATCGCCTCAAGTCTTTGTGGCGCGCTGTCATAGCAGTCCAGTGCCAGTCCAAACGGATTTCGCTCTGGGTCGCCTTCCCAGCGAACCACTTTCATTGGATAACGCGCCAGGGCACGCTTAACGGGTTCGGTATGGAAATATTCGTCAGCTACCAGGTCCAGCCGTACCACCCAATGATCTTCATCAATGATGGTCACGCTGCGGTTGCTGTAACCACGACGGGGGATTTCGTATACCACGCGTACACGATCGCGCAGCTCGTCATTATTCTTGCGCATCTCGGCGTCCTTATTGAGAAAATCCTGACAGGACGGCGTCAAATACGGGCTCATTTGGGCAATTTTGGCTGTGTAGTCAGCTTCCCCATTTTTCGGCCAGGAATTCAGTTGCTGAAAAATGTAAAAAGCAAAACTGTAAACCGTAGATGGCGGGACCTCCCACCATTTTCGGGTGCTGCCGGAACGCAGGTCGGGTGGGTTGTGAATTGTCAGTTCCGAGGGCGCTCGCATCCATCCCAGACTGGTGACGAACAGCCCCAGAGCCAGCAAAACACAAGCGATACGTAGCGAAATAATATGATTATCGCGGGCGGTTATACCGTTACGAAAACGACTCATACTTTCCCTCCGCGCATCAACGGAACAGGTTTCGTTCGTTTAAGTTCCCACGCCCTGCTATCCAGAATCATGGTTCGGGACATACGTGCACGGCAGCGCAATTCCTCCAGACGTTGCCAGATATAATTTTCTGGCTTACCGCGCTTGTAGCTGGCAATCCAGTTGCCGCCAAAAAAAATAACCAACAGCGGCATCAGCAGCATGCACGTCGGAAAAGCCAGCCATCCAACAAAAGGAACCAGAGCTAACGGTATTGCCAGAGGGATACCGGCAATAACACCGATGACGGCCGCCAGCACAAACTCCCCGGATGTGAACCCTTTCCAGACCACGGGGGGGTTGTTCAGTCTGTCAGGGAGGAAATCAATGACGGCCATATGGGCTCCTTACAGGATATCTGAAGCTTTAGTTGCGAGGTAAATAACCAAAAGGATGAGGATGATGCCGACAACCAGATAGACCAGGAACTGAGTCCATTCCCCCTTACCACGACGGATATCGTGAAATGCGGTAATCACGGCATGCGCTACGGCAAAAAAAGCACCGACACATACGAGAAGCCCTATCGCAAGTGCCCCCATTTTGATGTAGCCCATAACGGTGTTGTAGGTTCCGCCACCGCCTCCAGATGTTGGCTGTTCAACAACTGGCAAGTCTGCCATAGCCTGATTTGCAGTTAAGAGACCGGTAAGCAACAAATATCCCGCACGGGAATAGGCAGAACGAAAATGCCTGAAGAAAGTGAATTTCATTGAGTCATCCTTTCAGTGGAAAAATAGAAACAGGGTCAGCAGATAAAGCACAATCAGTCGAATTAGCAGCTCATTGAACTGCCTGAACGTCACTGATTTACTGACCAGGCCACGGTAGGCCTGCACCAGTGCCCATGCGCTGAAAAGGAGAACGACGATGGCGAGCGTACCGAGGATCAAGAGGTTCAGTTGCCCGGGCGTGAGGCTGCTTCCGGTGCCCGCACTCCATCCATTTAGCTGAGAGCCATTCATCGCCATGAGGGCTCCTCAGCACGGTACTGCCCGGTGACTAAAGTGGAGGGTGCTGTTGGCTGCGCGCGCGACGGCTCGAGATAAGTGGATATGCCCTGCCTCATCGTTGAGATGTCACGGGTTGCCTGCTGATAGTCGAAATAAAAGCGAGCGTCCTGATTCTGATTGGCTACGACGCGGGCGCGATCAAGGCCAGCCTGAACCTGATCCAGCTGGCGCATCACGAGTGCCAGCTCATCTTTTTCTGACGCCTGGCAGGTCAGCACCGGCAGAACGGGCAATAACATTGCCAGGATGATTGTGGTGTGACGCATTTGCGACTCTCCCTAATAACTTGTCGTCGGGAGATTGACGCAAACAGGACATGCTGGCAGCAGGAAAATATTTATGAAGGTCAGAAAATTAAATGCCACAAAGTGAGCCGGTTAATACAGATGAACCTTCAAAAAAAAGCCCGCGACATCGAGCGGGCTCCGGGGAACTCCCGAAACAGCTACTTCCTGGGCTATAGGTATTTTTTAAAGGACGCAGTGACGATGGCCAGAACACCGCCAAGTAATAATGCTGATGGCAGCAACAGGAGATTTGGCCAGACAGCAGTCGGCCAGGCCAGATACAACATGCAGGGGCCGTAAAGTGCGGGTTTAATAAAACGTTTGGCGTGATGGTATACAAAGCTCGATTCATATCCAGCTCCGTAACGACGCAAATCTCGACGGACCAGCCCTTCAACTATGCCGGTGATAATCACCAGGCCGAACAGCGGCAGACTCAGGAAAAGGATCATCACCCTGATGAAGTAAATCAGAGTTACCCAGAGCGTAGCTTGCAGGTACTCCCCAAGCCAGCCGATTAGTGAGTCACCGAACCGGTTTATCGTTGGGATAAGTCCAGTCCCCTTCTGACCAGTTTCCCTGAATGATTGAAGCCAATGGCTGAATCCGCTATCGACAAACAACCAGTTCCAGGCGGTATGTACCCACCGCGAAATCGTCTCAACCGGCGCTGCCATCAGTAAACTCCGCGTGTACCCTTCCGACAACCAGTGGCTTTCTGCAACCATCACCCGGTAGCTGTGTGAAGCACCTTCGTCAGGCCAGAGTAAGGCAATGCAGGCATATTCGATTAGCAGGCTAACCAGAAGCGACCCCAGCAGAATGCCAATTAAACTGACAGGAAAATCCCAGAGCAACATGCCGAATGGTCCGGATTGTTTCTGTCGGGATGGCGAACTGCGATTGGCAGTATCTCTGTCATGCTGAGACATTTTGCCCCCCCGAATATGCCGCATCACCGCCTGTCCACCAGGATTCTCCAGTTCGGTAGTTCTGCTCCATGTTGTCAGCCAGCTGCTTCAGGCTCGCGGGCATATAAGGATCGTCGTTATCAGCCGGCAACGGCATCCTGATTTTCCACAGGCGCCCTCCTTCAAGCAGGGCGAATGCCTGCCCTTTCGGCAGGTTGATAACGTCTGAAGGGTTGAGCATCGGGACTTTAACCAGACTGACCTGGTCCTGAACGTTACTGTTAAAATCAGTACCCTCTCCCGGCCGGGATACGTCAGTGACACCCGATGTAAGGGTTTTCTGGTAGACGTCAATTTCTGGTAATTGGTCGGTCAGGAGCATGGCAGTGTTTTTTTCACGCACACGGAGCATAATCAATGAGTTGAAGTTCCCCACTACCTGATTCGCTTTAGCACTGCTGCCTATACGGGCCTCGATGTCCGAAAGAGTCTGCGTGTATGCTGTCACCTGGAAGCCCGCCCCCCCCCCTTTGTTGATGAGAGGAATAAACTCATCACCCATTAACTCGTTAAACTCGTCACAGTGAAGATTTATCGCCACTTTCGAACTTTTTCTACCATCCTCATCACCGAGACCGAATTTATAGATGTGTCCACCTTCGGAAACGAGATCAGCGAACATGCTGTTGCCGACTGCTGCTGCGACAACAGGGTCGGATAGTGCATCGAGGCCGATATAAACCACGCCGCGCGATTTGATAATGTTATGCCAGTCCAGGATCGGCCTCGGATCGTTCAGGTCCGTATAGTCAGGTGCCAGCAATGCGGCCGTTTTACCAGTTGTAAGCTTTTCAAGCAGCGGCAGCAGTGACGCAACAATTTTGTCGAAATACGTTCGATCATATTGCACAGCGCTACGTAGCCCATCCAGCACCGGGTCCCACAGTTTTTTTCCTTCTTCGCTGGCCAGTACCTGCTCAATAGCCCAGATATTCATGCCATTAGGCCTGCCCTGCATGTGACGCGGCAGATCCTTCTCGCTTATACCGCTACCTAACAGCGCTTCGACTGTACTCAGCAACTGTGGTGCCTTTTCACTCAGCATATTCTCAACATAGGTTTCGTACAGTTCACCTATGTTTGTCACGTAACGCAGTATGAGACCGTAATCAGGACGCTGGCCAAGTGCGACCAGCGCACGGGTAATAATATTGACAAATCGCCAGGCAAATTCCCGAAATGCAGCAGAATTGCCCTCTCCGGAGAGCTGTCCTGCAACACGTGATGCTACTTCCGAGATACGGCTGAACCGTCCAACGGCATTGTAGCGAGCGCTTATATCTGGCCATCCGAGGTGGAACACCCAGAAGTTATCCTGACGACCAGCACGGTGTGCCTCGGCATACATTCGCCTCAACAGATCGGCATCTCCTTTCGGGTCAAACACGATGACAACTTCATGCTCGCCTGCAGCGTTTTTACGGCGAATATCCTGTGTGATAAGTAACTCAGCAAGCCGGGTTTTACCGACTCGTGTGGTGCCGATAACCAGTGTATGCCCTACACGTTCTCCGAGATCATAGGTGACCGTAGTTTCATCCAGTTCCACACCATGGTAAATGGGGCTTCCTCCTACAGGGGGCAACGGGCGAAACGGGTTGAGCGCCGAATCAGTTCGTGTCAGCCTGCACAACCACGGCAAGCTGTACTCCATCTTTTTTTCCAGATCGCGTGCCAGGCGATAAATAACAGAAGGTTGTACGTAGACCTCACACTCCGGACGCCTCGCTTCCAGAAGACGCTGCGTATGGCGGGGAGACCACTGGAAGCCCTTGCCAAGGAACAAGTGCCGCTGGCTGACGGGGATCTGCTCGCTGGTCAGTACATATCGGGGCAAACGGCGAATGTTTTGGCGGTAACGGAGTATTTTCATCCCCTCAGATGTACGCTTCAGCGCCAGTACACCAAACCCCGCGGCGGTCACCCAACTGACCGATGGTGCGAGCGCGACAGCCCAGGGGGCCGTAAGGCAAATAAAGGTCGCGCTACCCGCCGCCGCAGCGGAATACAGTTCAACCGCCGGGCGAAGGAGGGATTCCATCACGTACTTGTCGCTCATATAAAAGCCCCCCCCTGGAACGGAGCAAAACTTTTACCATTGAGTTTGAGGAATAAACGAACAGAATCTGTGGCCTTGCGGAATACTGCATGAAATAAATAAAAGAAAAGAAATAACCCAAACATCTGCAAAGAAATCATTACAGACCGGAATATGAAAATCCGGAAAGAAACCAAAAGCCACACCGAACCAATGAACGGTAATTTTGATGTGGAAAACTTCATCTGTATTGCCTCTTTTTTAATGGCCGGAGAACATGTTCAACGGATTCACCAGACAGCAGTAGCAAAAGGGAAGACCCGCTTATGAGCAAAATTTCCGGGTAATCACTGAAATACTTAAAACTGATAAAACCTGTTCGTCCTGTGTGTACGAACAGACCTCTGCATTTTTCTTGTCGGACTAGCTCACCAAACTGACGGACATGTTCAGGACGAACAGCACTGGCAAATCGTTTAGCCTGGACAAGCCACCTTTCCTGACCAATCCAGAACTGACCATCAATACCACCATCACCGCTGTAACTCGGATTACGCCTGACCGGTATTCCTCGCCGCTCTATGGCGGTCAGAACCATCTCCTCGAAAACATAGGGATTAATCTTCCGTAAATATAAAACCTGCTGCCCCGCTTTCAGCTCAGGCAGTTTTAGCAACACCCTGTTAGCCGTCTGTCGATTGCGCTGATGTCTGCGGACACGGGCACTTCTTGTATTACACCGCAGCCAAAAAGCCGTGAGTGAAATGAAAGCCAATAATATGAAAACCACGGTGGTCATTGCGCTAATCCATCAGCGGTAATCAGGACAGGGTAATGCGTCAGTTTCAATCGCTGTGCCAAATCACCGCCGCGAACAGGGACCATCTCAGTACCTGGCAAGAGTCCTCTAAGCGTGTTGAGCGCACTTTCAGTCGTAACATTCACTACCATTCCTGTGGCACCCATCCCTTTCAGTTCAGCACCACGCTGCCGCAACCAGGCTCGGGAAATATCATCATCGCCAATCACAAAAACAGGAGGCAAACCGAGTAACTGCAGTGGGCGTGACGTCACCTTTCCGGGTGTCATTTCAGGTGTATTAACGGGCAACATATCGGAAATAGACAGCGATGACGGAGGTCCAGGCAAGGAGGAAACATCGGATAAATGCGACTCTTCACCTGAATTAATCGCCTCGAATAATGGTCTGGTTGACTCCCCGCCCAGATCCCCGACCACTGTCAGCGAAGCAAAACAACTAAACGCTGCTGTAAGCAGTGATACACAAAAGATGCCATTGAAATATTTATCGATATTTTTTTTCATTGAGGTTCAACCCAGGTTAATGAGTGACTGGCCAGAGCAACCGGCTCCCCTTCAGGGACCTTAATATCAGGTGCGATCTGACTTAGCTTGCGGCGTACGATAGCCATATATTTTGCTGCCGGCTTACCACCGGCCGGGTGGTGATAACAGCCAGCAGCTTTAATCCAGCTTCCAGGCTGAGCGTCATAGCAGGCACGGAGAATTCGGGCCGCTGCACGAAGATTTGTGTAGGGATCAAAAGCATCACGAAAGGATGGGAAAAGATGCCCGTTCCACCCAAGATTGACCTGAGCTACACCGACATCGATACGCTTGAGAGGGTAGCGCTGCATAAATCCAAGAAGTGCCGCAAAGGCCTCCTCGCGGGTTTCAAAGTGGTATCCTTTCCCTGCTACATTAATAGTCCAGGGCCATGGTTTAGACCCCCATGCGGTTTTACGGGTGCTTTCGGCCATCGCCAGCGAGTAAAGCGATTCTGCCGGAACACGCTCGGCAGCAGCAATGACCCGATAAGCCTGCGGAACTACCTGAACACTGCTATTTACATTCACGACCGCCAGGCAACCAGTGCTGACAAACCATAAACAGCAAGCCAGTTTCAGAATGCGGCAATTTGCCATCCCTCTTCTCCCTGCTGCAAAATAACTGGCATCTGACCTTGCCCATAGCGCTGCCACAAACCGCGATCATGATTTAGGGTAATTTGCCGATTACGCACTTTTTCGACTGGTATGCCATGGCTTATTGCCCATGATCTGATTTTTTCGTCGCTCACGTCATTTCCGACAAGGTAAATATCTACCGGTCTGTTGTCGGCGATAACAGCAGCAAGCCGGGCATCACAGCGTGAACATGACTCTTTGACAAATAACGCCAGTCTTCCTTGTGTGTCATGAGCGATACCCGCGGCATTCCCCATATTCACGGCCAATGTTTCAGGATAAAGACGAAGCCAGGCAGTGTTTATTTCTCGTTGAAATGCGAGTTCTTTCTCGGTACGGGCGTATTCGTGTTTTACCCACAATTCAGCCAGCCGACGGCGCTCAGATGAATTGTCTGTCTCGACGCCCAGGGCAGTGAGAGGATCAAGACCAGGGGACATAATGCCTCTGGCTCCTTTCATCAACGACTGATAGCGACTCCAGTCCTCATCTGAAAGCCCCCATTGTTGACCCTGTTGCTGCGTCTGAACCTGGTTTGTTGATGATGCCTGCAGGGATGTCTGCTGACTCCGATTCGATGGGGTGGTAACTGTTGATGCCGCTACACACAACGGCAAGGAAAGTACACCTGCCATCAAAATTCTTCTCATCTGATGCTTCATATGTCTGGTCTCTTATTGAACCTGTAAACTCTGTTGGGCACCGTTCACGCTGAAAACAGCGGTACCACTGTCCTGAATAGAACGAAGCGTCCACCCCAGCATCCCGTCTCCCGGTGAAAGCAACCGCATATCTGATATTTGGGAATTTCCACGGGGGATGACGACTGCGAACATCTGCCCGCCGCGCCGCTCAATGCCGGTCAGTACAAACGGTGCTTCAACAGCTGCGCGCCTGACTGACCGCTCAGGCTTTTTTACGATCTGGCCTGTCCCGGATTTTGAAGTTGTTTTGCTCTTAGTGACTGGTTGCTGGTTCTGCTTCGATTCTTTCTGAGAAGAGTTGCTTTCAGCTTTGCTCAGCCCGGCAACTCGCGATTCAACCTGTGACAACCGTGAGTTAATGTCATCAATACGTTCAGAGTGTTCGTCTATCGCGGTACGCCGCACCTGAGCTTCTGAGGAAAGTTTGCTAATGCTTCCTGTTAATTTTGAATGTTCCCCCTGGAAATCAGCTAACTGGTTTTTTACTGATTCAAGCCCTGATGAGACAGACTCGAGCTGCTTCTCGTGTTTCCGGCTTTGCGCTTCGAGCGAAGTAACCGAACCAGACAACTGGCTCATCTGACCGCTGCGAAAAGCGGCATCCAGGGAGTTCACCCGAATACTCAGGTCAGAGATTTGCTGTGCCATGATCACAATCGTGGCCACAGAACCAACAAGAGAAACAATGAGGAATCCCAGACCTCCAATACGGACTATTTTTTTCAGATTAATGGGAACCAACCGGCGAGCTTCTGGCTCAGCAGGTTCAACTTGCGAAGAAGTAACCTCCGGATTTTCCGCTATAACTTCTTCTTTGATGACTTGACTGACTGACATTTCAAAATCCTTATAGCTGCGCAGAACAGCCATAAGGTGCAAAAAACGTCATTCTATGGCGATGATTAACTCATCTGCCATTTCTGAAGTTTTTTTCGGCAGGGAAACCAGGTCGGAGGGGATCATCTGGAAAGGCCACTATAATAATAGCGCTGTCAAAAACGTCCTTGTTTTAGATGTGTTTGAATCCAGGGGTTCGCAAAATTTCAGAGCGGATTAATGAGCACACGAGTTGGGTCATTAGCTTTGATATTGCCTGGTGGAGGGAGTCGTTCTCCAGAACGAGCAGCAAGAGCCTGAATTCTGAGAAGCTCAAAAGAGGCTTTCTGGATAACGTCTTCCTTTGTTTGCGCTTCAAGTGAAGGATGTTCAAGATCAGGGAAGCGTAAAACAATACCGTTATTGCTGCTCTCAAGTTCAGCAGGATACGGAACAAAGATCGCCGCCAGTTTCTGCGCCTGTCGTTTACGTATATCAAGTTTACTAACCAGCTGCGTCGCACGAAGGTGGGTATAGCGTTTTAGCATCGTCAGGCTCTTATGTCCTGATATCGCTGCAATTTCCATAACATTCAGTGTTCCGAGCTCAAAGAGACGGCTTATAGCTTCGTGTCGTAGATCATGAAAATGCAAATCGACAATGCCTAAAGCCTGTATAACTTCTCGCCAGGCGCTTTTAAACCCATTGGATGTATAACTGAAAACAGGTCCGGATAGAGGGCCGGAATACTCTCTTAATACCTTTCTTGCTTTAAACGACAACGGAACATCCCGTACGCTCCCATTTTTAGTGAGAGGCAAATGAGCGATGCCAATGTGCAGGTCGATATTCTCCCAGCGAAGTGAGAGGATCTCCCCCTGACGCATAGCCGTTTCAAGGGCCAAATGAAAAATGGCTGCCAACTCGATATTTCGTTTTGCCAGCGCCCTGCTAATCTTTCGCTCCTCCTGAGATGTCAATCTTCGGGTTCGCCCTTTAGAGGCCGGTGGTTTTCGTACATGCTCAACAGGGTTATGAGTACATGTTCCCCATTCAATTCGAGCAAGGTTATAAAGGGCAGATAGCAACGCAAGTTCAAGTCGGACACTTGCAGGACTATTAGTTCGCCCCGTTTTACTACTTACTTCAGAGAGTCGCTGATCACGGTATTCTGCAATATCAACCGAAGTAATCTCATGCATGTATCGCCTGGCAAGAGCTGAACGCTTTATAACATTTATCCGATAAAACTCCTGTAGATGGCCCCGCTTTTGCGCAGATGCACAACCGTAATATTTATCAAGAGCTACACCCAGCTCCATTTTCTTAATTCGCTGTCTGAGTTGCATCGCATATTCCTAAAAAGATTAGAAATATATCACATACCACTGTCAATCCGGTGTGTGGAAATCATTCCAAAACAAGTTCTCGATACAGGCTTTCGATGTGGGGAAAAATGTCACTAACAGTGATATTGGAATCCATGCTTATTGCTCATGGACGAACTTAAATGGTTCACCTTTTGGTGGATTTCAGAAGGTATATGCAGATAGTTCAAATCGCTGGTTTGTTACCAATACGCGATGGGGTGATTATGAATCAGGAGGGACAATCACTGTCACTTGCTTAAATCTACCTGGTGCCGGAATTTGACTGTCAATCCGGTGTGTGGGCAGCCGCATCAAAAATCAAAATGCAAACCGTTTTTGGCGAAACCACCTGTGCCAATAAAGCGGTTGCGTCTGCTTATTGTCCGTCCGGTACAGTGGCTATAGGTGGTTCTTACACTTTAAAAAGTTGGTCTGATGGTTCCAATCATAACTCACCCGATTCCATGGCTCTTGATCCTGTAAATGACCGGTTCTACATCGTCTTACCGAACAATTCAAAAGGTGCAGCGTGCTTCCAGGCTATAGCAAACTGCGCCACTAATTAGACGCCAAATCCTGTGTGTAGTGAACTCAAGGGCTTTGATGTGCCTGACTACACGCCGGATGGAATATCAGTCTACTGCGCATTTCTTCAGTACGATTCTGACGGTATAGCTCCCATAGATTATGAGTATATAGCAAGGCTAAAACTCCCTGGAGAGCATCCATAAGAGGGTAACGGGCTAGACATAACAGTGAAGGAAGAGCCTGCCGGTACGATAAAATTAATCGTACCTGACTTACTCCAGCTTGAATTAGCTGTACCTGCGGCGGTGATAACGCGCCCATCAACACTACCTGACAAAGCCCATGTGTTTCTGCAATTGTCACCATCCTCGACGTGCCGGTTCACTGTGGATACTCCCCCAGATGCATATACTGTCATGGGCTTACCGGTGGTATTGATAGCTGTGTAAGCTGACACAAATGAGCCAAGTGAAGAATAATTCCCGCTGTAGTTTCCACCAGATACCCACACACCGGATTGACAGGTTTATTTAATTGCTAATGCACGCCACGCAATGTTGTTGCTGCGGCTTGAATCTTTGTTTTTTACGCAAACGCGAAATTGGCTTCCATTTATGACTGTAAAGTAAGCAGAGGTTACTCCAGCATTAGCCAGAGAACTAAGATCAGATACACTTCCTGTAAGCGATAGAACCTGGCTTACCAGTACCGGAAATCCGCTGTTGACACAGCTATCGTCGCCAATACCGTATATGGTTCCGAACATTTCTACATGTGATCCATAGTCAATATATCCTGGGTAAACAGTAGAAATTTCATTTCCTTGCCACACACCGGATTGACAGTCAGTAGTCGAGTATGATTTTCATACAACTGCAATATCCGTTTGGTGTTTGACCTGGATTAATAACAGGGCAATTGTCATCGGTGCGAGGGGTATAACCTACGTAATCATCTGAACGTCCTTTATCGAAGGAAGTCCTTCTACAGTAATATCCTGAACGTCCTTTTCCTGGGCTAATCCACACACCGGATTGACAGGTTAATTACTGGCACATATAGCGTACACAGTTAGGTTCTCTCCTGGACATGCTGCGCTCCAAGAATTTCCATTCGGATTTGACCATTTAAGTCGCTCCTTACTATTCGGGTTACATTGAGCTCCTCCTCCGGTCAGTTTCTCGTTACTGGCACAGCTAACTGATATCACGTCATACCCAGTATTAATCCTTGTGGTAGCCTTGAAATTGCTTCCTGCCCACACACCGGATTGACAGGAAAGTATGGCTCCAGTGGCGTCGCGGCTTACAAGGCCGTTTGGTGAACAAACTGCGCCAGCAGTATTGACTCCGTCGAGCTGCAAAACTTCTCCTGTAGAAAGTCTTCCATCAGCCCGCACACTTCCACCACGAACCTGACCGCTTGTATAAATATTCTTATTATTTATGACTCTAACCCAGTCATTATCTGACATATAAAAACCGCCGCCATACGTTTCATTTAGCCATCCCTTACTCCCTCGAGTTATGAACCAGCCATTATTTGAACGTATGTCGTTGTTAGCCGTTATTGTATTTCCTGCGGTGACGTTTGAACCGGCAGTAACATTCTGTCCTGTAACAGTTCCATTCGCAGTTATATTTCCAGTGGCCGCCACATCGCCACTAAAATTACCCGTTACGGCATTAATCGTGCCTGTGTTATTAAGATTGTTACCTCCCATATCAATGCTGGTATGCATCGTGTTGAGGTCTGGCTTGCCGGTTACCGAAAAACGATAAAGACGATCATTTTCACCGCGAGCAGCGCCCAGTTCATCTGTGGTCAGTAAAGCCGCAATATGCCCCTGAGTTGTGCTTATCCCAAACTGAGAAAGAGGTAGAGTCCAGCTGCCCATGGCGCCGGTAGCAGTTCCCGACGTCCAGATATAGCCGCCCATACCCGAGGTGATATCCATTGATATCTGGCGCAGTGCGAGAAAAGGCAGTGCCGCACCGTTTTGTGTGTAAACCAGCGCCTGCAGTTGATCTGTATTGGTGGCATTACGAACAACTGCAGCCAGGTAAGCCTGTCCGTCTACGGTCGTCTCGCTGAACCCCTGCTCCAGAAATCCGGTGTTTTTCAGCATAGTGGGAGTAACCGTAACCGGGGTCGTGGTGGTGGCAGTTGAAAGCAAAGTATCGTAATAACGGCCCGTGTAGCTCTTCACAGCCTGTGTAAAGCGAGAAACCTGTGACGCAGTATTCAGCCAGGTCCGCTTTTGCATCCAGTCACTGATAAGCGTAAAGCCCCAGACGCTGACAACAAGGAGAATAATCAATGAAGCACCAGTGCTGAGGATAGCCCAGCCCCGGTCAGTCGTTTTATATGTGAACACAGGCATCACCATGTAATAAGCGGTTGATACAATTTAAACAGGGTCACAGAAATCGCGCCGGCGCACAGCCAGGGTCCCATCGGCCCTCCTTCAGTTATGCGACGAACAGATATCTGCCAGAGCACAAAGAGCACCACGCCGATCAGCAGAGCATAAAGCCCCTCTCGCCCTCCCAACCAGGCCGCAATAGCGCCGGCCAACCAGACATCGCCCAGCCCCAGACACTCACGGGCATGAATCCTAAAGGTGACGTAACGCCAGACACCAAAAATCACCAGCGCAGTGGTAGCTGTCAGGAGGTGCCCTGTAAAGCCGGGAGCGATAAGAGCGGAAAAAAGACCGGCAATAAGGCATCTTATTGTCAATTCCCGGGGCAGAAATCCTGTGAGCGCATCTGTAAGCGTCATCCTGAAAAGAAACAGGCAGAACAACAGAGACATCAGTCGCTCCAGTAGCGGCACAGGGGACAGCATCATGCCTGTTGCCGCTATTGCATAAAGCCAGATGAAGCCGGTGGATGCAGGTGCCAAAAAAGCAGCGGACCATTCCTGATCATCATCCAATATCATCAGGCTGAGACGAACCAGGCTCCTCATAAAACTGAATAAGCTGAGGCATAGAGGAAAAATGATAATGACAGTTGGCCAGGGCATACTCAGCGTCAGCAGTGTCACAGTTTTATTCCCCGTTCATTAAGTAAAAGCCGACGATAAATGGCATAAATCCGGTTGGCGTAGGACTCGCGAGTTTCATGCCGGTCCTTACGAAAACCTGCGTTATAAGAGCCAAGACAGTTCCAGCTTATGCCGCATACCTGAAAATGTTTCGCCAGTATCCAGGTGCCTATCTGAACGTTTAGACACGGACGGTTCAGGAGGTCCTGTGAGCTGCGAATGTAACCCTGCGCTATCAGCGAAGGGATATGCGATGAATTGACCTGCATCAGTCCATAATCGGTACTGAGTGCCTGCCCGGTCTTTTTGTCACGATTAATATTTGTGACACCCGGTCGCAGGCTGCTTTCACCTATGGCTATTGCCTTAACCAGTAGCGGGTCAATGTGGTATTTAGCGCCCGCCGATTCAAAGCAGAATGCATCCACCCGTGGGCAAACCAAAATCAGCAGTAGAAAGGCGGACAGGCGCAGCATGTCATCAGCCGTTATGGGTGAAGACCAGTGTATTGTTACCTGTCATTCCGCTGTCTGATGAGCAGGATTTGCCTGCCTCTTCTGCACTGACCAGACCGTCGCTGTAATCGGTACTGTTAATGGTGATAGCACTGAATGCCCCACCGGAACCGAGTTGAGTAGTGATAGAGATGCAGTCTGCCTGCGGAACTTTCTGCGTTGTAACTGAAAATCCATTGTTAAATCCATTCGATGCCACAGGTGCCAGAACGACCTGACCACCATAACCGTTCCACATCGTAGCGGTACCGGAACTGGCTGTTCCCTGGATAGTCCAGCCAGCCTTTGGTGCGCCCCCCTGCTGGATAAGCGTTCCCGTCATAGTTGTACTGCTCGTAAAGTTATATCCCCCCTGCGCCTGCTTAAGCTGCTGCGCGTTTGTCACGACGGTCTGGAGATTTGAAACCTCAACGGCAACGGACTTTTTCCCCCAAAGACTCCAGACCAGAGCACCAACCAGAGCCAGTACGATAATCGTCCCGATCGCAATGGTACCGTGTTCAAGAATGCCCCAGCCCCGGTCAGGATGATGTTGGCGATGTGGTAATGTCTGAGCTGACATGGCGGTTCCTTAATGTAAGTTGAAAGTGTTCATGTCCTGAATCTGCATCACCATCATCAGGATGAGTAAGAAGAAACTCATAATCAGAACGAGAGAAAAGAGTTTGGTGGCATTCGCCCGACGCGCGACGCGCGCGAGCGCCTGTTCCAGCCAGCGGTCCGCATAATTGGTGATGAGCGAAGCAGCACCATCCCCCTTATCCAGAAGAGAGAGATAGTTCACAGCCTCACGGCTCGGAAAATCATATCCGCTGTTACGCAGAGCTCTGCCAAGTGAATCGCCTTCACTCATGCACTCCATCGCGGCCTCGATGCGTTCCTGCAGCCAGGGCGGTGCAAAACCGTTAAGGATCTGCAAAGCTTTGAGTTCCTGGACACCCGAACCAAGAAGCGCGCCAATATTCATAAGGAATACAGCTCCCTGCAGGTCGTTATAAACAGACCATGGTAGTAACCAGTCAGCACAGCGCCTGAGACGGCCGCGCCAGCGGGGCAGCGACCAGAAAGACAGCAGCACAAGCCCTGCGGCTGTAGCGGCAGAAGCAACACCCCACTCGGAACTCCACTTCGCTACTCCATTCATAAACCCGAGTGCACCGGTCCAGCGAGCTGGATCGGACATTTTGCTCATGGTGGGAACAAGTGCGAGATTGTTGGCCAGTAGTAGCCCCGTACTCAGGATGGCAAGCGCGGCAGGAAATACGGAGGCAAAAATTACCTGTCCAAGAATTCGCCTACGGGCAACAATCAACTTATCAGCCTGCATCAGCGCGGCAGGAATATTACCGGTTTCCATCCCGGCGCTGATAAGCGCGGCCTCTTCGTAAGGTGCCCAGGCAGCCAGAACATCCTGCAGCGCGCGGCCAGGACGGTTGTCGTTCACACCCTCGATGCAGTCCTGAACAAGTTCATAATAAGGATGCCAGCGCCTGCCAAAATCAGTATGTACATCGCCGATCATGGTCAGCGCGTCTTTCAGGGCCTTACGGTTTTCAAGAAGAAAGCGCAGCGTTTCGTAAAATGGCTGGCGGTATTTTCCAGTAAAAGTGGCTCTGACAAGCCGGTAGCGAATCCTTTCAGGGAACGACATTTCCCGGGATGGATAAAAATGGCTGTCACTTTCCATCAGGCACCTCACAATCCATGATGTCATCCTCATCCAGCGGACAGATGAGATCGCCTTCCAGCGGATCAACAAGACCCTCTGCCAGATAACGCAACAGATGCATGCGGCGAGTAATCCCCCCCTGGTTTACCCAGTACTTTCTGGCAACTGAAGGCCCATGTGAAAGCCAAAGTTGCATCAGGCGAGCATCTGTCCGGACAACTTCGGCAATAGCTGTTCGCCCTGTAACGCCACGACTGATAATGCGTCCGGTCAGTGGTACCGTTTTCCGGCAGTTTTCACATCCCTCATAGTTGCGGAAGAAGAGATTTTTCGGTTCGCACAAGCCCGCGACAGAACAATATTTTTCGAGACGCGCGCGGGTTTCTTCATCAAGCTCAGGGACTTTGACTTCCCACGGTACCCGGCAGTGTTCACACAACAGCGGCACCAGACGCTGGCCAATCAGGCCGGTGATGAGTGCAGCATCCGCCAGAAGGTGGCGATCAATACCGAAATGCTCCATACGACGCAGGGAGCCGATAGGGCTCTGGGTGTGCAGGGTCGACAGCACCAGGTGGCCGGTTTCACTGGCGAAAATGGCGGCGAGCAGGGAATACAGGTCACGGATCTCACCGTTCAGGATGGCATCCGGATCGAGACGAAGTGCAGAGGCGTTTCCGTTACTCCAGGCGCGGCTGATGGCCTCCGGTGAATTGTCTTCCGGCATAACGGGGGTCTGAATACCACCCGGAATACGCCCCTCGGGCGGGTTTTCCAGCGTGAGCAGGCGCTTTTTACCGCCGGTCAGTTTCAGCCAGATATCACTGAAAACGCGCAGCGTGGCGCTCTTCCCTGAACCAGTAGGCCCGGTCAGCAGCGTCATGCCTTCCGGCATACGCAGGATCTGCATGATAAGCTTAATCTGCTCAGGCAAAAAACCCAGTTGCGGCAGCGTCGGTATATTGTCCCCGTCATCCGGGATCAGACGCATGACCACTATCAGCCCATCCGGAGTAGGACGGTGTTCGTAGCGGGCGCCATAGAGGCCGGCGCGGCGGGCGAACTTTGCATCGATGCGCCCTGACTGCTCACGACCGGCAAAGAATGACTGCTCGCGCACGTCGCACATGGAAAGATAAGCCGTGGAGGCCAGCGTCATACCCTCCACGTCTTTCACTTCATCCACCACCTCCAGCTCGCCGTGAATACGCAACTGAACGATGCAAATCTTGCGATCACCGCTTATTTCCATATGAATATCAGAGGCATTAAAGTCGTTACCCAGCCTCATATAGCTGATGACCTTATCCTGCGAAACACTGACGTCACGGTTACTTAGATCCGCCTCGCTCACCCCCTGGTTAAGCCCGCGGCCCTGACGTTCTGCCACTTCACGCCGCCGGTTCAGTTCGCTGAGAGTAACAAACTCAGTTTTTGCGTCAGACCATGTACGGGTGACATCCATAACCCAGCGTTGTATGCCAGGGTCTTTTCGCCGGTTGCCGTCGATGAGTAGCGTAACCCCACCAGATGGATGCTGCTCGGCAAAGACAAAATCCATGATTTCTTTATCAGGAGACATCATCACCTCAGAATGAAAGTTCAGAATTGTCGCTGAGGCGTACGATCGTGGACGTAACCTCCGTGACCCGCTTTGAGGTTCCGGGAAGCTGATCGCCTTTTGCTACTTCTGTGACTCCGCCATCCGGCAGAACAATGCGTGCACGCAACTGCGAGCCGCGACCGTAAATTTCCTGAAGGCGCACACCACCGGTCCGCTTTTCACTGGCTGCACTGGTAGTCTGTTGTGAAGGAGATGGCTGCGCCATAAGCGGCATGGCAGGCTGGGTGGCAGTAGACAGATAATTCCTGTCAGTACTCTGCCCGGCCTGGCTTTCGCGCAGCTGCTGCTCCAGACGCGCCGTCTGCACTTTCTGCTCCAGAATGAGATTGCGCGCCTGAGCTGCTTCAAGTTCGCCAATCGTAACGTTCGGCGAAAGCGCGTCACTGGTTACGGTTGCTACTGCCTGCCCGCAGAACAGAGCGGACAGCAGCAGGCCCGTTCCCACGGGTTTAATTCTGCGCATAAATGCTCCCCTTCATGGTGTAGTCGAACTGCCCCTGCGGGCTCATGGTGATTGACACGCTATTCAGGCGGAGCCCGGTCGCATCAAAATCCTGCAGCAGACGCTCAGCCAGCAAACGAGAGCTGACAGTGAACGTGAATTCGCGCCAGTCCTGTACGGGCATGGTTTTCTCCTGTCCTGGCGCGACCGCAGGCGGTTTCACTTCACTGAACTTCACTTCCAGATTGCGACGCTGCAGGTGCGAAATAAAACGCATCAGTTGGGCATCCGCTCCAGGCAAGGCCTCGTCGGTATACTCACTCATGCTGTATTTCCGGAAAGGAATGAAGACGTCGCCGTTTTTGCCTCCCTCCTGCAGGTTGAAAACGGCAGAATGCCCAAAAAGTATCCTTGCGCGGTGGGAGAAATCCTCCACCGTCGCACCAGGTGTGGCGAAGAAACGCAAACGAAGGCCCTCAGGGACACATTCGCCGTTCGTAAAGCGCCAGCCGGCCACCGAGGCGAAAAGTGGTGCGCGTGTCAGCCAGCAATTACCAAGTAAAAGCGAAACCGGTGGCTGAGAGGCCCACGGATGCGGCGCTCGGGCTGGCGCAGCTGGCTTATCAGCAGACATCGCCATTCGGGCGCGAAACTCGGCCATTGCAGCAGCCTGTTCCGCTTTTTGCTGAACGTCGTCGTACCAGTAAATTCCTGCTGCTGCCACGAGGGTAATAAGCGCAGCAGGCATAATGAGCGACATCGTCGTCAGGCGCTTACCCAGGCGGCAGCGCTTCAGTTGCGAACGGTTTAGCCTGTCTGTGAGCGCGGTTGCATCACAATTATCATCTGCGGTTGCGGCACAGCGCAGACCCGGTGCATCAGCATCGTTAAAACGCAGGAAGTTTTCAGCTGCTGATTCTATCTTCACCCGTGAACCAGTCACGTCACCCATGACAGAAAGCTGCCCACCACTGGCTGCAAAGAAAACCCAGAGGTCTTCGCTACGGCTGAGGCGGTATATCCCCCATGTATTTCCCCCTTCAGACAGCAAAAATGCTACTGCAAGAGAGTAAGGGCTCCGTCTCACACGCCCGGGTGAAACGACCCCCATCATTGATGCGTTACGCCTGCCAGCAACTACGACATGCGTGTCAGGTGATGCTTTTCCCCGGAACCGCGTTAACAGTGCGCTCCGCTGCTGTTCCCAATGAAGACCGGCTATCCAGTCGCGACGGTGGTGAGTGATGCGAATGCCGCTACGGAGTGAAGATTTTTTCTTTAATGACATGGATTACCTCAGCAGAACAGGAGTGATCATGATCACGAGCGTGGTACGACCGCGCGTACCGTTCTGGCCGCCGCCCAGGATAAAGTTGTTGGGTGTGAATGTTCCCTGCTTGTTTGCAGAAAGGTTCTGTTGCTCAGATCCGGTTAATACCAGTGTCTGTCCTGAGCGCAGGTTTACTTTACGAGCCAGCCCCTGTGTCGAGGTATTCGGTATATCGTTACGGGTATTCCCGTCCCTACTGATAAATTTCTCTATCTGCGGTGGACTGGTATAGCTAAAAGCGAACTGCAGTTGCACGTCGCCGTTTTCCTGGATGAACGGCAACATGGTCATGAACAAACCGGTGGTGATTGTGGTCACGGTCTGGGAAGAAGTAACCCCGACGTTAGCTGTTGCAGTTGAACTGGAACTTGTCAGAACGCCCTGTTGGTTTGAGAGCTGATAAGCTACTGGCGTCAGATTTGCCGTTGGGTCGGTCTGGTTCAGCGCCATGCTGACGTTGCCCTGCTCGGAAAGCGCTTTAATCAGCAGGCTGGAGCCGGAAAATTTGGCGGCATTGCCTGTTGCCGTGTCGAGAATCGAAATGCCGGCACTGCCTGCTGAAGTCGAAGCATTGGCCATTGAACCGGTCAGAGTGGCGCCAAAATTGTGCAGGGATTTGTATACGAGCCCCCAGTCAAGACCCAGTTGCTCATTACGCGTCTGGTTGACGCTGACAATCTGTATGTTGAGCTGGACTTGCCTGCTTAGAACCTTATTCTGATACTCAATGTAACGACCAATACGCTCCAGAACGTCCGGTGTGTCAGTAACACTCAACGTGCCAGTAGCTGCTGAAAGCCAGAAACGACCTGATTTTGGCGTCAGCATCTGCTCGATGGTTTTACGAATGTCGTCGTACAGGTCGCTGTTCATGCCATAATCGGTCTTCTGATTAGAGCTAATGTCTCCGCTCGTCCCCCCCGATGTGCCGCCACCGCTGCCCAGCTGATTGCCAGAGCCGGAGTTAATTGATGCGCTACTGTTTACTTTCGTATTCAGGATAACGAGCTGAAAAGTGCGGGTATCCTGTCGATAAAAATAAACTCCGTTTCCGTCACTGCGCCATGACAGCCCGTACCCGCTGGCTTCGACATCGAGCAGATCACGAACATCTCCCTGGAATTTAAGGCCACGCATGAGCGCCGGTGATGGCTGAACGGAGACGGGCTGAGCTGACGTAGCCCCCATCTGTGCCAGGGGAACCCGACCATTGTCATCCGGCGCCGGCAGTTGACCACTCATCTGAGAAGTTACCACGCTGCCGGTACTCACGTTGCTCAGCGCAGCAAATGCATCTGGTGTGATGGAGACTCGTATACCACATAGCGCAGTGATGCGCTGTCCCAGCTCAGGCAGTGAAATACCATCAGGACGATTAATCGTTATCTGACAGGGAGGCAGATTCTTTTCGTCCGGCGTGGAGACTACCGGCGTAACTGGCTGCAGGTTTACCCAGGGCTTATCCATCCAGACAACAGTTGGTTGTGATATGGACTGACGACTCTGCAACACTCGCTGAGCCGTATCGGCCTGCCCAACGGCTTCCTTGTCTATTTTGCTGATTTCACTCAGCGAACATGATGACAGCACAAACGCAGCAGCAAGTACTGTCAGGCAGAAAGGTATACGCGGCATCCGCAGCTCCCTGATTCTGTTAGTTGAGATAAACAATGCTGCCTTCCGTCACACCGGACGGCAGAGACAGGTTCATATCAGTGCCATCCGCCATCCGCAGACGACCGCCGCTGACGGTCAGGGCAAGCGCAGATGTCACTGAGCGGGCGCGCAACGCGGCATAAACACCGTCTGTTTCAGGTACCCAGATCCACAGGCGACCGTTTTGAATAATGCTTTTGATGCGACTGTCTGGTAACGGCACCATTCCAGTCAGTGCGGTTGATACGGGGCCATCTGTTATTGTCCGCCCGTGACGCCAGTTATTTACGACATCAGCAGTCCGCAGCATGTCTGCTGCAAGCTGATCAGGCTGAGTCTGCTGCAGCGCAAGCCGTACATGCTCGGATGAATGTTGCTGTGCATCACCGGCTATCAAGACGATGACAAGACAAAGCGCGAAAACTGGCAGCGCATATCCCATATCATTTCCCGTCCTGAATCGGCTTATCGTCCACGAATATCAGGCACTGGAGACGATTTGGAGCTGCATAGAGGGGTTTTTCTGCAGCGCGATATAAATTAAACAGCTGCACGATAATCGACTCGAAATTACCACGCAGCGTAAATGGTACATCGATGCGGTAGTTCACAGGCGTTGGCCAGATAACTACCCAGGTAGGACTGCTGCCACTCTCACAGCGAACCGATGTAGCCCATTGGATCAGAGTCTCTTTTAACGTAGTGCCTGCCTGCGAGGTCCAGGCCTGTCCGTCTGGTAACGAGGAAAGCAATGCTCCCGGAGTGAAAACAGTTTTTCCGCTGACCGGAGCAGCAGGAGAGACAATAGTGGAAGGGGGATTACTGTTCTGAACCGTTCCACCTGGTTTCACTGCACCAGATGAAGTTAAAGGCACACCAAGAGCAGCTTTATTCAGAGGTGCTGACGCAACTGACAATGCTGACGGCGCAGGCGCAGGTGCCAACTCTGTCGATGGTTTTACCTTGCCAGATGTTAAGTTAGCTGCGGAACCTGCCTGTGTTTTCTGCACCGGAACCGTAGATTTTTCCCATGGCTCGCTGGCAGAGAACGGGTTTCGGGGTGTTTTTGCTGTCGTTGCAGCAGATAAAGAGGAAACAGCTTGAGGGGTAACTTTTGATGTCCCTGGTGACAAAATGGAACTTTCCGGCCGAGCCGGAGGCAACGGATAGCTGTTATTTCCAGTACCAGAAAGTCCCTTAGAACTGTTAAGTAGTGTACCTGTAGAAGCAGATTTCCCTGTTCCCTGACTGGCTACACTCGCCTGCAAGGGACCTGTTGTTGAGAGGGCAAGATGTCGATATTCATCACGCAGAACGAAACAAATTTCTCGATTCAGGTCATCTACGCGCATACGCCAGGCTGGCCCGGCCAGGATTTGTAAAGCATCTCCAAGCTTCACAGGTCCTATTGAACGCTGCACAGCCGGTAATGGTTTAACGAACAATTCAGAGAATACACCCGGTTCGCCTGAACACAGTGAATAACCTGATTCAAGCATCACGTATCGCATACCTTCCCCAATGGTATTCACCATCTGCAAAGGCATCCTGATATCGATAATCTGATTCAGCGGGTCACGCTGAGCATCTACAGGTCGCGTACTCGCAAGTGTGTAACGATCGTATCGAACAACTTCAGGGGAACGGTTTTGATAAAGATCCTGAACACGGGGAGAGCCCTGAAGCCTGCTCATGGGTTCAGAGCGAGAACTAAAGTCTGTGCAGCCAGCGGCAAGCAGACATAGCGTGATGGCCCCAAGCCGATAACGTGTCTGCAGGTTTATTTTTACCATCAGGAATCCCCAGGAGTTGTCCGAAACAAGTCGGATATTCTGGCGGGGATGCCTTTTCGGACAATGTAAAACTATTACTGCAAACTGAAGAAAATTTCCTCGGTGGGGCAACCGCGAAAGACCAGGATATCCAGTTTCAAGGGTTATCACCGTTTTCGGGAGCAGGGGAAGGAGCTACACGAGACCGATTTATCCAGCCAGTTGGCAATACCTTCAAAAGAAAAGCGCCGGAAAATCCGGCGCCTTAGTCTGCTACTTTATGATTATCAGGCTACGCGATGTGGAACATGGGTCACGTCACCACGGCCAGCGAGCAAGCCATCGACTGAGATATCCTCATCGAGATTATCCCAGTGAATACCACGTTTACTCAGTTCATAGTCATTACGTTCTTTGTCTGTGGCATTCAGCAGACGTGGAAACCAGGCGATTGGTACGCCCATCACCCTGCCATCGTTTAATTCGACCCACATAGTGGTCTCATCAAATCGTACATTTTTAGCTGAAATAGTCATTCCAGGCCTCCACAAACATCGTCTGGTTATGTTGAACCATCTTAGTCAACTCTTTAAGAGCCCGGGCATCGAAGCCATCGTTCCTGCTCAGTTTAACTTCATCTTCAAGCCAGAATTTCGCTTCACCATCAGCGTTACGGACATGAATATGAGCGGGTTCTAGAGGATTTCCCTCGTTCGAGTAAAAGAAAAATTTGAATCCGTTAATTCTCAGTATAACTGGCATTAAAAAAGTACCCCGCTCCTGCCAAGATTATCTTGAATAAAAAAGCGCCAGTCAAACTGGCGCCTCTGTAAAATCGTATCAGGAAATGGCGTAGATCGCTTTTCGGCAGATCCCATAACCATGCCCCAGAAACGGTATGTCATCATCAAAATCCATTGGAGGTTCATTAGCAGGAATGTGTGGCGCAGCTGACTGCTGAGGCTGAGGCTGCTGAGGCTGACCCCAACCACCTTGAGCTTGCCCGGGCTGCTGAGCATTACCGGTACCAGCAGGGGCATTACGACTACCCAGCATCTGCATCGTACCATTCACACCAACCACAACTTCAGTTGTCCAGCGTTCAACACCGCCATCATCGGTCCATTTGCGGGTCCGCAATTGGCCTTCAATGTATACCTGTGATCCTTTTTTCAGATATTCACCGGCTATTTCGGCGAGTTTGCCAAACAACACAACGCGGTGCCACTCAGTCTTTTCCTTCATATCACCGCTTTGTTTATCACGCCATGACTCCGATGTTGCAATACTGAACCCTGTAACAGCTGTGCTGCTATTGGGGATATAACGCACTTCGGGGTCCTGACCGAGATGGCCAACGAGAATAACTTTGTTAATTCCGCGACTTGCCATGATGTAATCTCCTGTACCTAATCATATTCACGCTGCGTCCATTCCCCTTTTTCAAGAGCAATATCGGCCTGCAGACTGGTTTTGTAGTATTCGACTGACTCACGGGACACGGGTCCCATTTCGTTCGCGGTTCCGATATAAAAACCGCGCTGACTGGACAGAACCTGAATTTGTAATTGATACCCAGCTTCTGAAGCCAGTAAACCGAATGGATTTCCCATGCGAGAGCTCCGTTACGTTATCGAGAGAGGTAAATCTCCCGAAAGAGATTTACCGGATGTAAGAAAAAAGAATTAAAACGAGTTCGGATCGTAGTCTTTAGGAGCCGCAGAACCTTGTTCCGGGGTTTGAGATGCATTTGGCGCTGTGTAAACGACTTCCTGGCCTTTCTTAATGAACTCAACCTTAATCAGGCGAGCCTTCAGAGAAGGTCTGGATTCACCGGAATGTTCGCCCGACTGAAGGGTAAACACGTCAGCTTTCAGGCCGCTCAGCACAAACCCCAGCAATACTTTTTCCTCTTCATCCACGGCCTTCTGGCAGCGGTTGATGAGTTTTGTAGCTTCTGGGCCCGCAACAGTGACATCGAAGCGAGTGTATGACGCGTTGTCGGTAGGACCAGTCAGGGCATTAATGACAGCGCAGGTAAATTCACCGTTTTGGCCCTGTACACGACGAATCGAGCTCAGGTAGCCGATACCGCTTACGTTAAGATTGAAATACTCTTTTTTCTGGCTGGCAGAGGAAGAGGTGGTGGAAGAAGATGCAGTTGTAGTAGCAGTCATGATGTTATCTCCGGAGTGAAAACTAAACTGGTAGCGGAGAAACATCTATCCCTTGCGGGATAACGTTTCCCGCAGGGAAGTCAGCAAATTTTTGCCGACTGGCTGTATTTGTGAAATGGACCTCAACTCGCCAGGAGTACCTGTTCTCAGAGGTTAAACAGGTTTACCACCCGAAGGCGCCACTCTCAGGTTTTATGTGGCATTGGCATGTGATTACCCGAAGGCGCCCTTCTCAAATCACCAGGGCATTGGCAGTTGTCGATGACAACGATTAGCCTCTTTATCATTTATTCAGACGCAGCAGATGTCAACGCCGGTGTGCGTAAAAAATCATCAATGCCAAAAAATAAAAAAAGCGGCACCTTTCGGCACCGCCTGTGAGGTCTGCACCATTAGACCTGATGTTGACCTGCTTACGCAGTTGCTCCGGGGGTGTGTTCAGGACCCGGCACGGTTTCACGGAGTTTTGTGCCTTTTTGACTCACGTTCAGGTGTGGACGCGGCCAACAAGACTGTATCCTGCAAGCACTGCATTTGATGCTCACAGGACCCGCAGTCACGGGGTGCGGCTTCAGAGCCGTCGCAACAATAGCAAAGGCATCCTGTCCCCGCAATGAGAGACAAGGAATTAATTATTCTTTGGTTTTACAGCCTTAGAGCTACGCGCGCTTTTACGTTTCTGGGTGTCGTTGTTGATGATTCCTTTGCAATCAGGATAACGAGTACACCCCCAAAACTCTCCTTTCTGTCCTTTTTTTAGGCGAGTTTTCCCCCCACATAAAGGGCACGATGGTGTGGGTGGTATTCTAATGCTCACCCGCTGCTGTCCTCCCATGCTGACAAGGTTACGGGTCCATCCGACCTGTCGCTGCAAAAAATCATTCAGGGTAAGGCGTCCTTCTGCTACTTCATCCAGAGCCTGTTCCCAAAGTGCAGTCATTCCGGGGTCGGTTAACTGCGAGGGCAGAGCATCAATGACATCAGCACCAAGATCAGTCGCGCGAAGCTGCTTACCTTTGCGCACAATAAATCTGCGGTTCAGCAATTGCTCAACGATACCAGCACGGGTGGCTTCCGTGCCTAATCCGGCGTTGTCCTTCAGTACCTTACGAAGAGCAATATCGGTAACAAACGCTGACGCGTTCATCATAGCGCCGATGAGTGTTGCGAAAGTATAGTGAGCCGGCGGACGAGTCATTTGCTGCACGACCTCTGCACCGTTTACTCCGCAACGGTCACTCTTCCTGAGAGGAGGAAGTTCAATACTGAGATCATCATCCCCTGCACTATCCTCTTCCTCCTTACTGAAAAGGACCTTCCAGCCCATTACAATCTCCGTCCTTCCTGTTGTGCGGAACAATTGCCCGCCAATGTCAAACTGCAGACGAGTAATATCAGATTCGTGCAGGGGAAGAAATTGTGCCAGATAATTTCGGCGGATAAGGGTGTATACCCTTCGCTCTGCCTCACTTAACGCAGAAAACTTAAACGCGTTTCGGGTAGGGATAATGCCATGGTGAGCTGTGATTTTTTTGTCGTTCCATATCCGTGAAACAAACGAAGTATTTAAACCTGAAAGAATAGAACTACACTCTGGATCAGACAGGCCTATAGCGGAAAGAACCGAGGGGATTTCCTCACGCATAGACTCAGGAAGGTATCCACAATCAGTTCGTGGATAAGTGGTTGCCTTGTGTTTCTCATAGAGGCTCTGCGCAGTATCAAGCACCTGCTGGGGGGACATATCCCAGAGCAGACCACAGGCCTGTTGTAAAGTGCCGAGCGAAAAAGCCAGCGGCGCAGACGCTTTTTCACGCTTCGTCTCACATTCTGTTACGGTCGCTGCGCCAGCCTGCCGGCAAAGATGCGCTACCTGCTGCGCAATGTTTTGATGTACACAGCGTTTTTCTTCGTCGGTATAAACCTTAGCTGGTACCCATTGCGCCGGAAAAGTTTTTCCTCTCGCACTCAGAAGCGCCTTAACCTGCCAGAAAGGTTTAGGGATGAATGTCCCTATCTCCCGATCACGTCGGACAACCAGTGCCAGGGTGGGAGTTTGCACCCGCCCGACAGAAATCACACCGTCGAATCCTGACTGTACCGCAAGCAATGTATACAGACGGGACAGATTCATTCCAATGAGCCAGTCGGCACGAGCGCGACCAAGTCCCGCATGATACATTCCAAGAGTTTCGGCACCCGGGCGCAGATCCTTGAGAGCTGCACGGATGCTCATTTCATCAAGGGCAGAAAGCCAAAGCCGCTGTACAGGACCGTCCCAGCGGCAGTATTCCAGCAATTCACGGGCAATTACTTCTCCTTCCCGGTCCGCATCAGTGGAGATAACCACATCATCGACCTGGCGCAGCAGCCGCTCAATAACCTTGAACTGAGACTGCGTCTCCTTTTTTACCACTACCTGCCATGGGGAAGGCAGGATCGGCAGAGCAGAGAGCGACCATGGTTTACCATACTGTTGACCGTATACTTCAGGCGGTGCAGTCTCCAGCAAATGCCCTACTGCCCAGGTAACAGTGACGCCAGGGCCAGTTAGAAAACCGTCGCCACGTCGGGTGGCACCCAAAACATTCGCAAGATCTCGCCCCTGTGAGGGCTTTTCGCAGATAAACAACCGCATGGTGGTTCCCCGGTCAGGCAGCCCGATATCGCATTCGAAGCAGGTTTACGCTCGATTCATTAACCGGCGGTGAGAAAGCTGAACGTTTTTCACCAAGAAGAACAGACAAATCTGGCTCTCCCGCCACCTCGCAGGCTTGTTTCCATGTTTCGTTGTTTTCCACAGCATCAAACCGGGTAGCATCGATACGGCGATAAGATAAAACAGAGCCATAGACCTGACGAATTAATCTGCCGCCTTCGCTAAGATGATGATCACGGCGAGAACGTGTAATTAATCCATAATGCGATGCCTGTAGTGCCTTTTTCGCAAACTGATCGAAACCTACTAACAGAAATACACACCTGTAACCCAGAGGGGTTCGTGTAAATACCTGGATATCGAGTGGCTCAACAGATGCAACTTCTGTCAATGTAATACCAGGCGGCAGCATGGACATTTCAGCATCAAGTTGCTGTATCAAAGCAGTCATAGAATCTGATGCAACCTTGATCTTTTCTTCCAGGTTAAACATAGCAACATCAGCCCATGGATTATTTCGCAGGGAATCCTGGTTAATCAGAGTCGCACGGTGGAAAAACTGAGGCATACCGATAATTCCGTGCCTTGCAGGCTTTTCACCGTCCTGTTTTTCAGGCTGACGCCCTTGCCATAACCCAATTGCGTAATTCGTATGAAGCGCGATCGTCATTTCAGACTGCAGCGCACCAGTTTTTTTCTCATTTTTTTCAGCCATCGTTGTCACCTGTGTTCAGTTAAGATGAGCAGGCATAGTCCTGAAACACCGGTATCTCCAACAACGCGAAACTCATAATTCCACGAACGAAATTGTAATTTGGTTAATATTTAACCTTGCTGCGCCCCGCAGCAAGGTCGCTTTTTAACTAGCAGTAAAAATATCCCGCGAAACTTAACCATTACACGTCAGGATTGATTATTTTTTATACTTGTTGCGCCCCGCAACAAGCTCACTTTTTAATCAGCCGTAAAACCATCCCGCGAAACATTAACCGCCACACATCAGAATTGATTATTTTTTATACTTGTTGCGCCCCGCAACAAGCTCACTTTTTAATCAGCCGTAAAACCATCCCGCGAAACATTAACCGCCACACATCAGAATTGATTATTTTTTATACTTGTTGCGCCCCGCAACAAGCTCACTTTTTAATCAGAAAAGATTTTTGATGCCATAATCATTTCTGGACCTGTTGCCGAATAGCCGCAATCATCGCCCTTACCTGCCCCTGAGACGGGCGTTTCGCAGGTTGAACAGGGATGTTGGCTGTGGGTACAGTACGTGATTCAACCGGGCGGGAAATTGTTCCACCAGAACTGGCAGTCGCCGTATCCTCTGAAATTTTTAGCTCACCACTTCGCGCCTTGCGTAGCATAGAGAACATCCAGCCCACCGGATTGTTGAGCCTTCCAAGGGCCTGTTGCTCACGCAGCATATCAGCAAGGGCCTTTGCCATTGTCTCCGGAAGCGAAGCCATCTGCGTACTCAGCATCTGCCTGTCTTCACTGTTCAGAGCGTTCAGAAAATCATCTGGCAGGAATTGCTCACCACACGGTACGTACGTTTTTTTATTCACACTGTGTGTGAAAGAACGTACGTTACAGTCCGAATTTCGGACTCCGGTGTAAGTCCTTGATTTTTTACTGAGTCCATTTTCCGGACTCTGTGAATTATCAGGTTTAAGGGAACTGAGTCCGTTTTCCGGACTCAGTGAATTCGGGCTGTTTTTTATGCGTTTTTTACTGAGTCCTGATTTCGGACTCGGTTGCACAGCCTGTCGCTGACGAGCCATTTGTTCTGGTGTGGCAGGTGCACTTAGCCGGCTCTCAATAATGGCCAGGCGGCTGTGACGGTGGCGCATTCCCGGATCATGAAGGATATCATTGACTACAGCCAGCGCCGTCATACGGACGGCTTTATTCCTGCTCAGGCAACTCTCTTCAACAAGGGTCAGCCAGCCTGGATCAAAAGTCTCAGCATCACGGTAGCCCAGCGGCTCATCATGCTGTGCATAGATATTGCCCCGCACACGACCATGGTCGTCGCGAACACGCTTACACAGGCTGAGCCAGCCTGTAAGACGCAGCATCAGCAGAACGCGGCTGACTGTATCTCTGGAGGCCTTCTCTGAATGTGCCGACGCCAGCTGAACCTGGAGCTCATCATAAGTCGGGAAAACAGCACCTTCATTCTGCTGTGCATACAACCGGATCATCACCCAGGCGGTTTTATCCAGTGGCGAAAGACGGGTATCCAGAAACAGCTGCCGGGGAAACGCATCATGTACATTTCCCATAAAAAGAAGCCCGCTGCGCTCCTGACCGACATCACCAGTGTCTGTACGCCGTTCGAGACTACGCTGCATCCTGGACAGTGTATGAGCAACTATGCTGTCTGCCGGAATGGTCATTTTCTGCTCTCCTCTTCAACCTGAGACAGCACAATGCCGGGACGAACCCGGCACTGTACGGTCAGCAGCGGCATTCCGTTACCGCCGTATTTCACGGTTATAGGTCTCATGATCCATCAGCCACCAGTGTTTACCTCCATCCTTACTGAGGATGCGCCAGAACGGCCCAACATCTATCTTGAGATAGCCGTTCATCGTCAACCGACGGAACACCTTCTCACCACAGCATACTGCGCTGAACAGCCGTTGCGCCCTGCGACGAACCGAGGGGGAAACGTGCTGACGTGAAGAAAAGTCGGTCATCTGCATCATGCTTCCTTGCGCTGTTGTGATTCACTCTTGCGGGTTGGGGTTGGAGTTGTCTCCCGGCACCACTGGCAGACCCTGCTCCAGACTGCGGTCAGTGACAGGCCATGCTGCTCAGCGGCAAGCATCATCGCTTCCAGAGCCTGATGAGAGTCCGGGGATGATAGCCCGGCAGCCTTCCACTCGATCCATAGTGCTGAATCCTGTGGCTCCGTCAGAGACTGTGTGCGGCCCTGGCGAGACTCTATCCCCATCAGACGACGCCGTGCACTAACCTCTGATGGAGACAGGCCGAAGTATTTATCAATCAGTTCCATTGAACCGCCAAGCTCAAGCGCCCGGTCTATCATCAGCATTCGTTTCTGCTCATTACGTGCCTGGTTGAGCATCAGCCAAAAATTTTCGTGATTCAGGCTAACATCAAGCACAGAAACGTGTGACTGGCTCAAATAGTGCAGCTCATCAAGGCTTAGCTGACTCAGTGCGCGTATCTCCTCGAGAGACATTCCCAGCGACTCACAGCGGCGGATATTACCGTTTTTGACATCCATCAGCAGTGATGAAAGGATGGCCGTGGTGGCCTGTGAAAGATTGTGCTGGCTCATAGGCCCCCTCCTGATATCATCTGATCGGCAACAAGCAGAACATCAAAAAGCCAGCCCGACAGGCAGGCACTCCATAAAAAAAAGTCAATCATGTGTACAGCCTCCCGCCGTAATCTGCTGTTGAGCCTGCGCACCAGTCAGGCCTTGATGAACTTCGGTATCCCGCCCTGCGAGCCAGCCCGCTACGCGTGCTGCTCTGTCGCCACGGCATTTACCAGCTGCCCTGACGCTTACAGCACCAAGGGGGTCGCCGGTGTGACGCTGGGCAAGCCAGCGCTGAAGCATGGAATTCTCACATTCTGAAGGAGCAAATGACTGCAGTACCTGCCAGACGCCAGATACCCACCCTTCACGAAACTGATCGGCTCGGCGACGGAGCGTGTTCTTAAGAATCCGGCGCTTCCGGTATCCGGCAATCTGACCGTCAGTGTCTGCACGAAGTTGCCGCTGTAAAACGGTATAGATATAGAGCGCAACTTCGGCTCTCCCGCTGAAACCATAAAAGTGCAGAGATCGGCGGACGCTTTTTACACCACTGCAACTTGTGTGGACATGCCAGCCAAACCAGCAGCGGCAGCCCGTAGCCATGCAAACCACCGTTGCAAGAGAACTTAGCCAGGCTGGCACTTTTTCAGCATTACTGGTCAGGTTCTGGCAAACGGACTCCTGGATATCATGAATAGAAAGCATGTCAGGGGTCAGGCCATGACGCTGCATCAGCCGTTGAGCCAGCGCCACTGCACGGGCCGCCTCGTGTGGATTACTGTTCCGGGTACCCAGCGCCATCAGTCGCCGGATACGTGCAATCACTTTTGTGTTTTCAGACATGGTGTAGCCCCCTGCTGCCGGCAGCACGGTGAACATCCTGCTTCTCTTTCACATCCTGACAAGCAGCACACAACTCTACGCCCGGTACTGCCAGCTGGCGGGCTGCGGGAATGTCCGAGCCGCAGCATTCGCAAATCTTTTTTGACGGACGTAATGAGTGCACTTTTGCCCTGATAGCATCGATACCGCGTTGGGTGAAAATAGCGGTACTGGCCTGAGCCATTTCATCATTCAGGTCTTCAGACATTTTCCCCTCCCTTCGCAGCCAGACGCTGCAGCTCACGCAGACGACGTATTACACGAATAAGACGCATTGTTTTTACAACAGTGACATCATCGAAAACGGCAGTATCTGTAGGTTCCTGAGAGCCAAAAAAATTCAGGCAGAACATGAACATATTGAACTGTTTGTTAGGCAGTGAACCTGATAGCCCTGCGAGGAAAAGAGTAAACTCACTGGAGTTCTCTGAAATGGAGAAACCAGCTGAACGATGGTCTTTATTCTCCCGAACACAGTCCGCACAGCCCATCGCTTCGGCAATTTCGAAAGTAAGCCGATAAGTCATATCCTGCAGGTGCTCGATGTCGTCCTGTAATGCAGGGATGTGCCAGATATCATTGACCGGCTCCAGCCCGGTTGCCGCGAAGGCCACTGAGCTAACTGAAGAGATGGAGGACTCATCCTGTTCGCCAAAAGCAGAAATGAGGGCGCTGGAATTAACATCTGACTTAAATTGCCATTCTCCGGCGCTATCAGGATTCTCTGTCTGACCGGTAACTACAGGATTTCCGCCAAACAGGTCATTCTGTACTTCACGACGCGTCTCACTTCCAACAGACATACCACCGGGAAGTGCAGTATTGTCCTGAAGTTCTGGTAAAGCTTCCGGACGCCCTAGCGTGGTCAGCGTACCGCTACGCAGACCAGTAACAGGGGGCTGGGATGATTTATCTGCAGGCAGGGTCGTAACTGGTGGTGTTGTGCGCTCCCGCCCACCTGACTGTTCAGACGCGGGTGTGGGTGCTGGCAGTGGAGGTGGCTCGCCAAACTGTTCCCGGCGTTTTTGCTCACGAGGATCAAGTTCAATTAACCAGCGGTCATAATTCAGGCTTGGATGGGGAAGAGCCTTAACCAGTTGACCGATAAACTCATCCCTGAAAATATCAAGGGCATAGCTTTCAGGTTCATCAAAACACCGGCAAACTGCACCAAACACATCATCAAGAGAACATTCTGGGTTTACGTCACCGCTGAAAGATTTCCAGACCTTCATAGCAGAAGAACGAAGGCTCAGGAGTGGTGTTGCCTGACCACGGCTCATACCACTTTCAAGCAACTGGGGCATATGTGGATACAGGTAATTAAGCGTATCTTCCATTCGGCTTACGCTGGAGTAATCAATAGGATAACCTTCCTTACCCAACAGATCCGAAAGCTCTCGCAAAGTCACACTTCGACCCAGTTGCTCTTCATAAATTACGCGCGCTTTATGAACACCAAATGCCTTTTCTATATAGGTAAGATCTCCCCTGACCTCATTCTCAGCCAGATGACCAACCAGACATTTTAGACGTCCAGGCCAGGGTTTAAAGATTGTATGAACGCGATAAAAACGTTCATCACCAGTCTCCTGCCAGAGTTCGCAGAGGATCTGATACCGGGTATTTCCTCCGTCACTAAAGATATAAACATCATCACCATCCGGATCGCGGGTTACTTTTGGAATCGAATCCAATCCTCGAGCACGGACGGAAGCTTTGATTTCTTCAAAACGAGGGTTGCGCCCTTTGCGCGGGTTATCCGGATTGGGGCGAAGCTGGTCAAGGGTAAGAACCATTGCCATTTCGTTTACTGGCTGTGTTACAGGGGGGGTATTATTATCAGCAGCCTGAGCTGGTGATTTTCCTCGCTGCAACATGGCGTCGCCAAGGTTGAGACCACGGGCATTGCTCATGCAAACCTCCCGGTCTGACCAGGGTTAGCAGAGAAACGCGTATATCGGCCTTCGTATTGCAGTCGGATGGTACCAATTGGTCCCTGACGCTGTTTGCTGACAATAATTTCAGCAACCCCCTTGTCTTCAGTGTTTTCGTGATAGACCTCATCACGATAGATAAAGACAATTACGTCAGCATCCTGTTCCAGTGCACCGGAATCACGAAGATCGCCATTGTTAGGCCGTTTATCAGCACGACTCTCCAGTTGACGATTCAACTGCGAAAGGGCAACAACCGGACAGCTCATTTCTTTTGCCAGCGCTTTGAGTGACCGCGAGATTTCAGCAATTTCCTGTGTGCGGTTCTCGTGATCCGGACAACGCATCAGTTGCAGGTAATCAAGGCCAATGACAGAAGGGTGACCATAACGGCGGGCGTTACGACGGGCACGAATTCTGAGCATGGCGGGGGTCAGTGAGCCAGTGTCATCTATGATGAGGCGGTCTTTAAGGTCCCCCATCAATAGTGAAGACGCGTTTGAAACGCGCGCCCAGTCCTCATCATCCATCTGACCATTTTTTAAATGTGTTAGATCTACACTGCCAAGTGAAGCGACCATACGCATGAGGATCTGCTCGGTGGGCTGCTCAAGGCTGTAAAACTGCGCATGCGTATCGGCTTTTTTCAGAAGTGAATTAAGAATCAGGCTGATCAGAAAAGCAGTTTTCCCCATTGAAGGCCTTGCTGCTATAAGTATCAGATCAGCAGTCTGCAGCCCGCTGGTCATGGCATCAAAATCTTCAAATCCCGTAGGCGTACCAGTAATACCATCAAGCACATTGCAACGACGTTCCAGCTCTGTCAGGAGTTTTTCCATGCCGTCAAGCAGCGTCACAGCCTGCTGTGGTTCTGAACGTTCTGCCAGCCGCGTAATTTTTTGCTCTGCGGTTTCCATCACCGCCCCGATATCAGCACCGGATGCCTTAACAGTCTCGGTTATCTCAGTACCAATTGCGACCAACTGTCGCCCCTGGCTGTACCTGGCAACAATGTCACAGTAAGCGACGATATTGGCCGCACTCGGAGTATTTTTTGAAAGTTCAGCCAGATAGGCGAATCCGCCAAGTTGCTCAAGCGCATCCTTACCGCGGCTTTCAATGCTCTCAGCAAGTGTGATCAGGTCAATCGGACGCCCTGCTGCAACCAGGCGCGCCATTTCATGAAAGATGACCTGATGAACCTTAAAATAGAAATCATCGGTATTGAGACGTAGCGCCACTTCATCCCAGCAGTCGTTATCAAGCATCAGGCCACCAATGACGCTCTGCTCAGCATCCTGAGAAAACAGCCCTGATACATTTCTGCGGTTGTTAGAGGTCATTCCTCGCCCCCCGCATTAGCTAACGCATCAAAATTCGCTTTCCACTCAGGGAAAAGTTCACATGCCAACTGATACATTGACGTAAATGCTGAGTCGCTTTTACGCCGGGTATTTTTTTCAAGACGATGTACCGGTACGCCCTTAACATGCCCAAGGACATAGACAGTCAGGTCATAGATACATGTCTCCAGCAAGTCGATATGAATTTTGTCTGCATGGGCGCTGTAGCGTTTATCTTCAACGACCGCTTTGACTTCGGCGAGAGTCTCAACAGACAGATTGTCGTATTCCATACAGTTGATGAGCAATTTTGTGACCGGAAGCTGAATGCCAAACGCACAATAAGGCAGCAATTCTTCCATCAGCGCGACTGTACCGCGCATGAACTCCCTGACATCAGGAAGAATTGGTTTGGCAATACCCACCATGGTTCCGGTGGAAGCAAGGATGATTAACTCAGACATCACTGACCGCGAGCCTTGTGAATCGACAATAATCACGCCATATGAATTAAAAAGGGGATGTGAAAGAGCATTTCGGAGACGAACTCGTCCATCAGGCGCATTCAGCATTGCAGTAGGGAGAAAATTACGAGGATCGTTGGAAACGATAATGTCCAGATTATTGATTGACGTACGGGAGATCAGATTATCTGGATTGGAGAGATCAACTGTCTGCATCAACAGTTCGTACAAACCACCAGGGGCTTCGTATTCAAGCGGAAATATACTGCTGGCCGTTGGCTGAGCATGATCGCCATCAATCAGAAGTGTTTTGATGCCTGCATCGGCCAGAAATCCTGCAAGATTAGCTGACTGAGTAGACTTACCCTCGCCGCCCTTAGTGGAAACAACAGGTATAATACGAGGCTTAACGCCCAACGTTGGATAATCGATTGATTGTAAATGCATTTTAGCACCTGAAAATTAATCAGGATGCGATTCAACAAATACCGATCATTCTTCTATGGAATTTAACATTTTGTCACAGGGATTGAAAATCCCCGTGTCCTTGGTTCGATTCCGAGTCCGGGCACCACTATTTAAAGAACCCGCCCTCGTGGCGGGTTTTTGCTTTTGGCCTCTCCCCAATCTAGGGATCGTTCCCAACCGCGTCCAGCAGTTTGTTTTTAAAGATAAACAAACACGCCTCGTTGAAGTTCTCCGCCCCCAGACGTTCTGAGAGCGCCGTTCGTTTGCGATAGAGGCTTTTCACCGACGTGTTCAGATCATCGGCAATGGCTTCCATCGACATGCCTGCCCTCAGCAACCGCAGCATGATCGCTTCGTGCGTGCTGAGCCGTAAATTCAGCAGCCACTTCGTGGTCAGGCGCCGTCCCTTCATATTGAGCACCAGGTTGAACAGCGAGGCCATGTCCGGCGCCGTAAGCGACGTGTTCATGAATAACTTCATACTGAGCAGATTCTCCTCGCGGTGTCGCATATCAAGCATAACGCAGCAGATTGTTTTTTTCGTTCTGGCCGGATGGCGTATCAGGTAATCATATAAGCGGAGCGGAGAACGGCTATCAATCAATACAGAATATTCATCTGCACCGCTATCAAATATGTTTCTGTCAATCGAGTCGAGCAGGATAATATCCGGAAAAAATATCCGCATCCCCCTGACAAGGTAGCGATCCTGAGTCACTAACACTATTGAAGTTGCCACTAACCATCCCTTTTAGATTAAAGCAAGAACGATCCTGCGCAAAGCAGACCGCCTTCGTTTTATAGCGCTGTAATATTAACGATAAATGTATTCTGGCTTTGGACATCCCTCAATACAGACATTGTTGGGTAAGACTTCCTGTAGACCATCATTCAATGTCTGGCATTAATTATAAATAAAAAACAACCCCAGAAAAGACACCTCACTAAACATTAAGAATTTTTGTCATGAAACTTCCCAAACATGCACCAGAAAGTACTTTAATTGAGGCACATAAACGGCATTAAAAATATATAAAAATCTGTCACATTAAAAATAAATATATTAAAAATCAATAAGTTATAATTAAGCAAGCAATTGAAAATAATCGCTAAAAGTTGCTTAATACAGAATTATCTCAAAACGATACCGCCGCTTTTCAGCATATTTATCCGGCAACATATCAGGTGTACATTACCTCCCATCCAGTCAACTGAGATGAGGCTCCATAATTACCTTTAAGTAAGTACCCCGTAACATCACCGTATTCAGATTTAATGTTCTCATTTATGGCCTTTTACGCTGAGCTTAAAGGCGGCCGTGTTATGCAATGGATTAATGACAAACAAATGGCAAATAGATATGGAAAGATCGCATCGCTTCAGTACGTTATTCTTTTATCGCACTCCAACATTATTGTTTCTGTTATTCCTCTTTCCTGTTCTGGTTCAGGCTACGGAATCCGTTTATGATCGGCAGATTCAACAGGCGCGTAACGGTAATTACGCGTCGTTTCTCGATTATCTTCAGCGTTATCAGCAGCAGCATGCCCTGACGCCTGAAAACGTTGCGGACTGGTTACAGGTGGCTTCCTGGGCAGGTCATGATGACGAAGTTATTCAGGTCTGGCAGCGCTACAGCATCTATATGCCGCTGCCCGCCCGCGGCGTTGCGGCCGTCGCACAGGCCAGGAGAAACCAGAAGGCGTGGCAGCCCGCGCTGGCGCTCTGGAAACAGGCCCGAAGCCTTGCGCCGGATAACGACGATTATCGTATTGGCTATATCAAAACCCTGGCCGATGCCCGTCAAGATGCGCTTGCCCTGCAGGAAGCCCGGCAGTTGGTCACCGAAAACCCCACTCTGGCGCATCTTCAGACGCTGGCGTACGTCTGGTCACGCCAGGGCAAAGGCTGGGATCGGCTTTTAGCCGACACGCGGGCGCTGAATCTCGCGCCAGAAAATCACGCGCTTCTCCGCGAGCAGATCGACGCGCTAACGGATAACCGGGTGAATACCCCTGCGCTCCTGCTTTCACAAAAGGTGGCTCTGTCCCCGGCGGAGCGTCGTCGTCTTGAGCTGAATGCCGCAGCCGAAAGCGTTCGCCTTGCGGATGTGCCGGGCAGAACGGAAAAAGAGCGCCTGCAGCTTGCGCAATCTGCGCTGAATCGTTACGACGCGCTGCTTTCTCGCTGGCAAAGCGAGCCGCAGGCGGCGGAAGATGTCATCCTTGCGCGTATAGACCGGCTCGGCGCGCTGTACGCCCATGCTGATTATCCGCAGGTCATCAGCGAGTATCAGGATTTGACGGCCGCCCGGCACCCGGTGCCGGGCTGGGCAATCGGCTGGGTTATCTCCGCGTATCTGCAGGAGAAAAACGCCGCTGCCGCCTTCTCGCTTCTGCAACGCTATCCGCAATATGCGTCCGATCCGCAGGACGAGGAGCACGCGCTTTTCTATGCCTGGCTGGATACCGGAGAGTATGCATCCGCCCGCCGGTACGTAGCGCGCCAGACCCGCAACGTCCCCTGGACCCGCTACGATTTCGGCTCCCCTACCCCTCAGCCGAACGATCGGTGGCTTACCGGGCAGTCTCTCCGCTTTAACTATCTGCTGGCGACCAACGCCCTGCCGGAAGCCGAAAGGCTGTCTCAGCATCTGGCGGCAACGGCGCCGGGCAACCAGGGATTGCAGATTGACTACGCCACCCTGCTTCAGGCGCGGGGCCTGCCGCGCGCGGCCGAGCAAAGGCTAAAAAGGGCGGAGGCGCTGGAACCCTCGAATCTGGAACTTGAGCAGCAGCAGGCTTACGTCGCCATGGATCTGCAGGAGTGGCGGCAGATGGATTTACTGGCCGACGACGTCGTCGCCCGCGCGCCTGCCGATCGCAGCGCCAGGCGCCTCGACAGGCTTCGCACCGTCCACCACATGTCCGAACTGCGCCTCAATGCGAGCAAGGGTTTGCACTCCGATAACCCCGTCAGCGGGACGCACGATCTCAACTGGGACGCCACGATCTATAGCCCGCCCCTGGCGGACAACTGGCGGCTGTTTGCCGGCACCCGCTATGCAGCGGGTAATTTTGACGAAGGCAGAGGCACCAGCCGCCACCTGCTGGGCGGCGTCGAGTGGCGGCCACGCGATCTTCAGCTCGAAGCCGAGCTCTCCAGCAACCGCTATCACGGGGCAAACAAGCCGGGCGCTCGTCTCGCAACAACGTACTTAGTGACCGACAACTGGCAGGTCAGCGGCAGCCTTGAGCGCCTGTCGCGCACCACGCCCCTGCGGGCGTTACGCAACGGAATTAGCGCCAACCGGGGCGAGACCGGCGTGCGCTGGTATCAAAACGAGCGCCGAGAGTACCAGTTCAGCGCCGCCCTCAGCCGCTTCTCAGACCATAACCGGCGCCAGGAATACAGCCTTACGGGCAAGGAGCGCCTCTGGCAGACCCCGTCCCTGACGCTGGATCTCGAACCGGGGATCGCCGCCAGCAAAAACAGCCTGCGCGACACGCTCTATTACAACCCGGCGCGGGATCTCTCCGTGACGGCGGCCCTGGCCGTCGACCATGAGATGGTTCGCCATTACGACACCCTCTGGAGCCAGCAGCTTGTGGCGGGAGGCGGCAGCTACTGGCAGAAAAATCAGTCCGCTGGCGCCATCGCCCTGCTGGGATACGGACAGCGCGTTCAGTGGAACAGCGTCATGGATACCGGCGTGATGTTGAACTGGGACAAGCGCCCTTACGACGGCAAACGCGAGAGCAACCTCTCCGTCACGTTTGATGCGACTTTACGTTTTTAAGGATGACTATGCTAAACACACGTTTTTCCGCGAGCCTGATGCTCATCGGCTGGCTCTGCCTCAGCGCGAGCGCCTGCGCGCAGGCACTTTCTTTTATTGCGCCCAAACAGAGACCACAGCTGGAGGCGAGCAAGCCCTGGCCGCAGAACCAGTTTCTGGTGCTGGCCTACCACGACGTAGAAGATGATGCCGCCGATCAGCGCTACCTCTCCGTTCGCACCAGCGCGTTAAACGAGCAGATAAGCTGGCTGCTGCACAACGGCTATCACGCCATCAGCGTGCAGGACATTCTGGATGCCCATGACGGGAAAAAAACGCTGCCGCCGAAAGCGGTTCTGCTCAGCTTTGACGACGGCTACAGCAGCTTTTACACCCGCGTCTGGCCGCTGCTGCAGGCGTGGAACGTTCCTGCGCTGTGGGCGCCGGTGGGCAGCTGGGTGGATACGCCGGAAAATCAAAAAGTTAACTTCGGCGGCCTGATGACGCCCCGCGATCGCTTCGCGACGTGGGATAGGGTGCGCGAGCTGAGCCGGTCTCCGCTGGTTGAGATTGGATCGCATACCTGGGCCTCGCATTACGGCATTCCGGCTAACCCGCAGGGCAGCCGGGAACCGGCGATCGCCAACCGCTATTACGATAAAGCCACGGGCCGCTATGAAACGGACCAGCAGTTCAGCCAGCGGATCGGCGATGACGTTCGCAAAGTGACTGAAAAAATCACGCAGGTGACGGGCAAAGCGCCGCGCGCCTGGGTCTGGCCTTACGGCGCCGCTAACGGTACGTCGCTGGCGATCGCCAGACAGCAGGGTTACCAGCTGGCCTTTACCCTTGAGGATGGGCTGGGTAACGTGCAGGACCTCGGGAACATCCCCCGTCTGCTGATCGCCGGAAATCCCTCGCTCAAGGCGTTTGCCAGTACGGTCAGCCAGGTTCAGGAGCGCGATCCCGTGCGCGTCATGCACGTCGATCTGGACTACGTATACGATCCCGACCCCGCCCAGCAGACCCAAAACATCAATAAGCTGATCCAGCGGGTCTACGACATGAAAATCAGCCACGTTTTCCTGCAGGCGTTTGCCGACCCGCAGGGCGACGGCAGGATCAAGGCGCTCTATTTCCCCAACCGCTGGCTGCCGGTTCGGGCCGATCTGTTCAACTTCGTCTCCTGGCAGCTGCAGACCCGCGCGGGGGTAAAAGTCTTCGCGTGGATGCCGGTGCTCTCGTTCGATCTCGACCCTGCCCTGCCGCGCGTGCAGCGTCGGGATCGTCAGACCGGCCGGCTGCACGAGGCCACCGAGCCCTATATCCGGCTCTCCCCCTGGGACCCGCAGGTGCGCCAGAAGGTGACGGATATCTATCAAGATCTGGCCCGCTATGCCAGCTTCAACGGGATCTTGTTCCATGACGATGCGGTGTTGACGGACGTGGACGATACCGCTCAGAACAGCACGCGCCAGAAAAGCCAGACGCTTATCGGGTTTACCCACACCCTGAGCCTGGCGGTAAAGCATATCCGCGGCCCGCAGATAAAAACCGCCCGCAATATGTTCGCCTTACCCATTCTGCAGCCGGAAAGCGAAGCGTGGTTCGCGCAAAATCTTGATGATTTTCTGGCGGAGTATGACTGGACGGTACCGATGGCCATGCCGCTGATGGAGTCCGTCCCGGTTGACGAGAGCGATGCCTGGCTGACGCGTCTGGTTAACGCGGTCGCTGCCCGCCCCGGCGCGCTCGATAAAACCATTTTTGAACTGCAGGCGAAAGACTGGGATCGGCAACCGCAGCGCGCCGTATCCGACAGCCAGCTTGCGCAGTGGATGCGCGTGCTCCAGCTGAACGGCGTCAAAAACTACGGTTACTACCCCGACGATTTCATCAACAACCAGCCTGCTATCTCACACATCAGGCCTGAATTTTCCTCCTACTGGTACCCTGACAATGACTGATCGCATTATCGCATTCTCTATTTTATGTCTGGTATTCGGGTTGCCGTTAGGCGTGGCCGCCCTCTTTACCGGCGAGCTGATTCTGGATTTTGTCTTCTTCTGGCCGCTGTTCATGTCGGTGCTCTGGATAACCGGCGGCCTCTATTTCTGGTTTCAGCTTGAACGCCACTGGCCGTGGGATAAAGAAACACCGCCGCCCGCGCTGCCCGGCGAGCCGCTCATCTCCATTCTTATTCCCTGCTTCAACGAGGGCAGGAATGCCCGGGAGACCATCAGCGCCGCGCTGGAGCAGCGGTATGAAAATATTGAAGTCATCGCCATCAACGACGGCTCGTCTGACAACACGGCGGAGGTCCTGCAGGCCCTGGCACAGGAGCAGCCGCGTCTTCGGGTGATTAACCTCGCGGAGAACCAGGGAAAAGCGGTGGCGCTCAAAGCCGGGGCGGCGGCGGCCCGGGGCGATCTGCTGGTCTGCATTGACGGCGATGCCCTGCTCGATCGCGATACGGCAGCGTATCTGGTGGCACCGCTGATTCAGTATCCCCACGTTGGCGCGGTTACCGGGAATCCGCGTATTCGCACGCGATCGACGCTGATTGGCCGCATTCAGGTGGGCGAGTTCTCATCCATCATTGGGCTCATCAAGCGGACGCAGCGGATCTATGGCCGGGTGTTTACCGTCTCCGGCGTCATCGCCGCCTTCCGACGACAGGCGCTGGCGGACGTCGGGTACTGGAGCCCGGACATGATCACCGAAGATATCGACATCAGCTGGAAGCTCCAGCTGCGCCACTGGGATATCTTTTTCGAGCCGCGGGCGCTGTGCTGGATCCTGATGCCGGAGACGCTCAAGGGGCTGTGGAAACAGCGTCTGCGCTGGGCCCAGGGCGGCGCGGAGGTGTTTCTGGTCAACCTTCGCAGGATTGTCCGCTGGGAGCATCACCGCATGTGGCCCCTGTTTCTGGAGTACGCGCTGTCGACGCTGTGGGCCTTCGCTTACGCGATGACGGTGCTGCTGTTCCTCCTCAGCCACGTCGCGCCTGTTCCCGCCAGGCTGACCGTGGAGAGCCTGTTTCCACCGGAGTTTACCGGGCTGCTGCTGGGCGTGATGTGCCTGCTGCAGTTCCTGGTCAGTTTGTACATTGAGCGGCGCTATGAGCGCAAGGTGGCCAGCTCGCTGTTCTGGGTGATCTGGTTCCCGATGGTGTACTGGATGATCGGCCTGTTCACCACCCTCGTCGCCTTTCCAAAAGTCATGCTTAAACGTCAGCGCGCTCGGGCGCGCTGGATCAGTCCGGACCGGGGAAAAGGAAGCATTCAATGAACGAAAATACCTTAATTCTGACCGAGCATCGGCTATTGCCGCGTCTTTTCGATGCCGCGTTGACGCTGCTGGCGTGGGGAGGATTTCTGTTTTTCCTCTATGCCAGGCTCTGGATGCAGCTTACCGATGAGAGTGAACACCGATGGAGCGTGATTATTGCCTCCTTTAATACGGTGCTGGTCTATCTGCTGTTCGCCGCGCTCAACGGCTGGCTGCTGATTTTGTGGTATCAGTACAATCGCCGCCGGGCCCACGTGAGGCGGCGCCAGCCGGGCTATTTTCACCAGGAGGAGCTGGCCCGCAGCTTTAACGTCTCACCGCAGATCATCTCCGAGATGAGCCAGTACAACCAGCTGACGGTTTACCATGACCAGATTGGCCGCATCATCGATTTGAAGATAGCTGCGCGAGAGAACGAAGAAGAAGAGTAAAAAAAAGCCCCCGCCGGATGGCCTGCGGGGGCGTCTTTATAGCGGAGCCGCGTTACTTATCCTTCACCACGATCAGCGGCTCAATATCGCTCTCTTTCTTCACCACCAGCGAGTCATCGCCGCGCAGACAGGTTCCCCCGTAGTTCCCGCCTACGGTAAAGGTACAGACCTGAATGTACTTGCCGTCGACCTTCGGCAGGCACCACAGCTGCTGGTAAATGTTTTTGCGGTCGACAAACTTGCCGCTGGATTTATCCAGAAGCTCGTCCTGGGCGCTGATGAGATCGATATTGCTGCCGCAGCGTCCGGCAATCGGCTTGACGGCGTATCCGGTCTGCTTCAGCAGATCGTTAACCTCAAAATCGGTGTCGAGCAGGTAACGGTGGTTCGGGAAGAGCTGCCACAGCACCGGCAGAATGGCTTTGTTGCCCGGTATCACCGTCCAGAGCGGTTCGAAGACCAGCACCTCGGGGCGCAGCAGGACGTCAATCAGGCGGACTTCGCCTTCAGGATGTCCGGTGCGGATCGGCACGGCGGCGTATTCAGTTTCGCTGACCTCGCGGATCTGCTCTATCGCCGTCTCCCACGCCCAGGTTTTCCACACGCAGTTGACGTGGCGACCTTCGTCGTCAATCAGCTGTCCGGCGGCATCCCAGCTGAGCGCCCCCAGCCCGTGCAGGATTTTGGTCTCGAACCCGGCCTGCATCAGCGAGCGCTGAATAAAGAGCGCGTGATAATCCTCTTCGACATCGTTGTCCTGCATGATGTGGACGAACGGCCGCGCGTGGCTGTGCTTCCACGCGCCGGTCAGCTCTTCCAGCAGGCCTTCCGCCGGGTTATGCCCGTTGCCGCGATAGCCGTTTTTCACCCACTCCTCAAGGATAAGCCCGCCCTCGGTATGGCATGACGCGGAATCGGCGTTGTACTCGTAAACCTTGATGCCGCGCTCGTCCATGCAGAAATCCATACGACCGGTGATCATATGGTGGCGACGCCACTGCCAGGAGAGGCGCAGGCGCGGCCAGAGGATTTTCGGGATGTCGAAAAGCGCCAGCAGGCTGTCGTCTTTCAGCACCTTATCGGTGGCGTGCAGGTACATCAGGTGCAGCTCGTTGGTGGCCTTGATCAGCTCCTGCTCGGCGCTTTCGGTAATGGTGAAGTACTGGCAGGGATCTTTATTGATCACATGGCCGTTGGCGCGGATATACGCCTGCTGCAGCGCGTCATTTTCGTTGAGCCACTTCCCGTCGAACTGACGCGTGTTTTTCAGCCGCGCGCCGCTGATTTTCAGCAGTTCGCCGTCGATTTCCGGCTGGGGAATGCTGTGTTCCGCGTCGTCGGTCTGGATCATCCAGCCGAGAATCTCAGTGTCGCTGAAGGTGTCATGGAGGGTGTAACACCCGTTCTCGACGCTCAGACGCAGCTCGCGCGTCCACTGCTGCCCGAGCGGCAGCGGAGCGTGAATGACGTTCTGCTCAGCTATGCGCACCTTATCGTCCAGAAGCTGGGTGATCACCGCCACGTGGCCGGTCTCGTGAAACTCGCCGCCCTTTTGCCAGATCAGCAGCGCTCCGGCGCGCGGCGCGCGTTTCGAACCGTTGGCAAACGCCTGAAGGGGCAGAATATTGTCGTTCACCACCTGACGCAAAAAGCGCAGGGAGAAAATCTCCCACGCCATGCCGACGTCGGTAAACACGAAGCCATAGTTGAGGAACAGGAAACGGCGGGCGAACTCCACGCACTGCCACTTGTGGCCCATGTATTCGTTGCCGATATAGCTGCGAAAATCCGCGTCTTCCGGGTAGTTGCGCGGGTCCAGACTGCCGTAATTTGAAGAGTAAATCGCCACGCCACCGGGCGCATAGCCTAACAATGTCCCGAATGGCGCATCACTGCTTAACGTTCCTTTACGCATGTATCCAACCTAAAACAGGCAGGCGGCAATTTTTATTGGTTGTCGTCGTCTGCACGTTGTAATTAACCTGACAGAGGAACGTTTATCATACACCTGCGCGGCAAATTATTCGTCGCAACAATGACTAAAATTAACAACAGCGCTGGGGATAGCGTTGTGCCGCCGGTCATGCCGGGTGGCGGCTTCGCCTTACCCGGCCTACAAAACACAAAATCTCGTAGGTCGGGTAAGCGCAGCGCCACCCGACACGTTTAAGGCTCACATCTTAAACAACCAGCATGCCGCGAAATGCCCTGGCGCGATCACCTGCATCGCGGGCTCCTGTGTCTGGCAAACCGGCATGGCGTGCGGGCAGCGGCTGCAGAACTTACACCCCGGCAGCGCGGACGTCGGGCCCGGCATTTCGCCGCGCAGGGTCGCGTCTTCGAGATTGCGAATGCGCGGGTCGGGCTGAGGAACCGCTGCCAGCAGCGCGCGGGTGTAAGGGTGTGCCGGACGCTGATACAGTTCATTCGCCGGGGCCACCTCCACCAGCTTACCGAGGTACATCACCCCAATCCGGCTGGAGATATGGCGCACCATCGAGAGATCGTGGGCGATGAACAGATAGGTCAGCCCCAGCTCCTGCTGCAGATCCTGCAGAATATTCACCACCTGCGCCTGCACCGAAACGTCCAGGGCCGAGAGCGGCTCATCGCAAAGCACAAACTCAGGACGCACGGACAGCGCGCGAGCAATACTGATGCGCTGGCGCTGCCCGCCGCTGAACTCATGCGGGAACCGTTCAAGATGTTCCTGCTTCAGGCCCACTTTGTAGAGCAGCGTTTCCGTGCGCTCGCGCTGTTCTTCACGGCTATAGCCGTGGATCTGCATCGGCTCGGCCACCAGCTGCCGCACGGTCATCCCGGGATTGAGCGAGGAGTAAGGATCCTGAAAAATCGCCTGCATTCGTTTACGCAGCGGCTTAAGCTCTTTCTCACGGGCGTGGGCGATCGCCTGCCCGGCAAAATGGATCTCGCCGGAGGTGATATCGAAAAGGCGCAGGATGGCGCGCCCGAGGGTCGATTTTCCACAGCCGGACTCGCCCACCAGGCCAAACGTCTCGCCGGGCTGGATATCAAAGCTCACGCCGTCGACCGCCTTCACGGCCGCCCCTTTACGCAGCAAACCGCCGCTAAGCGGATAGTGCTTGCGCAGATCGCGCACGCTCACTAACGGCACCTGGTGTTCACTCATGCCTGAATCTCCTTATCGGCCCATAGCCAGCAGGCGGCGCGATGGCCCGCTCCGGTGGCGTAAAAAGCGGGCTGCCGCTCACACTGGGGCATGCGTTTCGGGCAGCGTTCGGCAAACGGGCAGCCCGGCGGCGGGTTAAGCAGGCCTGGCGGCGCACCTTCAATGGGCGATAAACGTTGATTGGCCTCATCCGGTCGCGGCAGCGAGGCCAGCAGCCCCTGGGTGTAAGGATGCGCAGGGCGATAAAAGATGTCTTCCACGCTCCCCTCTTCCATCACCAGCCCGCCGTACATCACCACCACGCGGCTGCACACCTGCGCGACCACGCCGAGATCGTGGGTGATCAGCAGAATCGCGGTTTGGGTCTCCTGTTGCAGGCTTTTCAGCAGGCGCAGGATCTGCGCCTGAATAGTCACGTCCAGCGCGGTGGTCGGCTCATCGGCAATAAGCAGCTTCGGATTGCAGGAGAGCGCAATCGCGATCATCACCCGCTGGCGCATCCCGCCGCTAAACTCGTGGGGATACTGGTCGTACCGGCGTTCCGCCTCGGCAATCCCCACCTGTTCCAGCATGGCGATGGCCGCCGCTTTGGCCGCTTTTTTGGTCAGCCCTTTGTTGCGCATCAGGATCTCCGCCATCTGTTTGCCGATGGTCAGCACCGGGTTCAGGGCGGTCATCGGATCCTGGAAAATCATCGCGATCTCGTTGCCGCGAATGGCGCGCATCTGCGCGGGCGTTTTCTGCGCCAGATCGTCATTCTGGAAGCGAATGCTGCCGCCGGTTATCCGCCCGTTGTTCCCCAGAAGCTGAATGATCGACTTACAGGTGACGCTTTTCCCGCAGCCCGACTCGCCCACAATGCCGACAAGTTCTCCCGGCTGCACCTGAAAGCTCACGCCGCGCACCGCGTGAACGTCACCCTCGCGGGTGCGGAAGGTGGTTTGCAGGTTCTCAAGCGCTAATAAGTTACTCATCGCGATTCGCTCCTGGCTCAAAGGCGGTACGGAAGACATCGCCCAGCACGTTAAAGCTGAACACCGTCAGCAGGATCAGAATACCGGGGAACATCGCCAGCCACGACGCTTCGCCAATATAAGACTGCGCGTTGTTAAGCATGCTTCCCCACGACGCCGCCGGCGCCTGCACGCCCAGCCCTAAGAAGCTGAGCGTCGACTCCATCAGAATGGCCGAGGCGATATTGAGCGTGGCGGCCACGATAATGGTCGGCAGCACGCCGGGAATAATGTGGCGCACGATAATGCGAAGGGGGTGCTCTCCCGACGCGCGGGCATAAAGCACGTACTCGCGCTCTTTCACCGATAGGGTTTCAGCCCGCACCAGCCGCGACATGTTCATCCACGTCAGCAGGCTGATGATCAGAATGATGTTTTCCACGCCCGGCTTGAGGTAAGCATTCACCACCAGCAGCAGGAAGAAGGCCGGAATGGCCATCAGAATATCCACGGCGCGCATCATCAGGTTATCCAGCCAGCCGCCAAAATAGCCGCTCACCGTTCCCACCACCGTGCCGATAAGCGTGGAAAAGAGCATGGCGAGAAAACCGACCATCAGGGAGATCTGCCCGCCATACAGCGCGCGGGTGAAGTAGTCGCGTCCATACTCGTCGGTGCCGAACCAGTGTGAGGCATCCGGCGGGAGCGTGCGTGCGCCGAGCGCCATCCGATCCGGATCGTACGGACTTAACCCCGCACTGAGCGCGGCGACAACGAAAATAAAAAGTACAAACAGGGAGAACTGCGCCGGACGGTTGCGGCGCAGCTGGTGACGAACCTGCTGCCAGCGTCTGCTCATCCGGGTTACCTCAGCGTACGAATGCGGGGATCGGCGAAGCGATAAAGCAGATCGGCGATCAGGTTGCCGACGATCAGCATCATCGACGAGAGCATGATGATCGTCATGATCAGCGGGTAGTCCAGCGAAGCGATCGACTGGATCCCAAGCAGCCCCATTCCCGGCCAGGAGAAGACGCTTTCCGTGACATAGGCCCCGACAATCAGCTCGCCGAACGACAGGCCGAACAGGGTAATCACCGGCAGCAGCACGTTTTTCAGCACGTGGCGGAACAAAATGCTGGAACGCGTGGCGCCGTAGGCCAGCTGGGTCTGGACGTAGTCGGCCGAGAGCTGCGAGATGGTGTTGGAGCGGATGTAGCGCACGTAGCTGGAGAGGTTGTAGAACGTGAGGGCAATACACGGCAGCACGCCGTGGCGCAGCACGTCCAGCATATTATCCTCCATGCCGATGGTGCGCATTCCCATGCTGGGGAACCAGTTAAGCTGCACGGCAAAGACCGTGATGAGCAAGATGCCGAACCAGAAAATCGGCACCGAGATGCCGATATAGGCGAACAGGTTCAGCAGGTGATCCAGCCAGCGGTGCTTAAATGCTCCCGCCAGCAGGCCCAGCGGGATCGCCAGCAGGATAGCCATCAGCAGCGACGCGCCCATTAGCCCCAGCGTGGCCGGAATGCGTTCGCCGATCATCTCCAGCACCGGTCGATGGTAGATTAACGAATAGCCGAGATCGCCCCGCAGGACGTTTTTCAGCCACAGAACGTACTGCGTGACCAGGGGCTTATCCAGCCCCAGGCTCTGGCGAATACGCTCGATATCTTCCGGGGCCATACGCGGCGTGATGTACGCCGCCACCGGATCGCCGGGTGCGAGTTTGACCAGCAAAAACGCCACCAGTGAAATAAAGAACAGCATCGGCAGCAGCTGCAGCAGCCGACGCGTGAGGAGTGTGTTCACGACATGCCCTTACCAAGGCCCCGACCTGACGGCCGGGGCAATGACTTATTTCTGATAGATTTTTGACAGATCCTGGAACAGATAGACCGGTTTCGGCTCCGCTTCCTCGGTGCCGCCGAAACGCTTGTCCACCGCGACGGTCGCATTGGTGTAGGCGATCGGGTAGTAGGTCATGTCGTTTGCCACGGTCTGCTGAATTTGCCTGTAGATATCGGCACGTTTTGCGGCGTCGGTTTCCACGGCGCCTTTATCCCACAGGGCATCAAACTGCGGATTTTTGTAGTGCGCGTAGTTATAGGCTTCATTGCTCATGAACAGCGATTTGTAGCCGTCCGGCTCTGAACCCATGATGTAGCCACCCAGGTTCAGCTCCCACGCGGTATTGTTCATATCGAGGCTGCGCTGAGACATGGCGTTGGAGTCCAGCGGCATCAGCTCTACGTTCACCCCAATGCCCTTCAGCGCCTGCTGAATGTAGAGCGCCATGCTCTCCTGGGTTTTGCTGGTGTTCAGATACGCCAGGCGCAGCTTGAGGTTGTCCGGCGCGCCGGACGTCTTCAGCAGGTCTTTGGCCTTTTGCAGATCGAATTTGTACTGTTCAACGTCATCGGTCTTGTAAAGCGTATCGGGCGTCAGGAACGACGTCGCCGGTTTCGCGTAGTCCAGCGAGGTAAACGCGGTCTGGGTCAGCTCGTCCTTGTTGATGGCATACGCGATGGCCTGGCGCAGCGCTTTGCTCTTCATCACCGGCACGTTCTGGTTGAACGTCATATAGGCCAGACGGCCTTCCGGATAGACCACGAAGTCAAACTTACCGGTATTTTTCAGGCGGTTCACATCCTGCGGGTCAACCATCTTGAGGTTGATTTCACCGTTTTGCAGCGCCAGGTTGGCGGCGTTGCTGTCTTTGGCGAAGCGGTAGGTGACCGAATCAAGCTTCGCCTTGCCGTTCCAGTAATCGTCAAAACGGGTCAGAGCGTAATACTGCCCGGCGCGATACTCTTTGAATTTGAACGGGCCAGAACCCACGGGCGCATCGTTTTTGCTGCTCTTTTCCAGGTCGCCTTCGCTGGCGAACACGTGCTGCGGGATCGGGTAGATCTGTACCAGGGTGCCGGTAAAGGCCGCGCTGACCTGCGGTAAGGTGAACTTAACGGTGCGATCGTCAACCTTGCTCACCTGTACCGGCTTATCGCCGTACGTAAACATGCTGCGGAAGAAGCTGTGCTGTTTGGCATCCAGCAGCTTATTGAACGTGAAGACCACGTCGTCCGCCGTCAGCGGCTGTCCGTCCTGCCATTTCAGGTTGGGTTTTAACGTCAGGGTGTAGCTCAGGCTGTCGGCGGAGGGCGTCAGGCTTTCCGCCAGGCCCCATTCGATCTTACCGTTGTTGAAGCTATAGAGGGGAGCATACAGCGCCTGCATGATCGTTAACGTCGTGCGGTCACTGGCGTAGAGCGGATTCACGGCTAACGGGTCGCCGGAGGTAATTCCGATAATCAGCGAGCCGCCCGCTTTTGGCGCGTCGCTTTTTGCCGCTGAGGGCGTATTTGTCTCTTTATTTTTCGCATCATCACAGCCCGCCAGGCCTAACGCGAGCGAAACGACCACTGCCGATAACAGAAGCTTGCGCATCTCACTAACTCCTTGCCTTATAAAGTGTTTATGACTGCATCTTTTATTTATGTTGAAGCATCATATGCAGCTTTATCCATTAACGCATTAATTATGAAAATGCCATTTTCGATTAAGCTTATGCCAGATTTGATATATATAAGCGCCGGAAGGAATAGCGGCAGATCGATTACGCTCAGTTCGTTAAACGCTTCACAAATCTCCTGCTACACTGCCTCAACACATCACTCAAAAGGCAGGCCAACATGTCAGACAACACGTATCAGCCACCCAAAGTGTGGGAATGGAAAAAGAACGGCGGCGGCGCGTTCGCCAACATCAACCGCCCCATTTCCGGCGCAACGCATGAGAAAGATCTTCCTGTCGGTTCGCACCCGCTGCAGCTCTATTCGCTGGGTACACCGAACGGCCAGAAGGTGACGATCATGCTCGAAGAGCTGCTAGCGCTGGGCGTGACGGGCGCGGAGTACGACGCGTGGCTGATCCGCATCGGCGAGGGCGATCAGTTCTCCAGCGGGTTTGTTGAGGTAAACCCGAACTCGAAAATACCGGCGCTTCGTGACCACTCCACGAACCCGCCAACGCGCGTATTTGAATCCGGCAATATCCTGCTCTACCTCGCAGAGAAATTCGGTCACTTCCTGCCGAAAGATCCGGCGGGACGCACCGAGACGCTGAACTGGCTGTTCTGGCTGCAGGGCGCGGCGCCATTCCTCGGCGGCGGTTTTGGCCACTTCTACAACTATGCCCCGGTGAAAATTGAGTACGCGATTGACCGCTTCACCATGGAAGCCAAACGCCTGTTCGACGTGCTGGATAAACAGCTGGCGCGCGGCCGCTACGTGGCGGGTGAAGAGTACACCATCGCGGATATCGCCATCTGGCCATGGTTCGGCTGCGTGGCGCTGGGCAGCGTCTATAACGCCGCCGAGTTCCTCGACGCAGAGAAGTACACAAACGTGCAGCGCTGGGCGAAAGACGTGGCGAATCGCCATGCCGTCAAGCGCGGACGCATCGTTAACCGCACCAGCGGCGAGCTGAGCGAGCAGCTGCACGAGCGCCACGCCGCGAGCGACTTCGAGACCAATACGGAAGACAAGCGTCAGGCATGACGACTGGCCGGGCAGTTCGCCGCCCGGCAGACAGATCCTTGTCGAGGGCATGATTAGCCTAAAGGTTGAGCCGGTATTGCTGGCACTATCTGGCCGTTTCTCTCCTTTCAGACGCAGAGAAATGACGTATCAACTAACAGCAGTCACAAAGGATCTGTTATGAAACTCATTAAAACAACGCTGGTGATCGGCACCCTCATTTTTTCCACCTCGGGAATGGCCATCGACAAAACCGCCGCAGGGGCGGTCGCGGGGGCGGCTATTGGCGCGGCCACGGGCAAAGATCTGAAATCAACCGTGGGCGGTGCCGTTGTGGGCGCAGGCACCGGGGCCATGTTCAAAAACGGCGACAAAGGCAAAGCCGCGCGTAAAGGCGGTGCGGTAGGAGCTGTCGTGGGCGCGGGCGCAGCGGCGGTGACCGGTAAGAGCGTGCTGAAAGGCGCGGCCGTGGGTGCTGGTTCAGGCGCGCTGATAGGTGAAGCGACGCACTGATAGACTTTGCCGGGCGTCTATGTGCTCGCCCGGCTTTTTTGAAACCCTTCACCATCGTATCAATGGTGATGATCGTCATACTGATGCTCAATCACCATCCCTTCCGCCACGCTCGCAACATGGCGTGCACGCGGGTGATAAACCGGAGCAGGCGCAGCATAAACGGTTTGGGCGGGTGCAGGCGCAACGCTTACCGCCTCAGGAACCGTGGTTGATTGCGGAACAAGCACGACCTTATACCCGGAAGGGACATCGACCGTGACGCTCTGAACCATTGCGGTATTGACCATAGCAAAACCTGCCAGAGCAGCACATAAAATAATAAGCTTTTTCATAAATTGAATTATTTCCGGTATCAAGAAGATAATTCATTATGTCGACTGAATCTTAAGACAATATTAATTTTCATATTTTGAAATGTGCAGAAAATGCCAAATATATTGTTACAACAAGATAATTTAATATATTAAATATATTGACTTGCGCTATTAAAAAAAGAAAACGCACACTCAATGGGAAAGTCGTGAATAATGCAGGGCCGCTCAGTGCGGCCCTGCATCGTTGCGTTATGCCGTCAGGCGGAACTTCTGCACCGAGCGCTGAAGATCTTCGGTCTGACGCTCCAGCGCCGCCGCCGCCGCAGAAACCTCTTCAACCAGCGAGGCGTTCTGCTGGGTGACGCCGTCCATCTGGGTAATCGCAATTCCGACCTGCGAAATGCCCTTGCTTTGCTCCTCAGATGCAGAGGCGATTTGCTTCATAATGGTCGTCACTTCCGTCACGTCGCGCAAAATTGCATCCATGGTGGTGCCGGTGTCGCTCACCAGCTGCGCACCCTGCTCTACGCGGGAGACGGAGTCGGTAATCAGCCCCTCAATCTCTTTTGCCGCGTTGGCGCTGCGGCTTGCCAGGTTGCGCACTTCTCCTGCAACCACGGCGAAACCGCGCCCCTGTTCGCCCGCGCGCGCCGCTTCAACCGCCGCGTTGAGTGCCAGAATATTGGTCTGGAAGGCAATGCTGTTAATCACGTTGGTGATTTCAGCAATTTTCTTCGAGCTTTCCGAAATTCCGCTCATGGTGTTCACCACCTCCTCCACCAGCGAGCCGCCGCGGCTGGCGGTGGTTGAGGCCACATCGGCCAGCTGGCTCGCCTGACGCGCGCTTTCCGCGTTGAGCTTAACCGTGGCGGTCAGCTGTTCCATGCTGGCTGCCGTCTCTTCCAGCGCAGCCGCCTGCTCTTCGGTGCGGGACGAGAGATCGTTGTTACCGCTGGAAATTTCCGTTGCTCCGCGCCAGATATTTTCACTGCCGGAGCGGATCGTGCTGACCGCTTCGCGCAGGCTGTCCTGCATGGCGCTCAGCAGCGGCACCAGCTGCCCCACGCAGTTGCGGCCAAACGGCTCGATGGGCTGGCTGAGATCGCCCTGGGCAATCTGGCGGAACTGGTGGCGAATGCGCTCCAGCGGTTTGACCAGCATCGCCACCAGGTAACGGTCGGTGAAGAGCAGGATCAGCAGGCCGATAATCGTGGCGATGATAATCACCGTGCGGGTCATGCTGGTCAGTCCGTCCACCACCACGCGGGTGCTGTCGAGCGACTTCGCCGCAGCATTGTTAAACTCTTCAGCCGCCGCACCGAACGCGCGGCTCAGCGGTGGAGTAACGCTGTTAGCCTGCTGACGATAGCCGTCCAGCGCGTCCTGTTTCGCCTGCTGCATTTGCGGCGTCACCCCCTGTTCCAGCAGCGCCTGCCAGGTGCCGATCACCCGGGCAGAGATCTGCTCATCCATCGGGCCTGGGGAGATCGCTTTCATCTCGGCCAGCTTCTTGCCCATGTTATCCAGCGCCTGCTGGGCAGAGGCCAGATCCGGCGTACCGCCTGCGGCCTTGACTTCCATTGCGCGGCTCAGGCGAGTCACGAAGCGGAAATACTGATCGTTGCCCTGGCTGAGCACCGTCATCTGTTTCACCAGCTGGCGGTCAACGTCGTTGCCATCTGAAACGCGAGACAGGGACCAGGTGCTGTACAAGCCAACGCCCGCCCACATTAAACAAAAGATCCCGAGAATCGCCAGCATGACGAAACGGATCGTGAAATTACGGAGCATATTCATAAGTCTTCCTTGCCGTGAGGGTGAGTTCGCCCAGAGGCGAGTACTTCTCTCGTTATCGGCAGGAAAGAGGGAAATTATAACGTTTTGTGATCATTTTTAATTAGCAGGGCTTCACTGGTCGCACAGCAACCGTTAACCATTATCTTCGCGCGTAGTGATGTGATAAGTTCAGAATGAAAACGACGTTTCAAAAAATTATTGATAAGAAAAGGAGACATCATGTCCTGGTACCCTGACGCTTCCCGCTATGAACATATGCAGTACCGCTACTGCGGAAAGAGCGGCCTGCGCCTGCCCGCGCTGTCGCTGGGTTTATGGCATAGCTTCGGCCACGTTCAGCCTCTTGATGCCCAGCGCGCGCTGCTGCGCAAAGCCTTTGACCTCGGCATTACCCATTTCGACCTTGCCAACAACTACGGCCCGCCGGCAGGCAGCGCGGAAGAGAATTTTGGTCGTCTGCTGCGCGAGGACTTTGCCGCATATCGCGACGAGCTCGTGATCTCCACCAAGGCAGGCTACGACATGTGGCCGGGGCCATACGGTTCGGGCGGATCACGCAAATATCTGCTCGCCAGCCTCGATCAGAGCCTGAAGCGTCTGGGCGTCGACTACGTGGATATTTTCTATTCCCACCGCGTGGATGAAAACACGCCGATGGAAGAGACGGCCTCTGCGCTGGCCCACGCCGTGCAGAGCGGTAAAGCGCTGTATGTGGGCATCTCCTCCTACTCAACCGAGCGCACGCAAAAAATGGCCGAGCTGCTGCGCGAGTGGAAGATCCCTCTGCTGATCCACCAGCCGTCCTATAACCTGCTTAACCGCTGGGTCGATAAGACCGGTTTGCTGGACGCGCTGGCGGCAAACGGTACCGGCTGCATCGCCTTTACCCCGCTGGCGCAGGGGCTGCTGACCGGAAAATACCTGAACGGAATTCCTGAAGATTCACGCATGCAGAGTGAAGGGAAGAAAGTCCGCGGTCTGAACGAAAAAATGCTGACCGAAGCCAACCTGAACAGCCTGCGTTTGCTGAGTGAAATGGCGCAGGCGCGCGGTCAGTCCATGGCGCAGATGGCGCTGAGCTGGCTGCTGAAAGACGCGCGCGTGACCTCAGTGCTGATTGGCGCAAGCCGCCCGGAACAGATTGAGGAGAACGTTCGGGCGCTGGATAACCTGCACTTTAGCGAAGATGAACTGGAAAGAATCGACAGGCATGTTGCGGATGGAGAGTTGAATCTGTGGCAGGCGTCGTCGGATAAATAAGGCCGCACCGGGCAGTCCCCTCTCCCGTTTGGGGAGAGGGTTAGGGTGAGGGGTAAGGTGTACTTTATTTCTTACTGATCTTATCCAGATACCCCATCACAAACGCCGACAGCACAAACGTCAGGTGGATAATGACGTACCACATCAGTTTATTATCCGGCACGTTCTTCGCGTCCATAAATACGCGTAACAGGTGAATAGAGGAGATCGCCACAATCGACGCGGCCACTTTATTCTTCAGCGACGAGGCGTCCATTTTTCCCAGCCAGCTGAGCTTCTCTTTACGCGCGTCGATATCAAGCTGGGAGACAAAATTCTCGTAGCCGGAGAACATCACCATCACCAGCAGTCCACCCACCAGGGTCATATCCACCAGCGACAGCAGAACCAGAATTAAATCCGCTTCGGCAATTGAGAATATGTTCGGCAGAACGTGCCAGATTTCCTGAAAGAACTTAATCGTCAGCGCGATAAGTGCCAGCGAAAGGCCAAAATAGACGGGGGCCAGTATCCAGCGCGAAGCGTACATGGCGTTTTCAAAAAAGCGTTCCATAAAGTCCTGTTTGCAAAAGAAACCAGCGTCCAGTATATCCCAATGACGCTGGCAGTTTGCAATAGCTCACCGGTAGGGTCACTCAGACGTTATCGGGGTTAACCTCCGGACGGGCAAACTCCGGCCAGACCAGCGCCACCAGCTCCGGATAGGCTTCCAGGCTGAACTCGCGAAAACACTGACGTAAATTTAATACGTCGAGATCGGAATAAGAGACCTTCTCGCCGTTAAGGCAGCGCTTTTTGATATTGTCATAATATTTATACACGGCTGAATTCAGATCGCTACAGCGACGCTGTGCCTCAAACAGTCCAGGCGTGTCATTAATTTCCGACATTTTCATCCGCTTAATTGTCGCATGCAAAAAGTCGATATATTCATGGTTCACCCGCCAGTACCAGACAGGCGTAACGGAGTTCATCAATACCGAGAAATGGTCTTCCCCTTCCTCTTTTGTCATGAGTTCCGGTAGCGGCGGTTCACTGGTGTCCGTCGACACTTTCGTTTTATTGAACTCGTGCATCAATAAAAGCACACCAGCGGTCAGAAATAGTAATGTGATGACCGTAAAAAAGATGCTGTTCATGGGTAGGCTCCATTTTTTTTGATTTTAAATTTGCCTCATGATATTGTCAACGAATCTCACGCCTTTACCAACCCGGTAATGACTCCAACTTATTGATAGTGTTTTATGTTCAGATAATGCCCGATGACTTTGTCATGCAGCTCCACCGATTTTGAGAACGACAGCGACTTCCGTCCCAGCCGTGCCAGGTGCTGCCTCAGATTCAGGTTATGCCGCTCAATTCGCTGCGTATATCGCTTGCTGATTACGTGCAGCTTTCCCTTCAGGCGGGATTCATACAGCGGCCAGCCATCCGTCATCCATATCACCACGTCAAAGGGTGACAGCAGGCTCAGAAGACGCCCCAGCGTCGCCATAGTGCGTTCACCGAATACGTGCGCAACAACCGTCTTCCGGAGCCTGTCATACGCGTAAAACAGCCAGCGCTGGCGCGATTTAGCCCCGACATAGCCCCACTGTTCGTCCATTTCCGCGCAGACGATGACGTCACTGCCCGGCTGTATGCGCGAGGTTACCGACTGCGGCCTGAGTTTTTTAAGTGACGTAAAATCGTGTTGAGGCCAACGCCCATAATGCGGGCAGTTGCCCGGCATCCAACGCCATTCATGGCCATATCAATGATTTTCTGGTGCGTACCGGGTTGAGAAGCGGTGTAAGTGAACTGCAGTTGCCATGTTTTACGGCAGTGAGAGCAGAGATAGCGCTGATGTCCGGCGGTGCTTTTGCCGTTACGCACCACCCCGTCAGTAGCTGAACAGGAGGGACAGCTGATAGAAACAGAAGCCACTGGAGCACCTCAAAAACACCATCATACACTAAATCAGTAAGTTGGCAGCATCACCTACCAACCCCACCCTGTTGAAATTAAAGGAAATTAAAAATGCTGCCCGACTATCTCGTCCCGGCTAAGTACCACATTACGCCTGTGGAACAGCAACCGACGGAAGCAGAAAAAGAGGTCAGTTTCACTCAGGGGAAAAGAAAGCTCTCTGATTTTGAGCCTGATATATTAATTGGTGTTTCCCGTACCGGCAAATCCCGTAATATGTTGCTGGAGGAGCACGATCGCCATATAAAAGACCGCTTATTTCGCGCCATAAAAATTGAGGCCTTTGTTCACCTGCTGAATGATCTGCAGGCCGAAGGCGAAATAGATGCCCAGAAACTAAGTCAAATATTGGCCGAAAAAACCAAAGAAATTAACGAGGCGGGCAATGAAATTTGGCTTAACTTAATTACGCGCGAAAAAAATAACCCAATTTTTTATAGCCTGGGGGAAGATTAACGTGAAAGAAATTAACAATAACAACGTTTATTTGACTTTGGATGATAAAAAAAGTGATGAATTTATCTTAAAGCAAAATCTCGACGCGCTGCGAAACACAAAAAATGACGAGATGACGCGTATTACGCAAGACCTGGTATCGATCCCGGCGACGCTGGTGCGGCTGAAATGGCAGAATCGCCGTGAAATTTATCCGCTACAGGTGAAAGAAGAAATTTACGGTGCCGTGATGAACGCCATCATGAAACAGCGGCCAGAGCTGAAAGAGAAGCTCCTGGGTCGCCTCGAGGCCAATTACCAGTATCTGCTTGCCAGAGAAATCGCCACCCTGCGTCTGACCCGCAAACTGTCAGACGGTGAGTACCGCACGTCTAACGTCACCTGCGTTGCGCTTGATGAAGATGCGCTGGCAACCCCCTCTACCGCACCGACGGATACCAAAAACGCATAAACCGCCAGGCATAAAAAAAGCCGGCTTTCGCCAGCTTCTTTATCACTTCATCACTTCGAGGTCGCTTTCTCTTCGCCGACCAGCCCAATCTTCAGGTACCCCGCCTGATGCAGCGTGTCCATCACCTTCATCATGGTCTCATAATCAACGGTTTTATCCGCACGGAAGAAGACGGTGGTGTCTTTCTTGCCGCCGGTAAGCCGATCCAGCGCCGGAATAACCGAAGCGTCCGTTACCGGGTTATTGCCCAGGAACATCGATTTATCCGCTTTCACGGAAAGATAGATAGGCTTTTCCGGACGCGGCTGCGGCTGGCTCGATGAGGCAGGCAGATTCACCTTCACATCGACCGTCGCCAGCGGCGCGGCAACCATGAAGATAATCAGCAGAACCAGCATGACGTCGATAAACGGCGTCACGTTGATCTCATGCATTTCGCCGTTATCGTCCAGATTTTCGTTTAGACGCATCGCCATAGTATCAACCCACGCGCAGTTTGGACGCCGCGTGCACCGGCTTAACCGAGCTGGCGTTCAGGTCAAGATCGCGGCTCTGCAGCAGCAGGACCTGCGCGGCAACGTCACCGAGCGTCGCTTTGTAGCTGCCAATCATGCGCGCGAAAATGTTGTAGATAACCACCGCCGGAATCGCGGCAACCAGGCCGATTGCCGTCGCCAGCAGCGCTTCTGCGATACCCGGCGCCACGACCACCAGGTTGGTGGTTTGGGTCTGCGCGATACCGATAAAGCTGTTCATGATGCCCCACACCGTACCGAAGAGACCAACAAACGGTGAGATCGCGCCGATGGTTGCCAGATAACCGTTGCCGCGTCCCATGTGCCGGCCAACGGCCGCGACGCGACGTTCCAGACGGAAACCGGTACGTTCTTTGATGCCTTCGTTATCTTCACTGCCCGCGGAGAGTTCCAGCTCGTTTTGCGCTTCATTCACCAGCAGGGTCGTCAGGCTTTTCGCGTGAAAGGATGAGGTCATGTCTGAAGCCTGATCCAGAGAGCGGGCTTCAGCCAGCTGCTGCTGCTCACGCTTGAGACGACGCTTCTGCGAAAGCAGCTCGGCGCTTTTGCTGAAGAAGATAGCCCAGGTGACAACGGACGCCAGAATCAGGCCGATCATCACAATCTTAACCACGATGTCAGCATGCTGATACATGCCCCAAACGGAGAGATCCGCCTGCATCAAATTATTACCCACTCTGTATCTCCAGGACGCAAATCACAAAATCTGAGCGTAATAATATCAAAACGTCGTCGAATTGATAGTAGTTCTCATTAGTATTTGCATGGTGCCGTAATTTTCGCTCACTTTCCTTGCGCTTACGCAGTAAAAATTTCTTATGCGGTTTTTTGCTAATATTTTCTGCTTATTCGATAAGCCTGCGGGTGCAGTTTTTTGCAATCGTGGTAGTCTGGACGTCCAGACGTATAAAAACAGGGTTGGCGAACATGACTAAGAAGCATCTTGATACCACGCTGGTACAGGCAGGACGCAGCAAAAAATATACGCAGGGATCGGTTAACAGCGTGATTCAACGCGCCTCCTCGCTGGTGTTCGATACCGTTGAGGAGAAGAGAAACGCCACGCGCAACCGCGCGAAGGGCGGGCTTTTTTATGGCCGTCGGGGCACGCTAACCCATTTTTCTCTGCAGGAAGCCATGTGCGAGCTGGAAGGCGGCGCAGGCTGCGCGCTGTTCCCGTGCGGGGCGGCGGCGGTCGCCAACACCATTCTGGCGTTTGTGGAACAGGGCGACCATATCCTGATGACCAACACCGCCTATGAGCCCAGCCAGGACTTCTGCACCAAAATCCTCAGCAAGCTCGGCGTGACGACCGGCTGGTTCGACCCGCTGATTGGTGAAGGCATTGCCGAACTTATTCAGCCAAACACGCGCATTGTGTTCCTGGAATCGCCGGGGTCGCTCACCATGGAAGTGCACGACGTGCCGGCGATCGTGAAGGCCGTGCGCAGCAAAGCGCCGGAAGCCATCATCATGATCGACAACACCTGGGCGGCGGGCGTGCTGTTCAAAGCCCTGGAATTCGACATTGATATCTCGATTCAGGCGGCGACGAAATACCTGATAGGCCACTCTGACGGCATGATTGGCACGGCGGTTTCCAACGCGCGCTGCTGGGATCGGCTGCGTGAAAATGCCTATCTGATGGGCCAGATGGTGGATGCCGACACGGCCTACATGACCAGCCGCGGGCTCCGCACGCTGGGCGTTCGCCTGCGTCAGCACCATGAAAGCAGCCTGAAGGTGGCGGAGTGGCTGGCCCAGCATCCGCAGGTTGAGCGCGTGAATCACCCCGCGTTACCGGGCAGTAAAGGGCACGAATTCTGGCAGCGTGATTTTACGGGCAGCAGCGGGCTGTTCTCGTTCGTGCTGAAAAAACGGCTTAATAACGACGAGCTGGCGAGCTATCTGGATAATTTTACCCTCTTCAGCATGGCCTACTCCTGGGGGGGTTTTGAATCCCTGATCCTGCCCAACCAGCCGGAACAGGTTGCGGCTCTGCGCCCCGGCGGCGAGGTGGACTTTACCGGCACCCTGATTCGGCTGCATATCGGTTTAGAAAATGTTGACGATTTGATTGCCGATTTAGCAGCAGGGTTCGAGCGTATCGTGTAGAGTGCAGGCTGAAATGTACTCTCTGGACGCTTTTGTGAACACCGCAAGCAGAAAAGTCTGTATGAGTTGCGCCCGGGATCAAACCCAACAGGCGAATTAGGGAGTACAATAGGGTCATATCTGCTGTTCCACAGGAAAGTCCATGGCTGTTATTCAAGATATTATCGCGGCGCTCTGGCATCACGACTTTGCCGCGCTGGCGGATCCTCACGTCGTCGGTATCGTTTATCTCGTGATGTTCGCAACGCTGTTTCTGGAAAATGGATTACTGCCAGCCTCTTTTTTACCCGGTGACAGCCTGCTTTTACTTGCCGGGGCGTTAATCGGGAAAGGCGTCATGGACTTCACGCCCACGATGGTTATCCTCACCTCTGCCGCCAGCCTGGGCTGCTGGCTGAGCTATCTGCAGGGCCGCTGGCTGGGGAATACTCGCGTCGTAAAGGGCTGGCTGGCGCAGTTACCGCATAAATATCATCAGCGTGCGACCTGTATGTTCGACCGGCACGGCCTGCTGGCACTGCTGGCGGGGCGTTTCCTCGCGTTCGTTCGCACCCTTCTGCCGACGATGGCGGGCATTTCCGGCCTGTCGAACCGCCGCTTCCAGTTCTTCAACTGGCTGAGCGCCCTGCTGTGGGTTGGCGTGGTGACAACGCTCGGCTACGCGCTGAATATGATCCCCTTTGTGAAACACCACGAAGATCAGGTGATGACCTTCCTGATGGTGCTGCCGATGTTCCTGCTGGTGGCGGGCCTGGTGGGAACCATCGCGGTGGTGATTAAGAAGAAGTACTGCAGCGCGTGATTAAAAATTGCCGGGTGGCGGCTACGCCTTACCCGGCCTACGTTCCCCGTCAGACTCCCTGCATGGTTCGGATACGTGACGCATCTTCTCCCGGCGTGACGCCGAAATAGCGCTTAAACTCCCGACTGAACTGCGAGGCACTTTCGTAGCCCACCCGCATCGCCGCCGCGCTGGCCTTCATGCCGTCGTGGATCATCAGCATCCGCGCCTTGTGCAGCCGGTAGGTTTTGAGGTACTGCAGCGGCGAGGTGCTGGTCACCGACTTAAAATTGTGGTGAAACGCCGAGACGCTCATGTTCGCCTCCGCCGCCAGCTGGTCGACGCTGAGGTTTTCCGTGTACTGGCTTTCGATACGCTTAAGCACGCGGCTTATCAGGCTGAAGTGGGTCTGACGGCTTACCAGGGCGAGCAGCGCCCCACCGCCCGGACCCAGCAGCACGTGGTAGAGAATTTCGCGGATAATCTGCTTGCCCAGAATGCGGGCGTCCAGCGGCCTCTCCATCACGTCCAGCAGACGCTCGATGGCGCAGAGTATCTCTTCCGACAGCGTCGCCGAGTTGATTCCGCTCGACGCCATCGACGGCTGGAAGAGCTCATCCTCGCCAATCTCCATCAGCAGCTCCTGCAGCTGGAGGATGTCCACATTTACGCGAATCCCCGCCAGCGGAACGGCTTCTGTCGCGAAAGTTTCACATTCAAAGGGTAAAGGTACTGTCAGGAGCAGATATTCATTGGTGTCGTAGCGAAACACGCGCTCGTTGATATAGCCAATTTTATGGCCCGAGAAGAGAAAAACGATGCCCGGCTGGTACATGACCGGCGTGCGCGTCCCGGGCTGCGTGCCGTAAAGCAGGCGAATGTCCGGCAGCAGATCGCCAGCACCATTTTCATTATCTATCAATCTCTTAATCTGCGCAGTGAGCTGCTGGCAGATAGCCTCACGGTTCATCTTGCGTTACTCCGGATACGATTTTTGACGTTGACAGTGTGCGTGCTTTTCCGCGCTTTCTCCAGCGCTCTGTAGAAATGGGCAAGACATCGGCAGGAATGTGCATTGAGAGCATAGCCCCGGAGCGCCACAATGTGCAGCATCAGGTCGCCATCAGTGCCGCCACGGTTTTTCACCCACTAAAGGGAACGAGCAATGAACAACTTTAATCTCCACACCCCAACCCGCATTCTGTTTGGTAAAGACGCTATCGCTGACCTGCGCGCGCAGATCCCTGCTGACGCCCGCGTGCTGATCACCTACGGTGGCGGCAGCGTGAAAAAAACCGGCGTGCTGGACCAGGTTTACCGCGCGCTGGACGGTCTGGACGTGCGCGAGTTCGGCGGCATTGAGCCAAACCCGTCCTACGAAACGCTGATGAACGCGGTGAAAATCGCCCGCGAAGACAACATCACCTTCCTGCTGGCGGTCGGCGGCGGTTCCGTGCTGGACGGCACCAAATTCATCGCGGCGGCAGCGCACTACGCTGACGGCATCGATCCGTGGCACATTCTGGAAACCCGCGGCAGCGACATCAAAAGCGCTATCCCGATGGGCTCCGTGCTGACCCTGCCAGCGACCGGTTCTGAATCCAACAAGGGCGCGGTGATCTCCCGCAAAACCACCGGCGATAAGCAGGCCTTCATGAACGAACACGTTCAGCCGGTCTTCGCGGTCCTGGATCCGGTTTATACCTACACTCTCCCTGCGCGTCAGGTGGCAAACGGCGTGGTCGATGCCTTCGTTCATACCGTTGAGCAGTACGTAACCTACCCGGTAAATGCCAAAATTCAGGATCGCTTCGCGGAAGGCATTCTGCTGACGCTGATCGAAGAAGGCCCGAAAGCGCTGAAAGAGCCTGAAAATTATGACGTTCGCGCCAACGTCATGTGGGCCGCGACGCAGGCGCTGAACGGCCTGATCGGTGCTGGCGTGCCGCAGGACTGGGCGACCCACATGCTGGGCCACGAGCTGACGGCGATGCACGGTCTGGATCACGCCCAGACGCTGGCGGTCGTTCTGCCTGCGCTGTGGAACGAAAAACGGGATACCAAACGCGCCAAGCTGCTGCAGTACGCCGAGCGCGTGTGGAATATCACCGAGGGTTCTGACGACGCGCGTATTGATGCGGCTATCGAAGCGACGCGCAGCTTCTTTGAAAGCCTGGGCGTGCCAACGCGTCTGTCTGGCTACGGTCTGGACGGCAGCTCCATCCCTGCTCTGCTGGCGAAACTTGAAGAGCACGGCATGACCCAGCTGGGCGAACACGGCGACATTACGCTGGACGTTAGCCGTCGTATTTACGAGGCGGCACGCTAAGCCTTTTTGCCCCTCGCCTTTCGTTTTTTGACATTTCGTCCAGACTTAATGCACACCCCATCGCCGGAGTTCCCCTCCGGCGATGCGCACCTGAAGGAGGAAAAATGGCAAACCAAACCGTAATCAAGCTGCAGGACGGCAACGTGATGCCCCAGCTGGGGCTAGGTGTATGGAAAGCCGGTAACGACGAGGTCGTCTCCGCCATTCATAAAGCCCTGGAAGTCGGCTACCGGTCGATTGATACCGCTGCCGCCTACAAAAACGAGGACGGCGTGGGTAAGGCACTGACCAGCGCCGGTGTCCCTCGCGATGAGCTATTCATCACCACGAAGCTGTGGAATGACGATCAAAAGCGCCCCCGCGAAGCCCTGCAGGAGAGCCTGGAAAAACTCCAGCTCGACTTCGTCGACCTGTATCTGATGCACTGGCCGGTTCCGGCTATCGACCATTATGTGGATGCCTGGAAAGGGATGATTGCGCTGCAAAAAGAGGGGCTGGTGAAAAGCATCGGCGTCTGTAACTTCCAGGTGCATCACCTGCAGCGGCTGATTGACGAGACCGGCGTCGCGCCCGTCATTAATCAGATCGAGCTGCACCCGCTGATGCAGCAGCGTCAGCTTCACGCCTGGAACGCCACGCATAAGATTCAGACCGAATCCTGGAGCCCGCTGGCTCAGGGTGGTGAAGGGGTATTCGATCAGAAAATTATCCGCGAGCTGGCGGATAAATACGGTAAAACCCCGGCGCAGATCGTCATTCGCTGGCACCTGGACAACGGCCTGGTCGTCATTCCGAAATCGGTCACGCCATCGCGTATCGCCGAGAACTTCGACGTCTGGGATTTCCGGCTGGACAAAGATGAGCTGGGTGAGATTGCGAAGCTGGATAAGGGCAAGCGGCTTGGGCCGGACCCGGACCAGTTTGGCGGGTAAGCGCGTAAAAAAGCCGGGTGGCGGCTTCGCCTTACCCGGCCTACGCGTCTGGATAAAACCCCCTGGCTTGCCGGGGGTTTTTATTTACGCTTTACGCTTCACGGGCTTCTTCACGCTTGAATTACCGTTCGAACGCTGATGCACTATTGGCGTGTGCTTGGTCAGCGCTGGGCGCGTATTGCGGTTCTGGCGGCGCGCTTCGCGCATCTCATCCAGCGTCGGGGCCGGCACCAGGCAGTCGCGGCGCGAGCCGATCAGGTGTTTTTTACCCATCTCTTCCAGCGCCTGGCGGATCAGCGGCCAGTTTTTCGGATCGTGATAGCGCAGCAGCGCCTTGTGCAGGCGACGCTGTTTATCCCCTTTCGGCACCACCACCTCTTCACTCTTGTAACCAATCTTACTCAGCGGGTTCTTGCCGGTGTAATACATGGTCGTCGAGTTGGCGAGCGGTGACGGATAGAAGTTCTGCACCTGATCCAGACGGAAGCGACGCTGCTTCAGCCACAGCGCCAGGTTCACCATGTCCTCATCGCGCGTGCCCGGGTGCGCGGAGATGAAGTACGGGATCAGATATTGCTCTTTGCCCGCCTGCTTCGAGTAGGTGTCGAACAGCTCTTTGAAGCGGTCATAGCTCCCCATACCCGGCTTCATCATTTTCGACAGCGGGCCTTCCTCGGTGTGCTCCGGCGCAATCTTCAGATAGCCGCCAACGTGGTGGGTCGCCAGCTCTTTGATGTAGCGCGGATCTTCCACCGCGATGTCGTAACGTACCCCGGACGCGATGAGGATCTTCTTGATGCCCTTCAGATCCCGCGCGCGGCGGTAGAGGTTGATCGTCGGCTCGTGGTTGGTGTCCATGTGCTCGCAAATGCTCGGATAGACGCAGGAGAGACGGCGGCAGGTTTGCTCCGCGCGCGGTGACTTGCAGCGCAGCATGTACATGTTCGCGGTTGGGCCGCCAAGATCGGAGATCACGCCGGTAAAGCCCGGTACCGAGTCGCGAATCGCCTCGATCTCGTTGATGATAGAATCTTCAGAGCGGCTCTGGATGATACGGCCCTCGTGCTCGGTAATAGAGCAGAGTGAACACCCTATAATTCTGATCATTTAGAAATTTTTTTGCGTTTAAAATCAATGAATTGAAAGATTTCATTTTTCTAAGTCTGATAAAACAGATGAAAACCCAACTGACTATACTCATAAAACTC